>JANRLE010000058.1:0-2493 GCA_033762895.1 Bryobacteraceae bacterium | reverse complement strand
CGCGGCATCGCCGCCTGACGCGCCTGCGCCGATTCCCGCTCCCGCGACAGCAGTTCATGATGCGCCCGCCGCTGTTCGGAAGCCTTCGCCCGATCCCCCAGTTTCGCGTACGCTTGCGCCAGCGCATACCGCGCCGGCGCGTAAGCCGGATTTAGCGCCACCGCCCGCTCCAGTGATTGCGCTGCCTCCGGCGTCTGTCCGCGCGCCAGCAGCGGCTTGTGCAACTCATAGTGCGCCGGCCAGAACTTCGGCTCCACCCGGATCGCCTCGCGCAGCATCGCCTCGGCTTCCGGCGCTCCCGGCGTGTTGATCGCTACCGCCTGTGCCAAAAGGAAGTGCCCCACCGGGCTCGACGGTTGGCTGGCGGTGAACCGGCGAAGTTTTTCCACAATCGCGGGCAGGGCGGCCCCGGCGTCCGGCAGCAGTGTCTCAACCGAGGAGTAACTCTCCTCGGCGTCCGGCGCCAGATCCATGACGCGAAGAAACACCTCGATGGCCTTTGCCGAATCCCCGGCGGAGTAGTGGGCCAGTCCCAGCAGACGCAATAGTTCCACATGCCGCGGAAAACGCCGGTTAGCGCTCTCCAGCACGGCCACGGCCGGTTCTGGAGTGCGGTGATCCAGAAACAGTCCGGCCAACTCCCCGTACCAGTCCGCCTGATCCGGATCGAGCGCGATTGCTTCCTGCCACGCCTCCACGGCCTTTGCCGGGTCCTTCGCTTTGCGGAAAGCCAGGGCCAGTTGATGGTGGAACAAACCCAGGGCGCGGCCGAAGTTCGCGTTCGCGCCGGCCAGTTTCCGCGCCTGGGCCGCAGCGGCCTTCGCCTCGGACGCCTTGCCGGATTCCAGCCGCGCATGGGCGAGGGCGAGCCATACGGGTGGAGTCGCAGGACTCAGTCTGGCGGCTGTTTCGAGATGCGGCAGCGCATCCTGCGGTTTCTTCAGCCGCAGTTGGATCGCGCCCAGGCGATAACGCAGTTCGGGGTCGGAAGGCGCCGCCGCCGCGGCTTTGATCAGAAGCCGTTCAGCGCCAACAAAATCGCCCGCCGCGGCCAGTTGCATGGCTTCCGCGGCGGGCTGATACGGTACGGCGATGGTAAGGCCGAGGGTGCAGGCCAACCATATCAGGCGCGGAAGCATCCGGCCCTCATTATAACCTCCGGCCCCCGGGCTTTTAGCGGTACGGCAGTGTCTTTCCGCTCAAGACGCCGGTCGAGAACACGGCTAGGTCAAGCCCCGGAATATCCACCTTCACGCCGTTAGTATTGGCGACGAAAAGAGCGCCCGTAGCGGCTTCCGGCCCGGCGGGCGCACCACTGGCCGGCAGGCGCAACAGCACCTGTGAAGGCACGTTGATACGGCCCGCGGCCGCATCGGCGATGCAGTAAAAGGACGCGTTCGCGTTGCCGTTGCTCGAAAATCCCACAATCATGACGAACGAGCCAGGTTCGGCGCCGGTCCAGGTTACGTCCACGCCATTGGCGCGGGTTACCGCTGTGATCTGCGCCCGGTTGGTCCAGTTCAAAGGCGCACTCACGCGCGCTTTTACCTGGAAGGCCCCAATATCGGCCCCACCGGCGCCGTTGTCCACTGTGTATTCGCCAGGATCGAGGAACGGCTCCTTGCCGCCGCCCGGGATCGGCACCGGAAATGGAAGTGCGGTGTCGCTGCCCGTTCCCAATGAGTCGGCATAATTGCCGGTGGAAACCTTCTTCAACTCCCGTACGCCTTTCGGCCCCTGGATCCGCAGCGCCTCGCCGGCGTCCAGCGGCGTGCCCTCAGAGATCTCTTCCGGTTCTTCATCCGGGCCATCAACATCGGCGATCTGCCCGACCACTGCGATGCACTGGCCGGTGCTGACCGGGCTGAAGGTCAGCGCGCTTGCTGGTACGCCCACCGCGGCGTTCTTGAAGAATGAAGCGCTGCCGGCATCGGTGTTAATGTTCAGGCTGCCGAGCGGTCCTAATTCCAGCCCGATCGCGGTTCGGATCATGCTGATCGAACCGACCTTCAACGGCTCGCTGGTGTAGTACTGATTCAAGTCGCCCAGGCCCGCCAGATCGGCGCACACACCACCTTCCGGCGCAACCGACAGCGTGGCCCAGTTGCTCATCCGCTCCCCGATCTGCACGGCGACGCTGGCGGCGCAGCCCGTCACTCCGTCCGGAACGGTGAACGTCACCTGGTCCACGGCCGAAAGCCCGCGCGGCAATTTCAGGGAATCGCCGTTGGCGATCTCATTCAGACCCACACGGCCTTTAGAGACCACTTCGGCAGCCTTGCCCGCCACGAATACTTTCACGTCGGCGGCCACATCCTGCACCGCCACCGGGTTCTTCTCGTCGCCGGAAACGGCGCCCAGTCCGGTGCCGATCAGGGTCACCTGCTGGCCCGGCCGCGCGCTCTTCACAAACTGATTCAACTCCTGGCCGCCATTAAATCCGATGGCATTGCCGAACGTCGCGCCGGGCGTGACAAAGATGCCGAATGCGGC
>JANRLE010000057.1:0-5730 GCA_033762895.1 Bryobacteraceae bacterium | reverse complement strand
ACCACCATCTTGCTGTTCACTTCGTAGGCGAAGCCAAACTTCGGCGAGATCTGCTTCCAGTAGGTGTTCTGGAAGCCCTTGCGGCCCAGGTCGTCGACGAAGACCAACGCGCCAGGCAGATTGTTCGCGCCCGGATTGGGTTTGGCCAGGTCAACGCCCGACATGCGGCCGGCCACTTCGATCAGTCCGCCGGTGATCTCCCAGCGCAGGCCCAGATTCAGGGTCAGCTTGCGGCTGACCTTCCAGTCGTCCATGAAGTACATGCCGAGATTACGCCAACGGTAGCCCTGGTTCACAGGAGTGATCGCACGGCCGGTGCTGGAAACCGCGCCCAGCAGGAAGCTGGCGAAGGAGTGGCCGGTTTCATTGAGGAAGCCGGGCTGCGCGGTGGTGGCCGGGTTGAAGAAGAAGTCGCCGGAGCCCGACTTGTTGCGGTTGTTGAAGTAGTAGCGGCGGTGCTCCATTCCCATCTTGAAGTTGTGCTTGCCGCGCACCACTGTCACGTCGTCCTGGATGATGGTGCTGCCGTTATAGGAACCGCCGCGGTTGCCTGAACCGAGACGTCCGCCGGCGCCGATGCCGCCGCCCTGGAAGGGCTGGCCCTGGAACTGCAGCGTTGGGAAGTGCGTGCCGGGCACGTTCTGAATTCCGATCTTCGACGGCCAGTCCTGATCGACGAACACGCTCTCGTTGAGGTTGCCAAACCGGTTGTACCCGATCGCGAAGTGATTCAGAACGGTCGGGCGAAGTGTGCTGTCGTAGGCCAGGCGCGCCATCGTACCCGGGGTGTTCTGAAGCTGATAGACGCCGGTGGGACGGCCCGGAGGAATGCCCCAGCGTCCGCCCGGTGAGTTGTTGCGCTCGCGGAAGTTGCGGTTGAACAGCGCCGAGACACGATGGGACGTGCTGAAGTTGTGATCGCCCTTCAAGGTCAGCATCCACTCGTCGAACACCGGGCAGCAAGCGCCGAAGTTCGGCATGTTGTTCAACATCGTGCCAAACAGCGGATCGTCGATGCCAACTTCATTCACCACCTTGGTGGCAACGGGACTCCATCGGTTGGTGGGAACCACATTGCCCGGGAACGGGCTGCGCATCCAGCGCCCATCCACCTGCCTGGCGCTGGCCGGATCAAAAATCTGACCGAACGTCACCGTGTTGCCAAGCGGATCCGTCCGCCCGGCAACGGCCTGGCCGGAGGCACTGTTACCTGTGAAGCCGGAACTGAGCAGGCTGGCGAAATTCCCCCGCTTAAAATCGGGAACCGGCAGTGTGCTGAACCCGGTGGAGGTGAAGTTCTTGACCTTGGTACGTTCCAGGTTGTGATAGAAGAAGCTCTTGTTGCGGCCGTCGTAGATCTTCGGCAACAGCACCGGGCCGCCCACGGAGTAGCCGTAGTTGTTCTGTTTGAACGGCTGGCGCTTGACACCAGCGGCGTTGTTGTTCCAGCCATTGGCGCGAAGAGCGTCGTTCTGCACGTAGTAGTAGGCGCTGCCGTGCAGGGAATTGGTGCCGCTCTTGGTGGCGAAGTTGGCGACGGAGGTCTGCGCGCCGGTGTATTGCGCGCTGACTGTGCCGGTCTGCAATTTGAACTGGCTGACCGATTCGGCCGACGGGCTAAATTCATTATTCGATCCGCCCTGCAGGTCGAAGCGGCCGACGGAGATGCCATCCACCAGGATTTCGTGCGAGTAGTATTGCCCGCCGTTGATGGAGCCCTGGAAGGTGCCGCCGACGGTGCCGGGGAGCGAACTGAAGATGAACTGCTGGATCTGGCGGCGGCCGTCGCCGACGGTGATCGGCCAGGTATCAAATTCCTTCTTGGACACATAGCTGCCGATTTCGGCGGTGCCGGTTTCAAGCAGCGGCGGTTCGGAAGAAACGGTGACCGAGTCGCTGACCTGGCCGACTTCGAGGACAAAGTCGACGGTGAGGGTCTGTGCGACGGCAAGTTCGACATTCTCGCGGACCGCGGTTTTGAAGCCGGCGGCGGTGACGGTGATCTTGTAGGTGCCGGGTGGCAGATAAGGCATGCGGTAGACGCCGGCCGAAGTTGTGGTTGCGGGAGCCTCTACACCCGTACTGATATTCTGCGCCTTTACCGAAGCGCCGGGTATGACAGCGCCGGTGCCGTCGGAAATGGTTCCGTTGAACGTGCCGCGCTCGCCTTGGCCAAAAAGGCTGACGGCGGCGAAAACAAAAACGGTCCAGAGTCTAGCGGACATGAATAGAACTACCCCCAGGGTGAGCGTTTAGGGACTTTCCATAAAGATATGCTTTTCGGGGGCCAGTGTCAATTGCGTGACGCGCCAAACCGGCTCACCAGACAAGCTTCGCGGCCAGGGTGATTTTTTTCTGCTCGGACCATATCGTGGCGACCGAGGTGCCGAAGGCAGTGTTCAGCGGGGCGGTATTGGGCGCGGCGAACATGGCGTGATTGAAGGCGTCTACCGCCTCTGCCCGCAACTGCATCTTCACTCTTTCGCTGATGGCGAAATCCTTGTATAAAGAGATGTCCCAGGTATTCCACCCGTCGCCGCGCAACCCTGTGAGGCGCAGCGGAAACGTCCGGTAGTTCTGTTCAAGCTGGCGCGCCGGCGTACGTTCGAACAGTTCCGTGTTGAACCAGCGCTCCGGTTTGCGATCCGCGAAGGGAATGACGATCTGGTCCAGCGTGCCGTAAAACAGCACATTGCCGAATCCGATTGGCGGGCCGCTTTGCCATTGATAGATGGCGTTGATGTTCCAGCCGCCGACTACGGCGTCTACCGCCCGCCCCGCCGAAGCCAGCCAACGCCGTCCTTTGCCGAACGGTACATCCCAGAGGCCGCTGATGGCGATGTGATGCGGCCTGTCCTGGGGCGAAATGACGTGGTGCGGCTGCAGATCCTGCGGGTTCAGACGCTCCACCGCCTCCATGAACTTGGACCAGGTGTAGGAGCCGGACAGCGAGAATCCGGTGGCCATGCGTTTTTCCAGCCGCAGGTGACCCGCATGGTACCAGGAGAATCCGTCGTTGATCGTCGTACTGAGGCCGTTGAACTGCGGAAACGGGCGCAGCAGTTGCTGCCGGGCCAGGTTTTGATTGTTGAAGAATCCGGGGCTGTTGGTGAAGGCGTCCAGGCCGCGGAATGGGTTGGGCACGTTCTGAGTGAGAAAGTTGATCGTATCCTGGTCGCGCATGGGCGACCTGCTTAGATACTCCACAGGAATGGGGTTCAGATCCCGCGCGAAACCGAGCTTTGTACCCCGGTTCCCCGTGTAACCCGCCTCCAGCAGCCAATTTTGCCCGAGTTGGCGCTGCACGTTGAAGCTCCAGCGCTGCATGTATCCCGTCCGCCGGGTGGGTTCCACGAACGTTGGCGCGAGGCCAAGGAAAGTTGTAAGTCCGCCCGCGGCTCCCAGCGGGGTCCGCAATCCGTCGGGAAACGGATTGGCCAGAGTGGCGCGGAACGTGCGGCCGTTGTCGCTGGAAGGATTAATGCGCGTATTCTGGCTGAAGCCGAGCTGGCCCACATCCAACCGGTCAGCTCCCAGGCTTTCGAAGAAAATGCCGTAGCCGGCGCGCAGCACGGTGCGCGGGTTGAGAGAGTAAGCCAGTCCCAGGCGGGGTGAGAAGTTATTGCGGTCCGGGTCCCAGAGACCGCGCGAAGTTCCTTCCACGCCAGCAAACCGCAGTCCACCGAGCAGGCGGAACCGATCGGCGGGAACCTGTGGGATCGGGTTGCGGGCGTAAGCCGCCCTGACGGCGGCGTCGGCGGGATTGACGGCCGTGTAGTCGAAGCCCCGGTTGCTGCGGTTGAAGCGTTCCTGCGTCGGCTGTTCATATTCGTACCGGATGCCGGCCGATACGGTAAGTTTGGGCGTCGCCTTCCAATCGTCCATCACAAACAGGCCAAGGTATCCGGAGCGCTCGGCGTAAGATGCGTTCTTGTCGATAAATCCGTCGGTAGGCAGCCCCAGCAGGAACGAGGCGAAACCCTGGCCGATGGGCGCCACCGGAGAGTTATCCAGGGGCCCGCGCGTCCACAGGTTTCCGAAGGTATAACTTGGCGAGACGTTTCCGTAGGCATAGGCGTTTTCGCCAAGAATCCGGTACTCTCCGCCGAAGCGCATGGTATGCGCGCCCCGGCTGTTGATCGCCGTAGCGCTCCAGAAATGGTAGTTCGTGGCCGTAAATGAAGATGTGTCCGTGCCGATGGCCTGGTAGCCTTCGATGTTGATGGCGGGAAGGCTCGCCAGTCCGGAGTCGATCTGGCGCACCAGCGAGGCCGGCAGCCCCAGGCCCGCCAAGTCGAAGCCGCGCGTCGGGGGATCGCTGGTGCCGGCAAAACGTGTGAATCCGTAGCGGAAGTTCAACACCAGGTCGGGCCGCAGCGTCAGCGCGTCGTCGAAGGCGAAGCCGCGGTAGTGCTGGTCGGTGAGGTTACCCAGCGCGTCATTGCGCAGCGCGCGGCCCTGGTCGCCCTGAATGCTGGAAAGGCTGAGGGACACGTAGAAGCGGTGATTCTGCGTGATCACCTGGTCAGCGCGAATCATGTGGCTGGCGTAGTCGATGCGGTTTGCGGGGTTGCCCTGAAAGTTCTGGCGCCCGTCGACGGTACCGGTTGCGTTCGGTTCGGGATAGTAGGCCAGCAGCCGCTGCGCGATCGGATCCAGGCGGCTGGCGGGAATCACATTGCCGGGAATGGGTTGCCGGCTGAACCGGCCGTTCGGCGCTGCGGCGATAGTGGCCGGATCATAGATCTGATACTGCGCGCCCAGCGCCAGCAATCCGGACAGGTCACCGCGCCGCTGTTCCAACCGTGGGATGGTGAGGTTGTTCTGCCCGGCGAAGGTACGCAGCATAAAATCGTTGCCGTAGCTGAAGAACGTGCGGTTGCGCCCGTCGTAGACCCTGGGAATCACCGCCGGGCCGCCCAGTTGAACGCGGTAGCGGTTGGTCTTTGTGGCGGGCCACAGACGGCTGCGTTTCTGCTCGGTTACGGGTCCGGTTCGCGTGTCATATAGCGCGCGGTTGACAAAGAACGGATGCGTCATCAGCGGGCGGCTGAGATGGGAAAACCATGCCGAACCATGCAATTGGTTCGAGCCGCCCTTCAGCACCATATTCACGTTGGCGCCGGTGAAACGGCCGATGGAGGTGTCGTAGGCCGCGGTCTGCACGCGGAACTCCTGAATCATTTCCGGGGGTGGCTGAAAGGCGATGGTTCCCTGTTGCTCCATATTCGGGATGCCGTCCAAGGTGAACTCGCTGCCGCGGGTGCGCGAACCGTTCACGGCGATGTCGGAAACGGATCCGCGGGCCTGCGGCAGCCAGCCGTGCGTCGGAGCGTTCGTCGAAATCACACCCGGGGAAAGCTGCATCAGATAACTTACTCCTCGTCCGGCAAGGGGCAGGTCAGTAAGCTGGCGGTTGTCCACTACCTGGCCGAGACTGGCCGAGCCGGTGGAAAGCAGCGGCGCCTCGGCCGACACGGTGACGCTCTCGGTGATTGCGCCCAGTTCCAGCACCGCGTCGATGCTCAGCACGTCGCCCACGCGCACATCCACCGGTCCGCGTTCGTGCCGCTTGAAGCCTTCCAACTCCACCACGATGCGGTAGGAGCCGGGAAGCAGGGTTGGTACGTCGTAAATCCCCTCGGCGTTCGTCACGGTTGCGGTGACGATGTTCGTTTCCAGTTGCGTGAAGCGCACGGCGGCGCCGGCGGCAACGGCCCCCTGCTGATC
>JANRLE010000056.1:0-59761 GCA_033762895.1 Bryobacteraceae bacterium | reverse complement strand
GCGGTGAGCCGCTCACCCGTGGCCGCCCACATCAAATCGGAGTAGGAGATCCCTAAATCCCGTTGCCATCCACCTTTGAATATCGCGGAGGAGATGTTGGTCATACCGGCGACGTAGGGGTAGGCCTCAGTGGTGATATCGAGACCGCGCTTGCGCGCGCCTTCGATCATGGACATCGCCAGATCGAGTTTGCGGGTGCTGGAGGCGCCGATGTGCACCACGTGAACGGATGCACCGGTGACGGCAGCGTAGGCGATCACTTCCTGCAGGGCGGCCGCCACGCCGGGATCGCCCACGCTGCCGTAGCGCATGTGGACGAAAGCGGGCCGCCTGGCAGAGGCCGCCAGTGCAAACAACTCCTGGATTTCCTCGGGTCCCGCCAGCGGCGTGTAAGCGAAGCCGAAGCCGATGCCGAGCGCGCCTTCACTGAGTCCTTTGGCGAGGGCTTCCCTGATGAGGCGCCGTTCCTCCATGGTGGCGGCGCGGGTGACGGCGGCATCGCGGGGGAGAAAGTCGCCTGTGTCCTTCATTGCGGCCATGCGTGCCGGCAGGTGTCCCACGCTGGCGCCGAAGTGCACCAGGGCCTTGCCCTCGCGGGCAGCGTACCAGGCGGAGACGGGACTCGCGCCCACCTCCTGCTCAAGCGCGGTGGTGACGCCGTCGCGGGCCTTAAAACGGTAGTTCTCGGCGGTCTGTCCATGAGAGTGAAGGTCGATAAAGCCGGGGGCGACCACCAACCCTTTGACATCCACTTCCAGACGGCCACGCAGGGGCTTCGTCGAAATCGCCGCGATGCGTTTGCCGCGAATACCGACATGGCGCACGGCGTCCAGACCGGACTCCGGGTCCATCACGCGGCCGTTGTTGAGCACGATGTCGTAGGGTTGCGCCCAGGCCGTCAGCAGAAGAAAGGAAACGGCGAACATTTCCCTATCGTAAGCCGTTGGGCGCGTATTGGAACGTGCGAAGGGCGCGCAGTCGGTCCACGGCCACCGCGGCGGCGAAGCCTGGAATGGGCGGCACGGGCAGCAATACGGCGGACGGACAGGCCTGGCGCAGGGCCCGCTGCCGGCAACATTCCCACACGGCGGCTTCGTTGCGGCGCTGCGGTGGCTGCAATCGAACGCGCGAGAGAGCTTCCTGTGTCAAGCCGCGCGCGGAGTAAGGAATGTCGGACCGCAGGCGCTCCAATGCTACGCCGAGATGGCCGCGTGGAGTAAACCCGAGCAATCGCGCGCCACTGGATTCCGACATGCCGCAGGCGATGGGGAATCCGGGAACCAGCAGGCGGTCGCCGGCTTGCTCAATGCGAAACGATTGCGGGCGGCGGCCGAGATACTCACCCAGCAGGAAACGCAGCGCAGTGAGTCCAGAGTCCGGCTCGCCGATGGCGAACCAGAGATGCACCTCACCCGCAAGCAGAACCGGAACATCGGCTGAAGGCCCCCATGCGGCGCCGCCTACCACGCCACCGCCTGCGCTGGGGTACGCGGATCAGCCCCTGCCGCCAGCGCGCCCGTTTCCGGATCGACGGTGATCCCCGCGCTCATGTTCATTGACCACGGCCCGCGCACGAAGACGATGTGCCCGCGGCGTACGAGTTCATCGCGCACCGGCTTTGCCACGCGGCTTTCCACATGCAGGTGGCCGGGGTACATGGTGTGGGGAAATGGCGAAGCCGGGAAGCTTTCGGTGGACCAGCGCGGCGCTTCGATGGCCTGCTGCACGTCCATGCCGAACTCGACGATGTTCAGAAAGGTCTGCATCGTGCGCATACATTGATCGTCGCCACCCGGCGCGCCGGTGACCAGAAATAGCTTGCCGGCTTTGGTCACGATGGTTCCCTGAAGAGTGGACCGCGGGCGCTTGCCCGGCGCGAGGGCGTTGGCGTGGCCCTTGACCAGGGAGAAGTAGTCTCCGCGGCAGTTGAAGGTGAAGCCGAGATCGCCGATGACGACCTTCGTCCCGAAGCCGCTGTGCAGGCTCGGCGTGAAGGAGACGGCGTTGCGAGCCGAATCGACAACGGCAATGTAGCTGGTGTCGCCCTCGTGATCGGCACTGCCGTTCAGCGCGACGCCGGTGGGCCGGTCGAGCGGGGAGAGATCCATGAAGGGTTCCGCCGTGCCCGGGCGCAGGTCCATGGACCCGCGTTTGGGATCGATCAGCTTGCGGCGCTCGGCGGCGTACCGCTTGGAAAGCAGGCCGCGGAACGGAATGAGGATAAAATCGGCGTCGCCGAGATACTTGTCGCGGTCCGCCATGGCCAGTTTCACCGCTTCGGCCGAGGTATGGACATAGTCCGCCGAGTTATGTCCCATACTTTTCAGCTCGTAACCTTCCAGTATGTTGAGGGCGAACAGTTCGGCCGGCCCCTGGGAGGCTGACCGATTCTTGTGGACCTGATAACCACGATAGTCAATGGAGATGGTTTCTTCTACTTTGGCCGTGTACGATGTGAAGTCGGCGAGCCGGAACAGGCCGCCGTTCTTCTCCGAGAAGGCCGCCATCTCCTGCGCGATATCGCCCTTGTAGAAGCGGTCCCGGGCGGCCTTCAGGGCGGCCTGGCGGCCCTGAGGCCTGGCGGACTCTTCGGCCTCCACCAGGCGGCGGAAGGTGCGCGCCAGATCGGGATTGCGAAAGATATCGCCTTCCTTCCACTTACGCGATCCGTAAAGCTTCACGCTGGTGGGGTACTTGGCGAGGGCCTGGGACTCGAAACCGCGAGCCATCCCGCCGCTGAGGGGGAAGCCCCGCTCGGCGAGTTCGATGGCGGGCGCCAACACTTCAGAGAAACTCTTTGTACCCCAGCGCGACAGGAGGATGTACCACGCATCGATGACGCCGGGGACGGTGCCGGCCAGCAGCGAATCGTCCACGGGGAGCTTGCCGCCCTGATTCTTTTCGAACCATTCGATGGTGGCGAGTCCGGGGGCGGTGCCTTCGGCATTGATGGACCATACGCGTTTGTCGTTGGCGGAGTAGACAAGCAGCGTGGCGTCGCCACCGATTCCATTCGAAGCCGGGAGTACAAGGCCGAGAACGGCCTGGCCGGCCACGATGGCGTCGAAGGCGTTGCCTCCCGCGGCGAGGATGCGGTCAGCGGCGAGGGTGGCCTGCGGGGACATGGAGGTGACGGCTTGCTTAGTGCCGCGGACCAGCGGCTTCATGGTGGCATTGGAGCGATCCACCACGACGCGTTCGAAGTCCCTGGGCGGCTGCGCCAAGGCAGGCGACAGCAGCAGTACAGCAAACCCAGCAAGCTGGCATCTTGACACGGCGTATACCCTCGTTAGGTGGAATGATACCGCACCGGGGTTGGCGGTGTTGGGCGGGAATGCAAGAAGGCAGGGCGATTTCATCCGATGCATTCCTGCGTTCCTGCATTCCCGCGTTCCTTCCGCCAACAACTACGCCGGCCGGACAATGCCAAGCTGCCGAATCTTCTCCTGAAGACTCTGCCTCTCAATGCCGATTGCCGCGGCTGTCCGCGTCACATTGCCGCCGTGCTCCCGCAACTTACGGGTAAGATACTCGATCTCGAACAGGCGCCGTGCTTCCCGCAGATCCGGGGCAGCCAGATAGTCGGCCGTCTGCGCCACGGGCGCCGGCTCCATGGCGAGTTGCAGGTCGGCTTCGCTCACCTCGCCGCCCCGCGCCAGCACAAACACCCGCTCCACGGTGGCGCGTAACTGCCGTACGTTTCCAGACCATTCACAGGCAGCCAGCCTGGCCATCGCCTCCCTGGTCAGCCGCGGCCCTTCCCGTTTGTACTTCACCGCCAGGTCCTGCCAGAAGCGTTCCACCAGCAGCGGAATGTCTTCACTGCGCTGCCTTAAGGGAGGAAGATACAAGGTCATGCCGGCCAGACGGAAATACAGATCCTGACGGAATCGCCCGTGGCGGATCGCCGCCTGTAAGTCCTGATTCGTGGCGGCGATGATCCGCACATCCACGCGCAAAGGAGCCCGGCCACCCAGCCGCTCGATTTCGCCGGATTCGGCCGCGCGCAGGATCTTGGCCTGCGTGGCGGCGGTCATGTCGCCCACTTCATCCAGAAACAGCGTACCCTGGTGCGCCAGCTCAAACTTGCCCGGACGGGAAACGGCGGCCCCGGTGAAGGCGCCCTTCTCGTAACCGAACAACTCGCTTTCCACCAGCGTTTCGGGAAGCGCGGCGCAGTTCACGGCCACAAGACGGTTGCGGCTGCGCGCGCCGCGCACGTGGATCTCCTGCGCCAGCAGATCCTTCCCCGTGCCGCTTTCGCCCAGAATCAGGACCGGCAGATCGGTTTCGGCGATCCGTTCGGCGGCCAGGAAGAGGGCGCGCATGACGGGCGAATCCCCCACCATCCGCCCAAATTGTCCCTCTCCGGCGAGCCTTGCGCGCAGGTCCGTCACTTCCTGCCGGAGCGCCTGATGCTCAAAGGCGCGCGCCACCAACAGCCGCAGTTCCTCCAGGTCGTACGGTTTCGGCAGATAGTCAAAGGCGCCGCTTTTCATGGCGTCGACGGCGATCCGTTCGGAACCGTGCGCGGTGATCATGATGACGGCCGGTCCCTCCACGCCTGCAATCTCGCGCAGCAGGGTGATGCCGTCTTCGCCCGGCATGTTGTAGTCCAGCAGCACCACGGCCGGCCGCGTTTCGCGCATCCGCGCGCGCGCCTGCTCCACTGAGGCCGCTTCCACCACCGTGCACGCTCCCTGAAAGGCTTTCGCCAGGGCGAATCGCGCCGCGGCTTCGTCATCGACAATCAGGAGCACGCCAGACATCGGGAACACGGATTATCTCACGCGGAACACATAGCGGTCCGAGACCACGAAGTTGAAGGCGTAGAGAATGGCGATGGCGGCCAGGTTCGCAGCCAGCGGAGGCAGCCCCATCACGCCCACCAGCAGCTTCATTCCGAACAGATTGCCGGCGATGGAAACCACGCCCGTAGTGAACTGGAATCGCAGCAGGCTGGTGGCCGGGGCCTTGCGGCCCGCCCAGGTCCAGCGCCAATGCCACCAGTAGTTGTGCAGCACCGCCGCTTCCACGGCCAGCGCGGTGGCTCCCAGGTAGTGAACACCAAGCGTCTGGTGCAGGAGGTTCAACACGCCCAACTGCACCAGCACGCCGGCCAGGCCAACCGCGTTGAACCGGATGAGCGTCTTCATGAGAGGCGCTCCGCCTGGTAGAGAGTAACGGTGTTACGCGCCACCGATACGATCAGCACCGCCCCCATGCAGGCGATGGCGATCACGCCCGCCACGTCGAAGAACAGGTAAGAGGGTCCGAAAATCCGCGTCTCCGGACGGAAGAAGGCCACGATGTTGCCCAGGGCCAGCAGGATCCGCATTTCCGTGGGGCTGAACTTCCACCAGGAGATGGAGAAGACACCCAGTGAATGCGTGGCCAGGTATGAGTTGATGGCCAGCAGAAGATAGCCGAGCAACATACCCATCGCCACGCGCTCACTCATGTAACCGGACAGGCCCAGGCCGCCGAACAGGAACAGCGCGCTCAGCGCATCCACCACGTGGTCCACATAGTATCCGTAGCGCGGGCGCAGCTTGTTGCGCACCCGGGCCACGGTGCCGTCCAGGCTGTCGCCGAACCAGTTGATAGCCAGCAGGACGTTTACCGCCAGCAGCGCGGCGGGCCACTTTCCCGCCAGCGCGTAACAGGCGCCGGCGGCGATCATTGCGCTAAAGCCGAGAAGCGTGAGGTGGTCGGCGTTAATGGCGGCCGGAAGCCGCTGCGCGATCCAGATGAGGACTTTCTTTTCCACACCGGCCAGCAGGCTTTCCTGCACGCGGCGGGCATCACGGAACTGGCGTTGAGAGAATTGAGAAATTGTTGTTGCGTTTGTCATGGCTTCACTCCACCGTTTCAGGATGCACGGCCACGGCCATTGTGAACAGCATTGTTTTCAGCGACTTAAGGAAGCACAACCGCCAGCGCCGGGCGACACCTGTCAGGGAAAGGCGACAGCGCGGGTTTCGTGTGGTTTATGATGAACCTTGTAGCCTTCATGATGAAATCTCCTTCCCTGGTTCTCGCTTTCACCCTGCTATGCACCGGCTGTTCCAGCCTCTATTACGCCGCAAACGAAAAGATCGGCCGGGAGAAGCGGGATATTCTGGTATCGCGCGTGGAAGCCGGACGAAAGGATCAGGCTGAGGCGAAGGAGCAATTTCAAAACGCCCTGGAGGCCTTTCAGTCAGTTACCGCCTTTACCGGCGGCAAACTGGAGGAAATCTACAACAAACTCAACAAGGAACTGGAGCGTTCCGAGGGCCGCGCAAACGACGTGGGACAAAGCGTCCGTTCCATTGAGAAAGTGGCCGCCGACCTGTTCCGGGAGTGGGACAAGGAAATCAGCGCGATGAGCAGCGGCGACCTTCGCACCCGCAGCCGCGCCATGCGCGTGGAAACCGAAACCCGCTACGACGCGCTGATCCGCAAGATGCACGATTCCGAGCGCAAGATGAAGCCGGTATTGCAGGCCTTCCGCGATCAGGTGCTGTTTCTCAAGCACAACCTGAACGCGCGGGCGATATCGTCGCTGAAGAGCAACGTGGTGAAGATCGACCGCGAGGTAACCCAACTGGTGAAGGACATCGAAGCATCCATCGCCGAATCGGACGCCTTCATCAAAACGATGGGCAGCGACGGCGAGTAACTTATTTCTTCTTCGCGGGGTCCTCCCGCTTGCGGTAGGGGAATGATTTCCAGTCCGCACTGGCGCGGCCGTTCAAGTCCCAGACGACCTGTCCCTTCTTCACGGTCAACTCGGCCACGATGCGGCGGTCGCCCTCGCGGCGCGCGCCGGCCGAATCGATGAAGCCAAACCTGCCTTTTTCGATGCCCAGCACAGTGACATCGGCCTCGGCGCCCACGTCCAGGTTGCCCAGTTTCGGCCGCTTGATCTCATTGGCCGGAGTCCAGGTGGACATGCGCACCACCTCTTCCAGCGGCGCGCCGAGGTTCAATACTTTCGACATGACGTTGATCATGTCCTTCATCCCTGCGTTCATGCTGCCGGTGTGCAGATCGGTGGAGATGGAATCAGGATAGAACTTCTGTTCAAACGCGGGTGAGGCGACGTTCCAGTAAAAGCTGCCGCCGCCGTGGCCCACGTCGAACAGGATGCCCCGTTTGCGCCCGGTGATCATGGCGGGATTGACCTTGCCATCCGTCACCTCGTTGCGGTGGCCGGAGTAGCAGTGCGTATAAATGTCGCCCTGGCGCAATTTGTCTCCCAACAGTACAGTGAGGTTGCGCTCGGCCGTGACGTAGCCGAAGTCCACCATGACGGGCAGGTTGGTGGCGCGTCCCGCCTTTAGCGCATTGTCTACAGAAAACCAGCCCTCGCCCGCGTAGTGTGCCGTTTTGTAGCCCACCACCACGTCGGCATTGTTTCTGGCCATTTTCGCGGCCGCTTCCGCATCCATATCGCCAGGGTTGTCCTCGCCGGCGGGGCTCATGCCGTTGCCCACGATGTTCAACAGCGCCAGGACGCGGGTTTGTGCGCGGTCAATCACACGCTTGCGGAAATCCGGAAAATTGCGCCAGCCCGTGGTGCCGGCGTCCACCATGGGTGGTGACGCCCGAACGGAAGGAGAAGCCGTCGGGATGCACGCTGGAATCCCCGGTCAGTCCCGGGCTTCCGGGCCGGGAATAGACATGCACGTGGATGTCGATGAGACCGGCGTAACATAGAGGCCCGCCACGTTGGCCACGCGGACGCCCGCCGGGGCCGCAATGTCAGCCGCCACGCGCGCGATCCTGCCGCCCGCGATGGCCACATCCATCACCCCGTTGATCCGGTTCCTGGGATCGATCACGTGGCCGCCCTTCAGCACCAGGTCGTATTTGGTCTGCGCGGCGCACACGGCCGCAAGGGCCAGCAGAATGCCGAAAATTCGCATGGCTCCTTCAGCTTACATTCTTGTCCCGGCTTGTTTCAGCAAACACGCGCTGGCGGGCCGCCTGTTGAATCGCCAGCAGAGCGGGATGCTTGAATTTCCGCTCTACTGAAATCGCGTAGTAGCTCTCCACTACAGTGCTGATCCGGCCAACGGACACCACGCCGTAATTTTTTCTTACCTCGTCTTCCACCGCCGATGGCGCGGCAAAGATGCCGAGTCCCGCCTGCCCGAACGCCTTTGCCAGCGCACTGTCCTGGAACTCGCCGACAAGCCTGACGTTGATCCCCTTGGCCTCCAGCCAGTGATCCAACGAACGCCGCAGAGTGGAGTTCTCCAGCGGCAGCAGCATGGGCGCTCCTTTCAGTGACTCCGGAAACTCACCCTTCAGTTTCTTCGCCAATGCCGGCGCGGCAAACAGCGTCACCCCGCAGGTCCCCAACAGATGGTTGAACGTCTTCACGCGTACCGCGGGCATGCTGGGCGCATCGGTCAGCGCAACGTCCAATTCCATGGTGGCAAGCTGCGCCAGCAGCCGTTCCGGATGGTCTTCGTGGCAAATCAGATGCACCGCGCTCTCCATCTCCAGCGCCGGCATCAACAGCCGGTGCACCAGTGACTTCGGCAGCGAATCGGAGATGCCCACAATCAGCCGCAGAGGCCGTTCCGGTGACCGGCCCTTGGTCGCCTCCAGCAACTCCCGCCCTAAGCCAAAGATCTCATCGGCGTAGCTGTAAACCATGCGGCCGAACTCGGTGAGCACCAACCGGCGGCCTACGCGGAGGAACAGGCGGTCTCCCAGCGATTCCTCCAGCGCCCTGATCTGCGCGCTCACCGTCGGCTGCGCCAGGCGCAACTGGTCACAGGCGCGCACGATGCTGCCTTCTTTGGCCACCGTCCAGAAGTAGAGCAGGTGGTGGTAGTTCATCCATTCCATGGTTGTTATTGTATATCGGTTTTATGAATAGGCGAGCACCGAAACTATCTATTTGTCTATAGATGCGAATATCCGTATGCTGGAGACATGAAGGCGGTTCACACATCTCCGATACAGGTTCTGCTGGTCAGTCCCAACCCGGAAGACCGCTACCTGCTCGGCGAGATTCTCTCGCATCCGGAGTACTCGGTGCGCTATGCCCGGTCTGCCGGCGAAGCCCGGCGGATGCTGGCGTCCACTGAGATTTCGGTGGTGCTGAGTGAAGCGGGCGAGCCGGACGGATGGGCGGCCCTGCTTGATTTTATCCGTGAATTGCCGCGTCCTCCACGCCTCATTGTCACCGCACGCCACGCGGGCGACAGGCTGTGGGGCGAGGTGCTAAACCTGGGCGGCTTCGACGTTCTCGCCAAACCGTGGGCCAAACGCGAAGTGACTCATTCGGTTCGCGGCGCCCACGAAAACTGGCGGGGGGAAGCTGTGGCGGCATAGGGAATTCTCCTCTGTCTGAGTCCCAAGTGGAGGAGAAACGGGCGTCCGTCAACGGTCTGGCGGGCGCCCCCATGGATTGCAGGGAAGGCGCACGGTAGAATGACAGCACCGTGCGCTTCCTTCTGTTGCTGGCGTGGTTTGCTGATTTCCCGGACCTTCGCTGGGCGCCGGCCGACCTCGCCGTGCCAGCCATGACGGAGGACGAACCGGCGGCTGGTAAACGTGTGCGCCAGACGCTTCCGGAATGGCGCGGAACCGGCGTTCACCATGCGCTGTATCTGCCCCGCGATTGGCGCCCCGGCCGCTCCTATCCCGTGTTGGTGGAATACGCGGGCAACGGCAATTACCGAAACAAATACGGCGATGTTTCACTGGGCACGGTGGCCGGATCCAATCTCGGCTACGGCATCTCGGGAGGCGAGGGATTCCTGTGGGTGTCCATGCCCTTCGTCGATGCCCCCGCAAAGACCAACGCGCTGACATGGTGGGGAGACGTGGACGCAACCATCGACTATTGCCGCAAGGCGGTGCGCATGGTGTGCGAGCAGTATGGCGGTGATCCTTCGGCGGTCATCCTTACCGGCTTTTCGCGCGGCGCCATCGCCTGCAATTATATTGGGCTGCACAATGACGCGATCGCCGACCTGTGGCTGGCCTTCATTCCCTACAGCCACTATGACGGCGTGCGCGGATGGCCTTACGAAGGCAGTGACCGCGCCTCCGCGCTGGCCCGGCTCAACCGTTTGAAAGGCCGCGCTTCCTTCCTCACGCATGAGTCTTCGGTGGAAGCAGTGCGGAGTTACCTTGCGGAAATCGGAGTGAAGGCTCCGTTTACAATCCGCCCCGTTCCGTTTCGCAACCACAACGATGCCTGGACACTTCGCGACACTCCCCTGCGGCGCGAACTGCGCGGATGGGTGCGCGAGGTGCTGAAGACGAAGCCCGGCACACACGCCATCTCCGGCCGCGTCCGGGATCAGGCAGGCAGGCCCCTGAAGGGCATCCGCGTGGAAAGCGGATTCACGCACTTCACCACCACTGACGAGGCGGGCCGCTATCGCCTGGCCGGCCTCATCGATTCGGTCCGCGCTGTTTCAGCCGGAGGCACGCCGCGCCAGGTGATCCTCGATGGACACGACGCCCCCGGGATCAACTTCACCCTGCCCCGGGAATAACCGCGCCCCGTTGCGTCATTTCCTCCCCGAGGACTGGCCGCAGGCATGGAGAACAACGGCCACTACGACGTAATCATCATCGGCACGGGCGCCGGCGGCGGCACACTTGCCTATAAACCGGCCCCCACAGGCAAGAAAATCCTGCTGCTCGAACGCGGCGGCTATCTGCCGCGAAGACCCCACTGAGCCGCCGGAACGGGCGCCCTATCCGCATCCCGTGGGTGTGATGTTTGACCGCACGCGGCCGCATCGCAGCAAGTGCATCCGCTGCGTAAATTGCGACGGCTTCCCTTGCCCGATAAATGCGAAATCGGATGCCCAGGTGGTTTGCGTGGATCCGGCGGTGGACCACCCCAAGGTCACTCTGACGACCAACGCGCGAGTGACGCGGCTCGAAACCGATGCCTCGGGCCGTAGCGTCAGGCACCCACGGGGTCCGGCCAACAGCTCAGACATCGTGCGAACGCGCTGCGGGTGGGAGAACATCTGGCCGCGCGGCTGGGATGAAGCAGCCAAGCAGCCACGCGACACCGGCTGTGATATTCTCAGACTGCTATGGGCACCCTGAGGATTTCCGCGATCTTTCTAGCCGCTGTGTCCGCCGCCTGGGCGGCCCCCACCTTCAACAAGGATGTGGCCCCGATCTTCTACCGGCACTGCGTGCAGTGTCATAAGCCGAAAGACATCGCTCCGATGTCGCTGATGGACTACAAATCGGCGCGCCCGTGGGCCAAAGCGATCCGGGAATCGGTGATCGGCAGGAAGATGCCGCCCTGGTTCGCCGATCCCAAACATGGCCGGTTTTCCAATGATCCTTCGCTCACGCAGACCGAGATCAACACCATCACCGCATGGGCCGACAGCGGCGCCGCCGAGGGTGATTCCAAGGACCTGCCCAAAGCGCCGGTCTTCGCCGAGGGATGGCGCCTCGGCACGCCGGAAGTGGTGGTGGATATCGGCACCGATCACGTGGTGAAGCCCGGGGACGATGCCTACGAACACTTCGTGGTCCCCACCAATCTGAAGGAAGGCATCTGGGTGCGCGCGGCTGAAATCAAGCCCGGCAACCGCGAGGTGGTGCATCATGTCCACGTCGTCATCGTGCAGGATGGCAAGGCGCCCACAGTCTCCACCAAGGGCATGCCCGCGCTCGATACCTTCTTTGTCCGCAACGGCAACCTGACGCACATTAGAGAAGACGCGCCGGTGGTGAATGATGGCTGCGCCTCAGACGCCCCGAACCTGCCGTATTTGCGTGGTTTTCAGGAAGGCGGGCTGGCCGCGTTTCTTCCCGGCCGATCCCCCGATGTTTTTCCCGAAGGCACGGCGAAGTGGGTTCCGCCCGGGTCAAAGCTCGAGTTCATTATCCACTACGCCAAGACCACGCGGAAGGCGCAGACTGACCGCACCAGCATCGGCCTTTATCTTGCGCCCGGCCCGCCCAAGCGTGTGTTGCGGCGGCTGGACATGCGCAACTTCTTTTTCGCTATTCCCGCCGGCGCCGCCAGTCATGAGGTCCGGCGCTGCTATGAGGCCGAAAGCGATAAACTGCTGCTCTCCTTCACGCCGCACATGCACTACCGCGGCAAGGACGTTACTTACGACATTGTGCATCCGGACGGCAGAAGCGAGATCCTGCTGCGCATTCCCAACTACAACTTCGACTGGCAGCTTGTCTACCGGCTGAAAGAGCCGAAACTGCTGAAAAAGGGAAGTATTCTGCGCGCGACCATCCATTACGACAACAGCCCGAACAATCGCGCCAACCCCGATGCCACCAGGATCATCCGCTGGGGCGACAAGAGCGAAGAAGAGATGATGACGAATTGGATCGAATTCCTGGACGTCGAGCCCCAGACGTCCAGCCTGCGTCCGGAAGTGGCGTTGACCCGTTAACTCATGTACCACAACTTATTCGACCTGACCGGAAAAGCGGCCCTGGTCACCGGCGGCAGCCGCGGCCTTGGCAAAGCCATGGCGCGCATTTACGCCGAAGCCGGCGCGAACATCATGATCTGCAGCCGCAACGAGGATGAGTTGCGGAGCGCGGCCTCGGAAATCGGAGCCGGCCTTCCAGTGCGCGTGGAGTGGATGACCACCGACATGGCGGATCGCGCCGCCGTCGCCCAACTCGCCCAGGCCACGCTTGACCGCTTCGGCCGCGTCGACGTGCTGGTCAACAACGCCGGATCCAACGTTCCCCAACCGATCGACGAGGTGAAGGACGAGGACTGGGACCGCATTCTGGAGTTGAATCTGTCGAGCTGCATGAGGCTGACCCGCGCCATCGTGCCGCAGATGAAGCAACGCCGCTGGGGCCGTGTGATCCACATCTCATCCGTCCTGGGCCTGGGCGGAAAAGAGGGCCGCAATGCTTACTGCAGCACCAAGTCCGCGCTGCTGGGCCTGGCCCGCGCCAGCGCCATCGACCTCGGGCCGTTCGGCATCACGGTAAATTGTATCTCGCCCGGGCCGTTCCTCACCGATCTGCCCGGCAAAATTCTCACCGATGAGCAGAAGCGCGTCTTCGCTGATCGTACGGCGTTGGGCCGCTGGGGGAAGCCGGAGGAGATTGCGGGAACCGCCCTGCTGCTGGCCTCCGATGCCGGCAGTTACATCACGGGCACGGTGATTGTAGTCGACGGCGGAGTGCTGGCGCGCGTGCTTTAGGTTACCGCCGGCTCCAGCGCCGCCATTCAAGCCCCGGACGATCCACCCGGAACGACACCAGCCGCCCATGCTCCATTTCGGTGACGTAGGCGGTGCGGCCGTCCGGTCCGCCGAAACAGATGTTGCTGGGCTTCGACCCCAGAACCGGAATCTCGCGCAGCACCTTGCCTTCGGGAGAGACCACCGCCACCACGCCCTTGCCGTGCCGGGTGATATACAGATTGCCATCCACGTCGCAGCGCATTCCGTCGAAGCCGAAGTCGGGAAACTCGGCCAACAACCGCTTCCCGCTCAACCCGCCGTCACGCTCGATGCCGAAGGCCCACACCTTCCGCTGCACCGATTCGTTCACGTAAAGGGTGCGGCCGTCAGGGCTCACGTCGATGCCGTTGGTGGTGCCCATGCCGGAAGCGACCCGGCGCGTCCGCCCCTTGCGGTCAATGAACCAGATCTGCCCGGTGCCTTCCTTCCAATTCGGATCACTGGCATAGAACTCGCCGTTGCGCGTAATGGCCAGGTCGTTGGGCTGATTCATCTCCGGATTGTGGGCGAACACTGAGATTTTGCGGGTTTTGGGATCAATGTGAAGGACATTGTGGCCGGTGTAGTCGGCCACGTACATCATGCCGCGGCGGTCGAAGCGAATCCCGTTTCCGAGGCTGCCATTGGTGAATTCGACGAAAATTTCGCCCTTGCCGTCCGGCGTGACGCGGCCGATCGTAGGCTTGCGCGCAAAGCTGACGGCGAAGATATTCCCCGCCTCGTCCACCGCCGGACCTTCGATTTCCCCGGTGAAGCTGCCGGCCGCGGTCAGCGCGACGGGCTGATATAGCCGGTCCTGCGCCCACCCGGTGAGTGCCGCCATCAATAATAGAAGGGACTTCACTTACTTGATCTTTTCGTCCTTGGCCACCTTGCCGTCGCGCACGTACACCACCCGATGCGCGTGCATGGCGATATCCTGTTCGTGCGTCACCAGCACGATGGTATTGCCCTGCTGGTGCAGCCGCTCAAACAGGCCCATGATTTCCACGCCGGTAGCCGAATCGAGGTTTCCGGTCGGCTCGTCGGCCAGCAGGATGGAAGGATTGTTCACCAGCGCACGGGCAATGGCCACGCGCTGGCGCTGGCCGCCCGACAGTTCGTTGGGCTTGTGATACATGCGCTGGGCCAGATCCACGGCCTGCAGCGAACCCTTGGCCCGCTCCAGCCGCGTGTCGGCGGGAACTCCCGCGTAAATCAGCGGCAGTTCCACGTTGTGCAGCGCCGTGGCCCTCGACAGCAGGTTGAACGTCTGGAACACGAAGCCGATCTCCTTGTTCCGGATCATCGCCAGTTCATCGTCGTTCATGGCGCTGACCAGGCGGCCATTGATGAAGTAGTCGCCCTTAGTTGGCGTGTCCAGGCAGCCAATGAGGTTCATTAACGTCGACTTGCCGGATCCCGAAGGACCCATGATCGCCACGTATTCGCCTACCTTAATCTCCAGATCCACGCCCGAAACGGCGTTGATCTCCTGGTCGCCCATGATGTAGGTTTTCCACAGATCGTAGGTGCGGATGACGATCCCGTCGCGCTTCAATTCCGCGCCGCGCTGGATTTTTTCCTGAACAGCCTGTGCCATTTAGTCTTTTCTCAACGATATCAGATTCTACGACTCCGCCTTCAGCGGCCCCTTGTTCTCTTCGATCTTCACCTTCGCCTCATTGCGGATTGTCCGGATCACCTTATAGGAGCCGGTGATGATCTGGTCGCCTTCCTTTAACCCGCTCAAAACTTCGATATCCGTCGCCCCGGTGATCCCCGTGGCCACTTCCCGGAACACCGCCTTCTCTCCGGTGAGCACAAACACTCCCTGCAATTCCTGCTTGCGGGCTTTCTCCGCGGCGGGGTCTAAAGGTTGGGACGCTTTTTTCTGGTCTTTTGTTACCGGGTCCAGATCGCCCTTCTGCCGCACCGTCAGCGCCTGAATGGGAATCGACAGCGCGTTCTGCCGCGTCGCCGTCACCACCTTGGCCGTGCAGGAGAGCCCCGGTCGGATCTCGACGGGAGGATTTTCGAGCGCCACCACCACCTTGAAGTCCTTGGCCTCCTGGCTCGAAATCGCGCTCTGACTGGCCGCCAGACCGGTAGAACGCAGAATCGCCGTGTTGCCGATCTCAATTACCTTGCCCTTAAATACCCGGTTGGGCATGGCGTCGATCGTCACATCAGCCACCTGCTCCAGCTTCACGTTCACGATGTCGGTCTCGTCCACCTTGACCTCGGCCGTGATCAGTGACATATCGGCGATCGTCATGATCAGGCTGGCCGCCGAGTTCTGGATGCCCGGCACCACGGTTTCTCCCACCCGCACCGGCAGATTGGTTACCATGCCGTCAATCGGGGAGACCGCAAACGTTCGCTGAAGCCGGTCATTGGCGCTGCGCAGGTTCGCCTGCGACAGGGCGATCCGCTTCTGCGAAGCCGACAGGCTCGCCGCCACCTGGTTGCGCTGCGCCCGTAACTGCGACACCCGCGCCTCGGCCTCTTTCACGCCGGCTTCGAGCGCTGCAAACTCGCTCGACCGCTGGTCGTACTCCTGGCGCGCGATCAGTTTGCTCTCCCAAAGCTGCTTGGCGCGGTTGAAGGCCGTCCGGGCTCGCTCCAATTCCGCCTTGGCCCGCTCCACCGAGGCCTGGGCGGTGACAATATTTCCGTCGGCCGCCCGCACCGAGGACTCCGCCGCCGCCGATTCGGCTTCCGCGCTTGCCACCGAGGCCCGCTGCGCCGCCACGTCCGCTTCCGGCTGCACCGACTCCAGACGCGCCAGAACCTGCCCCTTCCTCACCGATTGCCCTTCGAGCACCAGAATATCGGTGATGCGCGACGGCCCTGTCGTATTGGCGCCGATATTGATGTAGTTGCGGGGTTTGATCTCCCCGGAAGCCGTCACCAGCGATACCAGATCCTGCCTGGTGACGCGCCCCGTCTGCACTTCCACAATGCCCTTTTTGCTGTACTGGTAACCCGCAACGCCCGCACCCGCCGCGGCCAGGAGCGCAACGATCCCTATGATAATTTTCGTTTTCTTCTTCACGATGAGCCGACTCCTACAGGAATCAGACGCCTGGAGAGACGGAAAAGTTCACGTTTCCGCAGGGCTAGGACCCGTCTTTCCAGTATAGCGGTTGCTGCGCGCCGGACCGCGCAGGCTAGTCAGTGGGGCGGATTCGCACCAGGAACTTCTCCAACCCGCCGGGATCTTCGAGGATGTCCTTCTCGATCTCGCGCAGTTCCTGCTCAATCAGAGACCATTCCGTGTCGGCGCCCAGGGCGGGCGTCTTCATCTCGAGGCGCCGGCTCTCCAGCGTTTCCAGCACCTGCAGGCTCTGTTCCAGCCGTTCCTTCGTGCTCCTCATGGCAGCCTCCCTATTTGCCCGGCCGGTGCGCTGTTAACCTCCCCTGCACCAGCTTCACACTTATAGACGCGGAACCCGCCGGAAAATTTCCGTCATTTGGATCTTTTCCGGCCCCGGTTGACAGGAGACCTCTCCAGGGAATAGTTTGGTTAGCTTCCGGGAGGAAAATGATGAATCGTAGAGACCTGCTTAAAGCCGCCCCGCTGGCCGCCGCCATGCTGAACCGGGATTTGCTGACGCCCGCTGAAGCCGCACCGCCCCCGCTCGCCTTTCAGGTGGAGAAAAGCAAACTGAAGATCAACGGCATTCGCCTGGTGCAAACACGCCCCACCAAACCGCTGCCCAAGTACACTCCAAGCGCCGGCTCCTGGTCGACACAGGGCGTGGAAGTGGCCAACCCTGTTTCCATTTACCCCGAGTACAAAGCCACCCGCTCCCTGTTCAATCCCGATCCCGGCGGCATTTCCAGCTTCACCGTCGAAATCACCACCGACAAAGGCATCAAGGGTTATGGCAACGGCGGGCCCGGCGGCGGCCATGTCGTCACCGGCCATCTCACCAAGCTGCTGATGGGCAAGGACCCCTTCGACATCGAACGTAACTGGGACCTCTGCTGGCGCTCCACCATGAGTTACGGCCGCATGGGCGTCACCATGAACGCCATCAGCGGCGTCGACATGGCCATGTGGGACATCATCGGCAAGGCGCTCAACATGCCGGTTTACAAGCTCATCGGCGGCGAAGTGAAAGACCGCGTGCCCGCCTATTGCACCGGCAACGACATTGAGCAGCACGTGGAATTCGGCTATACGCGTCTGAAACTCGCCATCCCCCACGGCCCCGCCGACGGCCGCGACGGCATGAAGAAGAACGTGGAACTGGTCAAGCGCGCCCGCAAGGCGCTGGGCCCGGACGGCGATATCATGCTCGATTGCTGGATGGCGTGGACCGAGCGCTACACCATCGAGATCGCGCAGATGATGGAAGAACACCGCGTCTATTGGATGGAAGAGGTGCTGCAGCCGCACGACTACGCCGGCTTCGGCCGCCTCAACACCTCCATCAAGTCCACCCGCATCGCCACCGGCGAACATGAGTACGGCCGCTATGGTTTCCGCTACCTTCTGGAAGCCAACGGCGCCTCCATCTGGCAGCCGGATATTCAGTGGTGCGGCGGTCTCACCGAACTGCGCCGCATCGGCGCCATGGCTTCGGCCTACGACATTCCCGTCATCCCGCACGGCGGCGGCCTCAATGGCGCCATCCACTGGACCATTGCCAACGTCAACGCGCCCTGGGCTGAGCTCTTCATGCCCCCGCCCGGCGGTCCGCCCGAGGCTTACAAGATTTTCGAAGAGCAGTACGAAGTCAGCCGCGGCCCCGAAGGAATCTACATGCGCCCCCACAACCGGCCCGGCTGGGGTTGGGATTTCGAGGTGGCCTCCTAAGATGGCCATCAACCGCAGACAACTCACTGTGGGGGCGCTGGGCGCGCTGGCCGTCCCCGCCCCCGCCCAGGGCATGCGCGTGACCCACGGTCCCATGCTGGGACACGTCACCGCCAACAGCGTGACGGTGTGGGGGCGCACTTCCCAGCCCGGCGAATTCCGCGTCCGCTATGGGCTGAAACCCGAACAGTTGGACCAGACATCCGCGCCCGCCCCCACCGCCATCGGCCGCGACAACACCGGCATCGCGCTGCTCACCGGACTGAAGCCCGACACCCGCTATCACTACCGCCTGGAGGCGGGCGGCTCAGCCTCCAATGACCACAGCGGCAGCTTCCGCACACTGCCCGACGCCGCCTCTCATCGCGGCGAACTCAACCCCCGCGGCCTGTTCAACTTCCGCTTCGAATTCGGCTCCTGCAACAACCAGAAGCCCGGCAATGGCATGGGCCCCGGCCTTCCGGCGTTCAAAACCATGCGCGAGACCCTGCGCGACAAAGTCCATTTCTCCATCCTCAATGGCGATTGGCTCTACGAAGACAAGCGCGATTTCACCGTCCCCCAGTGGCTTTCCCAGAACGGCCTCGCCGCCGGCGCCGAACCCCGCATCGTCAAACTCTGCCCCTCCATCACCGGCGTCTGGGAAAACTACAAGTTTTTCCTCGAACGCGGTGTCAACATGGCCGCCTGGCACAAGGAGATGCCCTGCTACTACACGCCTGACGATCATGAGATCCTCAACGATGTCTACGGCACCGCGGCCAAGGGTAACAAGAACCGCCGCGCTGTCTTCCGCGACATCGCCATGCAGGCCTGGTTTGACTACGTGGCCGCCGCCAATCCCACCGCCACTTCACAGGCCGCCCACTTCGGCCAGGCGCGCCTGAATTCCGGAAGCGACATCCTGGTGGATGCGGAAGCCGATTTCCGCTCCCTCGACTTCAAACAGTTGTCCAATCTCCATATCCACTGGGGCGGCCAGATGGCCGGCGTCGACAACGCGAAATTCGACGGCTCGGACGGCAACGCCAATGCCGGCATCTACGACATCGTCGATGTCATCGACCGCAACCGCCTGCGCATCAGCCCCACGCCCCGTTTTGATTCCACCAGCGCCTATTCCATCGGCCGCCATTCCTACAGCAGCTTCCGTGTCGGCAACGTGGAGTTCTATCTCCTCGATACGCGCAGTCTCCGCGACCTGCACGACACCAGGGACCCTTACAAAAAGGGCATTTCCATGATCGGCAGGGCGCAGCGCGAATGGCTGATGAAGAGCATGAAGGCGAGCGACGCCGACTTCTTCTTCCTGGCTTCCTCGGTAAACCTCGCCATCCCCCACGTCGGCTCGCCCGGCTCCGACGGCCCGCTCGATGGAAAAGACGACGCCTGGACCGCTTTCGTCGAAGAGCGCGACATGCTCATCGACTTCTGGGACAGCCTGAACAAGCCGGTGATCGTCATGACCGGCGACCTGCACAACAGCTTCGCCGTCAAGATCACCGACCGCGTGTGGGAGTTCTGCTCCGGCCCCCACAACTCCGCCAATCACCCCATGAAGAGCGAAGGCGGGCGCATGGCCAATGGTCCGTTCGACTCGCGCGGCCGCAAGTGCGACATACGCTGGTCCAGCTACTTCCGCAACGACGTGCCCGCCGCGCTGCGCCGCCAGCCCATCTACGCCGTAGCCCAGGTCAACAACGTCTTTCAGAACCGCCTGCGCAAGGATGAGCCGCGCTGGGTGGCCTACCCGCGCCCGCACCTGGTGATTCAATACTACGACGGGTTAACCGGCGATCTCATGTACGCCGAATCCGTTCACGGCGCCTGAACTTCGTCCGCCAGCCGGGAGATCAAGTCCCAGGTCGCATCAATGTCGGATTGCCGGGTGTGGATGTTGCCGATCGCCCACCGCAGCACGAACCGGCCTTTTAATACGGTATGCGACAGGAAGGCCTCGCGCGTGGCGTGCAGGCGCTCCAGAAGCTGCCGGCTGGCTTCGTCGGGACCACGCAGACGGAAGCAGACCAGCGACAATGGCACCGGCGCGCAAAGCTCAAATCGCCCATCTTCGCCAATCCGCGATGCCAGTTCCTTCGCCATGCGCATGTGCGTCCCGATCATGCCTGCGATCCGCTCCCGCCCGAAGTACCGCATCACGAACCATAGCTTCAATGCGCGGAAACGGCGGCCCAGCGCCACCGAGTAATCCATGTAGTTCACCGTGTCCTCGCTGCTGCGCAGATACTCCGGCACCAGCGAGAGCGCCTCCCGCAAGGCCTCCGGACGCCGTGTATAGAACGCGCTGAGATCGATCGGAGTGAACAGCCATTTGTGCGGGTTGATCACGAACGAATCGGCCCGCGAGACATTCTCCATCACATGCCGGTGTCCGGGAACCAGCCCGGCATGGCCGCCATAGGCGCCGTCCACGTGCAGCCACATACCCTCGCCCTCGCAGATATCGGCGATTGGACCTACCGGGTCGATCGACGATGTGGACGTCGTCCCCACGGTCGCCACGACACAGAACGGCCGCCTCCCCGCCGCCCGGTCCTGCTCAACGGCCCGCGCCAGTTCGGCTGGCTTCATCCGGAACTCGTCGTCGGTTGCGATCTTCCGTACGTTCTCCTGGCCGATGCCCAGCGCCAGCGCGCCCTTTTCGACCGAAGAGTGCGCATGTTCGGACGTGTAGATCGTCATGTCCGGTCTGGCGCCGCGCGTGCGGACCTCGGGGTCGGTATGCTGCCGCGCCGCAACAATGGCGTGCATCGTTGCCAGCGACGCCGTGTCATGGATGATCCCGAAGAACGAAGGTGGTAGCCCCAGCCATTCGCGCAGCCAGCCCAACGTAACCTGCTCCAGTTCCGTCACCGCCGGCGACGACTTCCACAACATGCCGTTCATGTTGAGCGTGGCGGTCAGCATCTCGGCAAGAATCCCCGGGCCGCTGCTCGATACCGAGAAATAGGCGAAAAACCGCGGGTGGTTCCATAGGGTGCAGGCCGGCAGGATCTGCTGGCGGAAGTCGGCCAGAATCCCCTCCATCGGTTCGCCATGGGCCGGCGCGGCGCCCGGCAGACTTGCGCTGAGGCCTCCGGGCTGTGTGTCTGGCAGCACCGGATAGCGGCCCGGATTCTCGAGGTAGTCGGCGATCCACGCGGTGATCTCTTCGGCGGCACGCCTGAATTCCGGCGGGGGCATGTCCATGTAATCACTGTAAACCGGCAACGAAAAAGACGAAAGGCCGATACACCCCTTGAAAGGTGCATCGGCCTCAAGCTTTGTTTGCCGAACGGAACTAGCTGCGGCGGGCGCGCAGACCCACCAGAACCAGGCCAGCGCCGATCAGCGCCAGCGAGGTCGGCTCCGGAACCGGGGTGTCCAGGTTCACGTCGTCGAGGATCAGGCCGATCTGGTCGCCGGCGCCGCCGCCGGTCGCGTCAAACTGGATGTGAGCGCTGCCCGAATAGTTCGAGACGAACTGCAGGGTCACTTCGCGCCAGTCGTACACCGAGTTTCCGCCCAGGATGCTGATGTTGCCGCTGGCCACATCCACGCCCGTCAGCGACGCATCGGCGCCGGCGATCGAGCGCGACGTGGTCGCGATGGCGTTTCCGCTGCCGTCCACGATCGAGAACGCCAGGCTGTCAGTGGTCGCCGTCCGCTGGTTGCCCGACACCCAGAACGTCAGAGTGTAGAGGGCGCCCGTCGAAACGGAAACGCTGGGGATGCTGCGCATCAGAACAGCGTTGCCACCGGGAGTGCCATCGGTGTCGATACAATTGTCGCCGGAAGCCGAGCCCGCGCAGGAGGTAGGCGGCCACGCGACGTTATTGATGACGTCAGTGTTCCCGGAGATTTCGTTCCACTTGGGGAGATCAACCGCTAGGCCGGTGACATGTGGCGGATCGGTAAAGGTGTCGTTAAAAATCGAAGCCGCGAAGCTCAAGCTGCTGGACAGCAGCAGTGCGGCACCGAGGGAAAGCCCGAGACGGAAAAAAGGCTGCATTCGTTTCCTCCAAAAGACCATCGTTTCGCGCAGGTGAGCTTCAAAAACTCCACATTCCAGCTTTGAGAAGCGCCGGAGCTCCGAGTCAACCAGAACGAACCCCACGAAGAGATTCACCTGCGCTGCGCGGAGACCATACGAGTAGACTCCCCGCAACAAAACCAAGATACCAGGGTACTGAGGCCCATGCAATACCCAAGTGAGACTTTTTTCCCATTCGCAAGCGTGCTTTTTTGGGGGGGATTCTGCGGCATTTCTCATCGCAAATGGGGGGATCCGATAGCCGCAAGTGAAAGATGAATATGGGGTTTAACAACAAGGCCGAATCCAAAGGGGGCGAGCGGAAATACCCTATAAACGGAACGGACCGGGATGCCCATTTGGGCCCCGGTCCGCGTGATTAAAGATAACCGAAGGTGGTATGCCTAGTACGAACGGGCACGCCGGCGCCACAAAAGCGCCCCGAGCCCCGACGCTAGCAGGAAGATTGTTCCCGGTTCCGGGTTCGCAGTGACATCGCCCAACCCGCCAGGTCCGCTGAAATCCGATTCCAGCAGCGAGAACTCGTCCAGCCGCAGGTTGTCGAGCACGATGCCAATATTGTCGCCAACGTAAGGGTTCGGATTGCCGCGCTGGTCAAACAGGATCTTCCCGCTCGATCCGTCGCCAAGCAGTTCCATGGTGTAGTTCTGCCAGGCGGCTGACCCCAGCAGGTTGAATTCCTGCACCAGGCTGCCAAGTCGCACAAAAAGCGTATCCGTCGCAGTCAGATCCCGCTGGTTCCCAGACAACCAGAAGCTCAATACGTAGCGGAACCCTTCCTGAAACTGATAGGTCTGTTGCGACCACATGTGAGTTCCCTGCATGTACGTGCCATCCAGGTCCACGCAGTTGCCGGTATTGTTCTGGCACCGTATGTCCAGAGTGTTGTCAGCCACAATGTCAATCGCTGGCCGATAGATGAACCATTCGCTTAAAGCGGCGTTCAAGGCAGGTGTCAGGCCGTCGAAGTTCTGCTCGTACAACGTGACCGCAAATGAATTGCCCACGAGGACGGCGCCCAGGGCCCAAATTCTAATAAAGTGACGGGCAGCAGTCATAAGTGTTCTACTCCTCCCAAGCCAAATCCCTGTTTGGGTGACGACTCTGCGGTATCACGTCGGTACCGACACAAAGACCACCAGTGTCGCACTTCGGGCTTTTTTTGCTGTACATCCAGAGTACGCTTTCTTTGGAAGGAAGGGAAGTCCAATTTGACTGAACGGAACAAAAAAATTAGGGGAGAATTCCTCATCCCCCCTCTCCTGCAGGCAGCTTCCTGACGCGTTTGCGGGTGGTCAGCAAGCTGAATTTCCTTTTATCTGTAGGTCAATTAACTGTCACGCCGACGGTACAACCCGACGCACGCCAAAGCAGTACCGAGAAGTGCAAAAGTACCAGGCTCTGGAACCGTGCTATCGGCCAGCCTCACGTCGTCCAGGATCAATCCCACGTTGTCGCCACCCCCGTGGTCGAACGAAATCCGGCCCTGAGAGTCCGTCCCGGCTAGCACAATCGTGTACATCGCCCACGTATTTTCGCTTCTCACCGAGGCCGGCAGGTTCACGAAGTTGACACACTCCGTCCCCAGACAGGCCGTCATGTTGTCCGGACCACCGAATCCGCGCTGGTTCCGTGACAACCAGAACGTCAACGTATAGGTCACCCCGGACGTGAACGTGTACTCCGTGGCCGACTCCAGCCTGCCCGCGTTCGACGACGTGCCGTCCAGGTCCACACAACGTGCCCCCGTATGGCAATCGAACGACACCCCTTCCGCCAGTACGTCCACCGTTCCCAACGACACAGTCCATCCCGACGGCACCAGGTTCGATCCGCTCGCGTTCGATTCAAATCCGTCGGTGAAAATCGTGATTGCGGGGCTTGCGCCTGCAACCAGCAGCGTCACTGCCCCCACCCTTAGCGCGTTCGCAAACATCAGTTCTTTCTCTCCTCCGAGTCTGAAAGGCCGACTTCAGCGGGTCAGACACTCGGACACCCCTGCCAGGTATCCTCCTTGCCCGCCAAATGTCTTCTACCTTGCATCCCCATTGTAGGGTTGGAGGTTTGCAGCGAAAATCAGGGACTGTCTTAGTTGAGCATCCTGCCTATCCCCGGAACGTCACACAGGCATCTTACGGACGTAGGTGAATCGTACTAGAGGACCCAAGCCGCCTCAAATCGTCTTCCCTCAACCGCCACTGCTGGTCGAACCGCCCCTCCACGATCACCGTTTCCAACGATCCCCGGAACAGGATGAAATCCCCTAATGTCTCGATCACCGCATATGGCGATCCCAGATAACGCGGTCCGCCCCGCCTTACCCGGTCCGCTCCCGTATAGAAGGGAAGTCCCGAGTTTATGGCAACATACCGGTCCCCATCGGGCCAGACGTAGAACAGGCCGTAGTCAGCCGCGCCCGCATCCAGATGCATCGGCAGCCGGTCTGCCATCCGTGCCACAATCGCGTTGGTCTCCCGGTTGCCAAACAGGATGAGATTGCTGGTTTGCATGCCGGCTTCCACCTCCCGATCGGCCAGCACACGGAAACGTGTGGTAGCCTTCAGCCGGGCCACGGACCATTCCGCCGCCACTCGGGCCTGCTGCCGCCGCCGCGCCTCCTCTTCGGGACCAGGGTTATCGAGCGTACCGTACACATATAGATGGCGCGCCGACACCACCTCCAGCATCGGCCCTTCGGTGCCCGGCCCCTTTTCCCGCGTTTTGCGCTGATAGGACACCGCAGTCCACCCCTTTTCCCCGCGCGAAAAGGAAAGCCGGCGGGTTCTCAACGTTGTCCCATCCGCCACCACCGTCACCGGCAGCGACGGCGCATAGAAAGGATGCCCCTTCAGGCGTAGTTCCAGCCCGCGCACGCCTCTTGTTTTCAATACGATACGGTTCTTTCCCAGAAACTCCGCTTCGACGGACGCAAGTTCGCCCGGCGTCATGCCCGTAATCTCCACCCAATAGGCCGTCTTGTACTTGTACTGGCGTGTCGCGAAACTCACCTTCCGGGGGTATCGGTCCCTACGCAATGGCGAAACCCAGTCGAACAGCGCGCCGTTCCTGTATGCCAGATCCCAGGAATTATGTTTGCCATCCGGATATTCGTGATAATCCACCCGGACGCCAGCAGCCGTCAGCCGCGTGGCCCATTCCCGCGATCCCCTCACCGGCGTCACCGGATCCTGCGCGCCATGATGAAGCCGCACCGGCAGGTTCACCGCGTTGCCCGCAAATTCCTCAATACCGTCAGGAATCTCCGGACACACCACCGCCACCGCCGCCCAAATATCGGGCCGGGTCAGACCCAGCCACAGCGCACCACCCCCGCCCATCGCGATCCCGGTCAGATAGACCCGATCCTCGTCCACCGCAAAACGCCTCCGCACATCCCCCAGCACATCCAGCACGTCTTTCTCGGCAATCCCCCGATAGCCCATGGTCCCCCGCGCGAAGGGGCTGACGACGATAAAACCGACGTCCGGCAGCCGCGGAAAGTGGCGGCTCGCCTCGGCGTCGGATTCACCCGGCTGGTTGCCTTTTCCAAAGACCCGCCGCAGATTCAGCCGGTGATTGGAAAACGCGGCGTGCAGGCTGATGATCAGCGGATACTTGCGTTTGGGATCAAAGTCCTTCGGTAGGTAGATGCTGTAGGGCTGGTCGGTGTCATCCACATCTGAGCGGAAAGTGAGCACCTGCGGGCCGTCGCGCGGCTGCGCCCAAAGCACGGCGGCCAGCATCAGCGCGGCGGCTCCAGACATCTCCCGTTACTGCTTTGCTTCCTGGATGGTGACGGCCAGCCACCCCTTGAACCACTCGCGGAACTGCGTCGCCTTCCGCTCGGTTTCCGGAGCGAAAGGAATGGCCCGCCGTCCCATTTTTAATCCTCGCGTCACCAGCGCCTCGCGGATTCCGTTGGGACCCGGGAACTGGTCAATCTGCCCGATGAACTCGCTCAGCCTGCGGTCCAGCTTTTCCACGCGCGCCGTATCGCCCGCAAGGATGGCCGCATCAAGGGCCAGCATCGCTTCCGGAATCGCACAGGCGCAGCCGGAGATAACACCATGCGCCCCCCGCAGCCGGCCATGGGTGAACAGCACGTCGTTGCCAATAATGAGATTGAAGCTGGCCGCCTGGCGCGCCGCCAATAACGCCGACAGGTAGTCCGGATTCCCGCTGGAGTCCTTGATCCCGGCAAACTGGCCCGAGACCAGGAGTTCCACCGCTACCTCCACCGGAATCGGATTGTTGAACGCCGGGAGATTATAGAGATACACAGGCGCCTGGCCGTCCACCTCATCCACCAAATCCAGAAAGAATTCGCGGATTTCGGCGGGCCCGTAACGGAAGTAGTGCGGAGGCTGCGCCATCACCGCGGCGGCGCCGGCTGCCGCGGCGGCCTCAGCCATCTGCTCGCTTGCCTCAAACGCCGAATGCGTCACATTTACAATCACCGGTACCCGGCTGCGCTTCACCGCCATGCTGGTGAACCGGATCCGGTCCTCCACGCTGAAGTGCGGAAATTCGCCTGTGGCTCCGAACAACGCGATACCCCGTATCTTCCGGTCGTTCAGATAGTCCACTACCTCAAGGGCTGCGCCCATATCTATTTCATACCGGTCGTCGCGCGACGGCGTGACCGCGGCTGTGAGTATTCCTTCGAATAATGGCATGCGATCGGGAGGTCACGGCTATTGTAGAACAGTTCAGCCGCCCAGGTAACGTTTCAGCTCTTCCGGCCGGAAACAATGGGCCTGCGCCGTCTCCCGCGTGATACGGCCCTGCCGCGCGGCTTCGGCCAGCGATTGCTCCATCGTCATCATCCCCTCGGCGCGGCCTGTGGAGATCTGCGAATAGAGCTGGTGGTCCTCGCCCTTGCGGATCAGGCTGCGGATTCCCGCCGTACCGATCATAATCTCCAGGACAGGATGACGCCGCCCATCCTGCCCGGGAAGAAGCTGCTGCGCGATCACCGCCGCCAGCGCCAGCGAAAGCTGCTGCCGCACCTGCTGCTGGCTCCCGGCAGGAAACGTATCCAGTATCCGCAGCACCGCCTGCGACGTGTCATTGGTGTGCAGCGTGGTGAACACCAGGTGCCCTGTTTCGGCCGCCGTGAGCGCCGCCGCCATCGTTGCCGGGTCACGCATTTCGCCCACCACGATCACATCGGGCGTTTGCCGCAGTATGCCGCGCAGCGACGACGCAAAGTCGGCGGCATCCTGGCCGATCTCAATCTGCTCGATGATGCAGCCGCGGTTGCCATGGACAAACTCCACCGGATCCTCGATCGTCACCACGTGATCCTGCCGCGTGCGATTGATCAGATCAACAAACGCCGCCAGCGTCGAACTCTTTCCGCTGCCCGACGGGCCGGTAACCAACACCAGCCCCTGCCGCCGCTCGGCCAGTTTCGCCAGACCCGCCGGGAGTTCCAGCGATTCCAGCGTCGGGATGCGGGCGGGCAGCAGGCGAATGCTCGCCGCCAGCGTCCCCCGCTGGTAGTGCAGATTCGCCCGCAGACGGCCCGCGCCTTCGCGCGAGAAACAGAAGTCGATCGACCGGTTACGTTCCAGTTCCTCCTGCTGCCTTTGATTCAGCAGGCCCAGCAGCAGGTTGCGCGTATCTTCACCTGTCAGCGGCTGGGCGGAGGAAGGCGTGAGGACGCCGCCAATGCGAAGCGTCACCGGAGCGCCGGCAATCAGAAGGAGGTCGGAGGCGCCCCGCCGCGCCGCCGCATTCAGCAGGGGATCGAGTGACGCCGTTGCCCCAACCACCTCCGCCCGCTGCGGACGCGAGCCCGGCGCCGCGCGGTTCAACTGCGCCACGATCTGTTCGAGTTCGCCCTCGTAGCCAGCCACTCTTGAATTATGACTCGCCCTTCCGGATGTTCACCCAGACATGCACGTGCGGCTGCCCCCGGAAATACCAGATCATGTTCGGGCTCTCCAGTTGCCACACATCCCAAACGCCGTCATTGCCGATGTCCTGGTTCTTGTAGAACGACATCGACAGCGCCTGCACGCCACCAGCGGACTTAATGTAACGCATCGCCTCGTCGGTGTCCCTCTTGCGGTAGGGCAGCAGCAGGTCGCCCAACACCTTTTCCACCAGTTCCCGCTGGTCGCGCGACATCTCGGAGACCGGCAGCCCGGCCAGTTTCTCTCCCTTGCGCCTGTATGTCACCGTTTCGGTGGCCCTCTCCGGCCGGGAGTTTTCGCTCACCAGCGCCAATTCGCGCTGCTTTCCGCTAAGGGCGCGGAACACTTCGTTTGCCCGCTGAGCCTGGTACCAATAGACGTTGCCGGGGTGATCGGGCTTCTCGTTGCCGCTCGGCCCGGCCTGATGGCCGTAGAAAATCGGGCCTCCGAACGCCGCGCCTTCCACCGAGTCGCCATCGCAGCGCACCGTCAGGTGCCGGCCCGTGATGACAAACTCGAACTTACCCGAGCCCGGCTCGCCGAAAAGCGCGCAGGAGCAGTTCTTCAACCCCTTGGCGTCCTCATCCAGTTGATGGGCGACCTTGTCCCAGAAGGCCGGATTGTAGAGGCCGCGAAAGATCTCCGAAACCATCGCCTGCTGGTCGGCGGTGAAAAACTGTCCGCCGATCCGCACCGGCGTGATGAACCAGTTGTTATCCACCTTCCAGCGCAGCGGGTCGTCAAAAGCGAACAGCAGTTTTTTCTTCTGTTCTTCGTTAAGGCTTTTGTACAACGTGGTGACCAGGGTTTCCGAGGCGGCGGGCGCCTTGGCGGCCTGTAAATCGGTGGCGAGGGCCAGCGGCGCAACGGCTGCTGTTTTCAGGAACTGGCGGCGGTCGGGAATCATCGGCATGGTACCTCCCAGGAAGTCCTCCATATTCTACTCCCGTGGCCACCAAATTGCATGCCTGCCATTGGAAAGGAAGTCTCACCATGGCAGCGAAACCAAGAATCGCCGTCCTCGGCGGCGGATTCGCCGGCCTGGAGAGCGCTTTTTCTCTTCGGCACAAACTTCGTGAAAAAGCCGACATCACCCTCATCTCGGATTCCGGCTACTTCCTGTTCAAACCCAACACCATCTATATCCCCTTCGGAGATGACCCGGAAAAGTACAAAGTCTACCTCGATGCGCCCACCCGTAAAAAGGAGATCGACCTGATCCAGGGGCGCGCCGAACAGATTGATCCGGACCGCCACACCGTGAAGCTGCGCGATTTTGAAGTGGCGTTTGACTACCTCATCGTGGCTTCCGGGGCGGCCCTTTGCCCGCAGGAGATCATGGGCCTCGAAAAGCACGCCCTCATGCTTTGGACGCCTGAGGACATGCTGCGGCTGCGCCAGGCCTACCGCAAGATGCTCGAAAAGGCGCGAGCCGGGGATCGCCAGAAGTTGCTGTTCCTCGTCCCGCCCTTCAACACCTGTTCCAGCCCGCTTTATGAAATCGCACTGATGACCGACACCTGGCTGCGGAATCAGGGCGTGCGTGGCATGATCGAAATCACCTGGACCACGTTTGAGGAAAGCTTCCTGCATGCCTTCGGCCCGCGCCTGGGCCTGGTGATTGCCGCCGAATTCGAAGACCGCGCAATCGCCGGCTACAAGGAATTTGCCGCCAGCGCCGTGGAGCCCGGCACGGTGATCTACCAGAACGGCGAAACAAGACAATTCGACCTTTTAGTATCGTTTCCACCCTACATGGGGGCGAACCGCTTCCCATCGCTGCCACTCGATGCCAGGGGCTTCATCCGCGTTGAGCGCAACAGCCGCCGCGTGCAGGGCCGCGACCGTATTTTTGCCGCCGGCGATGCCGCCGACTTTCCCCTCAAGCAGGCTTACCTCGCGCTGCTGCAGGCCGGCGCCGCGGCCGACCATATCGCCGCGGAGATCGAAAACCGCAAACCGGAGGTGCTCTTCGAACCTCTCACCATGTGCCTGATGGAGGAGTTCGACAAGGCCACGTTCGCGCAGGTGCCGCTGCGCTACACCGGCGATCCGAAAAAGCCGGTCACCGTGGACCTGGAAGACTCCGAGCACTACAAGATCGGCGTGTCACCTCTGTGGCGCGCCGGAAAAAAAGCACTGGGGCTGTATCTGCCCTGGCGTTTCGCAAGCGGCGAGCCTTTCCATACCGGCTTTGCCCGCGACGTCATGGACGCCGGCCTCAAGACGATGGCAAGAGTGATGACGCACTGAGGGAATGTCTCATGATGCGTCTCATTTGCCTGTGGGTGGCCCTGCTTCTCTCCCTCCGCGCGCAAGGGCCGCCCACTCCTTTCCTGCCCGCCGAACAATGCGCCACCTGTCACTCCCTGCTGTTTGCTCCCGGCGTAGAATCCCGCTCCATTGCACCTTACGGGCTGTGGTCAGCGAGCATGATGGCCCACTCGGCTGTCGATCCCATCTGGAAGGCACAGGTGCGGTTTGAGGGGGAAACGAACCCGCGGGCCAAGGCGCTGGTGGAGAAAAAATGCCGGTCCTGCCACGCGCCAATGGGAACGGACGAGGGCGTGAGCTGTACCGTCTGCCACAAGATCGAAGCAACGGGGCTCGGCACTCCCGCCTCATTCACCGCCGGATTCCGCATCAACACGAAAGACCTCATCTACGGGCCGCACAAAGATCCGTTCACCATGCCCATGCGAATGCACACCGGCATGACGCCCAGCTTCGGCCGCCACATCCTGGAGTCGTCACTGTGCGGATCCTGCCATACCGTGATCACGCCGGTCCTTGATGAACAGGGCAATGCGCACGGCGAGTTCCTGGAGCAGGCGCCATATCTCGAATGGCTGGCCAGCGCCTTCCCGGGGGAAGGAAAAACCTGCCAATCCTGCCATCTGCCGCAGCTTGGCGAGGCCTCCTACATCGCTCACAGGCCGCCCGGCGGGCCGTTTCCTCCCACCAGTCCGCGGCTGCCGTTCGGGCTTCATACACTTATCGGCGGCAACTATCTGGCGCCGGCGCTCATGGGGGAAACGAACCCGGGAGAACGCGACATGCTGGCGCGCACCACCGCCCGCGCCCTCGATTCCCTGCGCAGCGCGCTCGATCTCAGCCTCTCGGCAAGACGCACCGGGAATCGCATCCGCGTCCAGGTGGGTGTAGAGAACCGCACCGGACACAAGCTGCCCACCGGCTTCCCCGGACGGCGCCTTTGGCTGCATCTTCGCGTCACCGGTTCGAGCGGCGCCGTCCTGTTTGAATCGGGCGCGCCCACCGGGCCCATACCCGATGAGCCACACCACAATGTGATTGAATCGGCGGATCAGACAATCGTCTATGAGGCCTCGCTGCTCGACCGGAACGGCCAGCCGGCATTCTCAGTGATGCGTGCGGCACGCTACGGCAAGGACAATCGCATCCTTCCGCGGGGATGGAAGAGTGGATCGGCGGCTATCGCTCCGGTTGGAACCACGGGAGACGCCAATTTCCTTCCCGGTTCGGACCTGGTGGACTACCTGATCCCAGGGTCCACTGGCGAGTGTAAACTCGAGGTCGAGGCATACTACCAGGCGATGAAGCCCGGCTATGCCATCACCGGCCCAGCGGCCCGTATCGGATCGGCCACATACACGCTGGCGGCCCAATCGCCCTGAGTCCGCCCTTCCACGAGCCTCAGGCCCTGCGCCTCGGCGCGGCTGTCAATTGCTTCGATATGCTCGACTAGAAAGCCGCTGAGGATCAGCTTCCCCCCGGGAGGCAGCACGGCGGCAAAACGCGGCAGCAGCGCCGCCACCACGCCGGTGAGCAGGTTGGCCACAATCAGTCCGGCCGCCGCAGGCTTGAGCGCGTCAACCGAACCGCAATAAACCGCCGCCCCGTGCAACACCGTGCGTGCCGCCTCCGCCGCGGCGAACTCAATGTCGCAGGCCACCACGCGCCCGGCGCCCAGTTTTAGCGCCGCATCGCCTAATATGCCGGAGCCACAGCCGATGTCGGCCACGGTGATTCCCTCCCCGACGTGATCCTCCAGAAATCCGAGGCAAAGCTGCGTGGTAGGATGATCGCCGCCGCCAAACACCAGTCCAGGCCGCATCTCCAGCACAATGCGCCCTTGCGGAGCAGGCTCCCGGTTCCAGGGCGGCGACAGGTAGAAGCTGCGCCCCACCAGGGAGGGGCGCCACTGCTGCTGCCACTCCTCAGCCCAATTGCGCGGCGGGATCTCATGTGTTACCGCGCTGTAATGATAAAACTCGCGGGCAAAGCGCTCGGCTTCCTGGCGTGATTCGAAATGCGCCACCAGCCCGCTATCATTCTGCTCCACTCCGGAGGTGTCGAAATCCAGGCAGGCGGCCAGCAGCAGATCGGCCTCCTCGGGCGGACAGCGCAGCGTGACGGCGGATGGCATCCCGGTTACCAGTATCGCAACTCTTGCATCCGGGCTTCACATCCGGTACAAAGATGTAAGCCTGTTACGCCTTCCTTAAATATGCGCCTTCCCGGGGAAAATACGTGGGGCGACCTGATGGACCGGGTCGCTCTCGGCGATGAAGATGCCTTTGCCAGGCTTTACGACGCCACCAGTCGAATGGTCCACGGAGTTGCCTGCCGGATTCTTGGGAATCTGGCCGACGCCGAAGAAGTGACCCTGGATGTCTACAACCAGGTGTGGCGCAGCGCCCGCTCATTCCAGCGGGAACGCGGCAGCGTAACGGCCTGGCTGTTGATGCTGTCCCGCACCAGGTCACTTGACAAACTGCGCGCCAGGGCCACGCGGCAGCGCAATGTCGAACCGATCGATCCTCGATTTGACGCCCCTTCGGCCACGGCCAACCCCGAAGACCAGAGCGCCGCGGCCCAGCAGCGGGCCATTCTTCTGGCTGCGCTCAACCGGCTTCCCCAGGAGCAGCGCCAGGCACTGGAGATGGCCTATTTCGATGGCCTCTCCCATAGCGAACTGGCTGACCGCCTGGGTGAGCCCCTGGGCACTGTCAAGACCCGCATTCGTTTGGGTATGATGAAATTAAAGGATCAACTGCAGTTCGGAGTGGGACAGGAGGCGGGAGCATGAATACGCAACATCTGGCGGAACTGTTCCATCCCGAGGTCCCGGAGTTGGATGCGGGCGCGCCCTTCGATGGCGAATTGGCGGCGCTCATTGGACTTGCCGCCGAGCCGGCCGAGCCTCCCGCCTCACTTCGCGACAAAGTACTGGGCGGCATACGCCGGCAGAAAGCGGTACGGCGTCCGCTGCTGCGGGAGGAAGTGACAGGCGTTCACGTGCTGCGCGCGGGCGCTGGAGACTGGAAGGCAACCGAATACCCGGGCATCTTTTCCAAACTGCTGTTCCTCGACAAGAACACCGGCCTGATCACGTCTCTGATGAAGATCGAGCCCGGCGCCACCTATCCGTCCCACCGCCACACAGCGGAGGAACAGACCTACGTGATCGTGGGCGATCTGAAGATCGGCGGTATCCACCTCGATGCCGGCGACTACTCCACCGCCGAGCCCGGCACCACCCACAGCATCATCACCAGTGAACGGGGCTGCGTCGCGCTGGTGATGTCGTCGATTCACGACGAAATTTACGCCTGACGCCAACGCTGGGCCACTGCCGGCGCAAGAAGGCATATGCCGCCGGCCGATTGGCGCGCCAACAGGCCAAGAATATCGGAGGGGTCGAGATTGGCGACGCTCAGCATGATTCCAACGCCAAGGGCGATGCTGAGGGAGCAGGCTGGTACGCTAGAGGCAAAGTAAGCTAGTACGCGGGTCATGGATCATGTTCTCCAGAACCATTTATTCCATGGTCCCGGCCTTGATTCGATCCGTTAGATCGCCTGTAGCGCGCCTCCGATTCGCTTACCTATCCCTAAGCGATTCGGGAACTTAGACTCACAGCTCGGTGCGCAATTCATGGATCCGGTCGGCGATCCAATCGGCTGCTTCCAGTGTCAGATCCTGATGGCAAGGCAGTTCGAGAATGGTGTTGCGCAGCGCATCCACTTCCGGAAATGCCCGCTTGGGCACGATATCCGGCGTCTTGGACCAGAAGTTCACCGCCTCCACGCCCATGTCGAGCAGACGCCGCAGCACGGCCATCTTGTTCTGTGTGCGGATGGGAAAAAACAGCGGGCAGACCCCTTCCGGCAGTTCGGTGAACACGGGGTTGGAAACTCGCCGCAGCCGGTCGAGCAGGTGTGAGTAGTTGCGGCGCCGCCGCTCCACGATGCCTTCGTAATCCTGCCGCGCCAGAATCCAGTGGCACATGCCGCTCATGCCCAGCCCCACTTTGGCCGGATCCAGGTGATTGTCGCCCACCGGCACCACACCGAGTTGGTCCGACATCGAACGGGCCGAGTTGCGGGCCTTCTGCATCAGCGTATGCAGAACTCCACCGCCGTTAAAGCGCAGGTGGCGGTAGACGGCAGTGGCGGTGTAGGCCATGGTGGAGGTAAGCGTGGGAGGCGTAATCTCCGGCCAGGGCCGCTCCACCTTGGGATTGCGCATCCACAGCGCGCCGCCGTTGGGCACCGGCAGCGTCTTGTAGAGGCAGAAGATCGAGGCGTCGCCGAACGAGCCCAGCGGCTTGCCTTCAGAGCGCGACAGCAGCGCCAGCGCGCAATCTTCGATCAGCGGCAGGCCGCGTTGCCGGCAAATACGGCTCAACTCGGCCGCCGGTCCGGGAAAGCCCAGGTAGTGGATCAGGTAAACGGCGCGGGTGCGGGGCGTGATCATTGAGGCCACCACGCCGGCATCCACCTGCATGTTGGCGTCCACGGGGTAAAATTTCAGCTTCACGCCGGCCGCCAGCAGCGTCTCCAGTTCCACGCCATGGAAGTAGGCAGGGAAAAGAACCTCCTGATCACGGAGATTCCACACCTCGGCCAAAGCATGGATGGCATTGCGGGCCAGATAGTAGTACCGCAGCCCGGCTGTGTCCATGGGAAAGGCGGGCGCCCGCCTGGAGGTCCACGGCATCACCATTCCCGGGTGAAGCGTGGGATACGAGGATGCAAATTGCGTTGCCGCCATACTCACTGTCCGGCCTCCTTGGCCTGTTTTGCGGCCGGCTCTGCGGCCATCCGGCGTTCTTCTCTTGCCTTGCGAATGCGGCGCACCACCTGGCGCGCCACCGGTTCGGCCTTCATCTTCGCCGCATGAAGCGCGTCACCATAGAGACCACGCTGAAAAATGTACCAGAAGGTGTGTTTACGGCCCTTGGTGGTCCATTCGCCCTTCCAGTCCATCCACGGCCCCAGGAAATCGAACTCCTGGAAACCTCTGGGCAGAATATCTTCGAGGATGGATAGTACGATAAGGTGGCCCGGGCCATAGGTGGAGTAGCTTTCGTCGTAGGCCACCTTCGGGGAGTAGTATCTGTTCTTGTATACCAGCCCGAAATGGCCGCCCACCAGGGTATCCCCAAACTCCATCAGATAAAGAGTGAAGTAGCCATGTTTTGAGCCCGTGCGGGCAATCTGGTCGTAGAAGCGCCGCGTCGTTTCCGACGATGAGATCGCCGTATTGTTCCTGCCCTTCCAGCCGCTGTTCTCCAGGTCGTAGAACCGGCTTAAGTCGGCCGGTTCGGGGTTCTCAATGCGCCGCAGCCGGACTTCAAAACTTGCGCGCGCCTTGCGCATCCGCCGCCGCAGGTTCTGGCGGAAATGCGAGTTCAAGGGGATCTGATCTGGGGCCACGCCGGGCGAGAGCGGAACGTAGGGGCTGTGATCAGACTCAAAATGTCCGATCTTGTATCCATCCTCCCTCGCCATCCCGATCAATTGTTCTGCCGCGGCGCCTTCAGCCACCAGCGGCAATTCCAGCACGTCCCAGCCCTTGCGCTGTTTCAGATGGGTCCACAGAGCCGATACCGCCCCGCTGCCCTCCTCACCGGCCGCCCGCAGCAGATCGAAGCGGCTGGAATGGGCGTTGGCCGGCCCCTGCAGCATCCGGGCGGGCAGGCCGCAAAACAGCGTCCGCTTGTTCACCAGGGGGAGAAGCGCCAGCAGCCGGTCTTTGGCCTTGACGGTGGCCAGCACGACTGAGGCGCCCGGCTCAAACGCGTTCAAATAGGCTGCGATCCAGTCCGGGCGATAAAAGGGTTCGTCGCTGCTGCTTTCGGCGCATAGCCGCTCCCAGGACCCGGCGTGCTGATCCAGCAGCCTGACATCTCCGCAATGTTCCTCCGCGATCACCTGCCCATGGTAGCATCGGCTTGCGTTCTATGAGTCAGGAGTATCTGGCTACGGAGTCTAGTACTCTGCGATCCAAGGTACGATCCGGTACTCAATGGCTAACCGGCCACAATAGGAGTACTCTTGCTGGCAATTCCGCGGTTATGTTAGCATCTAGCATTCTCAAGTCGTTGAGAGCCAAGGTGAGGTGGGCAAGTGCCTTTCATTACCCGAACCGCGAAACTCGTGCCAGGGCGTTCCACGCTCAAGACAGCTCTTGGCCATACGCTGTGGCCGATGCTGACCCGCTTCACCGCCGGACGGGCCATCTCGCGGAATTCCGGCCTGATCTATACCTTTCATTACATCGGTACACCTGTGATTCCGGGGGCATGTGAGGACCTGTTCCTTCCGGTGCGCACGTTCGCCGCGGTGCTGGACTTCGTCTGCCGTCATCTCACCCCGCTTGCGCCGGCGGAGTTCCTGCAACGGCTGGAAAATGGCACTCTCCCTGCCCGCGCAACCATGCTGACCTTCGACGATTGCACCCGCGATGCCTACACCCGCGCTCTGCCGGAACTGGCGAAACGTAACCTGAAGGCATGCTTCTTTGCCTGCCCGGGGCTTATCGACCAACGCCGCACCATTCCGATACTGGAATTAATGGATATCTGCAACCGGGCGCCCAGGGGAGTCTACGACGTGACGTTTGAGGAACGAAGCTGGCGCAGTTCGCGAAACATTAGCTTTCCTGTAAGTATTGACGATACCTCGTCCCGCCGCAGAGCTTACTACCAACTGGCGCCCCACTTATACAACACCAGCAGCACACGCCATGCGGGCTTGCTTGCGTCGCTGCGCTTTCAACTGCGCGTAGACGATTCCCTGCCCCACACCTACCCGCTGGCGACATGGGAAGACCTGAACGAACTGCATCGCGCGGGCATGTGGATCGCCAGCCACACGATGAGCCACTCCACGCCGCATGCCGATTCACCCGAAGAACTGGCGGCCGACTACAAGCGGGCCTTTGAAATCATGGATTCGCGATTTGGAGCTCCGCGGCGGATTTTCTGCTACCCCTACGGTTCCGCCGCCGATGTTTCCGAAGAAACCGCGGGGATCCTGGCCGTGCTCAAAACGAATACGGCCTTCGTGACCAGGGGCGGCCTGGCCCGCCCACACCGCGACGGAATGCTCAACCTCCGCCGCGAAGACGCCGCCTACTCGGTTGGCGGCACCAAACTCTCACCGCTGCTGGCCATCTATCGTTAAGAATGCGGATGCAACTCAGACTGCTCAACACCAGTACGGACCTCGCCGAGATCGAGCGGATTTGGCTGGCCCTTACCGCCGAAGGCGCCCCGTCCTATTTCCTCTCCTGGGGCTGGATGCGGACCTGGGTGCGCGCTCTGCCGCCATCGGTGAACCTGCAACTGGCCGTTTTTGAGAATGGAGGCGAGCCGGTGATGGCCGGCTTCCTCGGCCACACCAATGTCACGCGCCGGAAGATTTTCCGCAGCAAGGCGTATTTGTTGAACGAGACCGGACACCGCCCTTATGACCAGGTGTTCGTCGAATATAACTCCCTGATCGGCCGCCCGAACCTGCCCGTGCGCCTTGATGAAATCGTCCGCCTGCTGCCCGGAAAGTGGGACGAACTCTGCCTTTCCGGCGTCGATCCGGAACGTATTCCGGGCGCCTGCATGGAGCAGAAGGCAGGCAACCTGCGGCTTTACGTCGTGAACCGCATGCCGTCCCCCTATGTAGACCTGGAAGCCGTGGCGGCGAAGAAAGGCGACTATCTTTCGCTGCTGTCGAGCAACACCCGGTCCCAGATCCGGCGGTCCACCAAGCTCTATCAGCAGCGCGGACCGGTGGAAACCCGCGCTGCCGAAGACCTCCCGACCGCGCTGGCCTACTATGCCGAAATGAAGGACCTGCACGAAAAGTCGTGGCGGGCCAAGGGCGATACGGGCGCTTTCGCCAACCCCTGGTTCGACAGCTTCCACCGGTCCCTCATCGAAGAGCGATTCGGGCACGGAGAGATTCAATTGATCCGCGTCACGGCGGGCCCGGACCCCATCGGCGTGATCTACAACTTTGTTCTGGATGGCCGGGTCTATTACTATCAGGCCGGCTTCCGCTTTGAGGAAGACAACAAACTGAAGGCAGGCTACACCGGACATACGGAAGCCATTCTTCACAACTACCGCGCCGGCAACAAGCGCTATGAGTTTCTGGCGGGCTACGAGGATTACAAGCTCCGGCTGTCCACGGGCCATGCGGTGCTGGTATGGGCCAGGCTGCAAAAGCCCCGTCTGAAGTTCGCCATCGAAAATGCCGCCCGCCACGCGGCGATCTGGGCGGTGGAGAAATACGAGGCGCACAAGGGGCGAAAGTCGGGACGGAAGCTGGCCGCCGAAGTCCTCAGCCACGATGCCGCCTGATCACTCCCCCGGTTTTTTCGAGGCGGGGTATATTTTCCAACCGATCCGGCGCCCCTTTATCTCACATGGAAAGGTTCGGAGGATGGCGCTTTCCGGGCATGAGGCTCGATGTGAGGATTGGTGAAAATAGTTTCAATCCCGGCCTGTGGCTGGTGGGCCGCATCTATGGCGCCGGGAGGGATGCGTTGTGTGCGGACAGTTACCCGATTCTGATTCTTGCAGGAGAAAGAATCCTGGCACGGGGCTTTAGTTCAGCAGGAGGAAATTTTCTGCTGACGTTCGTTGCCGCCGGCGAAAGGACACGGCTGGTAGTCGGGCTGGAACGTCAGGGCAAGGCGATCGTAGTGCCGCTGGCGGCCATGCTGGAGTCCGGGCCGGACTGGAAAGAAGCACCGGACGCGCCGTTGCTGGCATCGAATTGAGCACATGCCTCCGGTAGTGGAAGCCCGTTTGTCCTGTGTCACCTACGAAGGGCTCGCTTCGCCCGTACTGTCCGGCTGTCATCTGGAGGTTGGGGCGGGAGAATTTGTGCTCCTGACGGGTGCATCCGGGTCGGGAAAAACGACGCTGGCGCGGGCATTGGCGGGATCACTGCCGCCAACGGCGAAGGTGGACGGGACCATCAGACGGAACCCGAAGGATCGGGTGGGCGTCATCTTCCAGGAGCCGGTTGCCTCACTCAGCCCGTTCCGAAGGGTGGGAAAACAGATCGCCGATGTGCTGACCGGGCATGGCGAAACGAACCCGGGAATCCGGGTGCAGGCCCTGCTTGAAACAACCGGACTGGCCGGCCGCGGCGGCGCCTATCCTCATGAGCTGAGCAGCGGGGAATGCCAGCGGATCGCAATTGCCCGTGCCCTGGCCGTGGGGCCGGCGCTCCTGATCGCCGATGAACCGGCATCATCACTCGATGCGGAAACAGGAGCGCGCATTGCGGGGCTTGTCCATTCCCTGCATCTCCGGGAAGGATTTGCGGTGCTGTGGATCACGCACCGGCCGGGAGATGTCTACGGCTATGCCACGCGGGCGCTGCGGATGGAAGATGGCCGGCTTCACCCGGATACCTTGCCGCCACCCCCGTTGCGAGAGCCGAGAGTCCTCGGACGGCCGGGTGAACTGCTGCTGAGCGCGCGCGGCATCGGCAAGCGTAACGGCGCATTTCAACTGGACGGGATCGACATTGACCTTTATCGCGGACGCACACTCGCCTTGTGCGGTCCGTCGGGATCGGGAAAATCGACGCTGGCACGTTGCCTGGCGAAACTGGAGCGGACCGACTCGGGCGAAATCAGGTTGAATGAGCCGCGCCAGTTCCACCGCGCGGTTCAGCTTGTGATGCCCGATCCCTCGCAGGCGCTGAATCCCAGGATGAGCGTAGCCGAGGCGATCGGCGAACCTCTGGAGGTACTGTGGCCGGAAACGCGTCAACTGCATCCGCTGCGAATCGCGGAGTTGATGCGCCAGGTTCGTCTGCCGCTCGATTCCGGAACCAGGAAAGTGGTGGAACTGAGTGGTGGTCAACGCCGCCGGGTGCTGATCGCGCGAGCGCTGGCGGTCTCGCCGAGCGTGCTTATCCTGGACGAAGCCACCAACGGACTGGACGCCGGAGTGAGCGAGGAGATATTGAACCTGCTGCTGGAATTGCAGCAGAAGTCGGGGCTCGCATTTCTCTGGATCACGCATGACGGCGCAACGCTCCCGGGCTTTGCGGACTCGGTGGCGTACATGCAAGGGGGGCGCCTGCGCCCGGGAGTCTTGCGCGAGGTACGGAAATGAAGGGCAGCCTGGGGAAGAAGCTTGCACGCGGCGCGGCGATGCTGTTTGCCTTGTCGTTCCTTACGTTCGCGATGGAGGCCCTGGCGCCCGGCGATTACCTTGACATCATTCGTGCCAGCCCGGAAGCCACGCCGGAAACCGTACGTGCATGGGAACGGCGGCTTCAGCTCGACCGGTCCTGGCCGGAACGTTATCTCATCTGGCTAGGCGCGGCGGCAGCAGGAGATCTGGGCGTGTCGCTGACCTCCGGGCTGCCGGTGCGGGGGTTACTGGAAGAACGGGTGGCGCGGACGTTGTGGCCCAACCTCACGGCGCTTGTTTCCGCCTGGACGCTGGCGCTGGCTCTGGGTTACGCGGCGGCGCGGCGTCCGCATTCGGCGGCGGGAGCGGCGGTAAGGCTGCTCGAAGCTCTGTTGCTGTCGGTGCCGGACGTGATTCTGGCATTGGGCGCCCTGTGGCTCGCCGTTCAAACGGGCTGGCTTCCCACCAACAGCGTGGTGCTTTTCACCGGCGTGCTGACGTTGAACGCATTGCCCGCCCTGGTGGCGCATGCAAGGTCGAGCCTGGGGGCGGCGCTGCGGTCGGAGTGTGTTGAGGCGGCCTCGGTTTTAGGCGTGCGCGCGCCGCGTCTGTTCCTCAGCTACGTGCTGCCGCTGGCGGCGGCGCCGCTCATTGCACTGGCCGGCCTGTCATTCGGGCGAGCCTTCAGCGCATCGCTGATCGTCGAAGCTACGCTCGGGTGGCCGGGGCTGGGAGGCCTGTTAATGGACGCCATTCACTCCCGGGACACGCCGGTGGTGGCGGCAGTGGTGGGACTCTCCGGCGCGATGCTGGTGGCGGCGAACCTGGCGGCCGAGTCGGCGCGGACAGTTCTGGACGCGAGGGTGACGCGATGAAGCGGATCTCGCGGGCGTGGCTCCTGCTGGTGGCGGCCTCGGCGATTCTTGCCGATGCCATCGCCCCCTATCAGCCGCATGAACAGTTTCGGGAACTGGCGAACTCGCCGCCTTCGGGCAGCCACCTGCTTGGGACTGACGAAAACGGGCGCGATGTACTGTCGCGCCTGTTGCACGGCGCACGCTGGTCGATCGGCGCGGGTGCGGCCGGGGCGTTGCTGTCACTGGGCGCTGGACTAGCCGCTGGCCTTGCGGCGGCAATGGCCGGGCGTCGGGTAGAACGGATGCTGCTGTGGCTGGCCGATCTGTTTCTGACGCTTCCCTGGCTCTATTTGCTGTTCGGCGTGAGGAGCATGCTGCCGCTTGACTTGCGCCCGGAGATTTCGTTCCTTGCCGTGGTAGCGCTGATCGGATTGCTGGGTTGGGCTGCGCCGGCCCGCCTGGTCCGCTCGGCCGCGCTGGAGATTCTGCAATCCGGCTATGTGCTGGCGGCGCGCGGTTTTGGGGCCACGCGGCTGCACATCGCCCGCAGACACGTACTTCCGGCGTTGGGCGCGGTGCTGGCGCCACAGTTTTTTATCCTGCTGTCACGCTATGTGCTGGCAGAAGCTTCGCTTTCGTTTCTAGGGCTGGGGTTGGGAGAGCCAATTCCAAGCTGGGGGGCGATGCTTGGCTCGCTGCGCCAGTCGATGGCGGGCGCCATGTCGTGGTGGCTGTTGGCGCCGGCCCTGATGCTTGCGCTGTTCCTGGCCGCTTCGAATGTGGCGTTTGAGGAAGGCAACCAATGATGTGGCGGCTGGCAATTTCGCTGATGGCGGGTGCCGTAGCCGCGCTGGCCGATGGTGTGCTGACCATCTCCATGCGCAGTGAGCCGCGGACGCTGAATCCGGTGGTTGCCGTGGATGCGCCCTCGCGGGAACTGATGCGGCTGCTGCATGGAAGGCTGGCCCGCATCCACGGCGTGACGCACGTGGTGGAGCCCTCACTGGCCACTGCCTGGAAGTTCTCAAGCGACGGCAGGTCAGCGGTGGTCACTCTGCGGAAAGGGGTCACCTTCTCCGACGGCGATCCCTTCGACGCCGACGACGTGCTCTTCTCGTTTCAGGTGTACCTGGACGGGAAGGTGGCGTCTCCCCAGCGCAGCCTGCTGATGCCGGGTGGTAAGCCGGTGACAGCAGAAAAGCTGACTTCACATTCCATCCGCCTCCACTTTGCCGAACCACACGGGCCCGGGGAGCGGATGTTCGATGGAATCCCGATCCTGCCGAAACACCGCCTGGAGGGGGCTTACCGCGAGGGGAAACTGGCCGGGATGTGGACGGTTTCTTCAGCGCCAGGTGAGATCGCGGGGCTGGGACCGTTCGTAATGGCTCAATACGCGGCGGGAGAAAAGATCGTCCTGAAGCGGAATCCCCGATTTTGGATGCGGGCGGACGGAAAAGCACTTCCCTATTTAGATGAGGTGCGGATCGTCTTCACTCCTGACCAGACCGCCGAAGCGCTGCGATTCCGCGCCGGCGAGATCGATCTGATCAGCCGGCCGCCGGCACAGGCGTTCGCCTCGCTCGGCAGGGATCTCAAGGATCATCATTTCATCGACAGCGGATCAAGCCTGGAGTACCACTTCGTATTCTTCAATCTGAACGACGCGCCGGATCGCATTCCGGCGGCGGTGGCCGCGCGTCAGAAGTGGTTCTCAGAGCCACGGTTCCGGCGGGCGGTTTCCCTGGCCGCCGACCGTCAGGGGATGGCGCGGCTTGCCTTTGAGGGCCGGGCTACACCGCTGGCGCATCACGTTACCGCCGGTAACCGGCTTTGGGTCTCGAAGGATATCCGGGTTCCGGCCCGGTCACTGGAGGAAGGACGCAGGCTGCTGTTGGCGGCGGGTTTCCGCATGGAAGGGAGCGCGTTGGTGGACTCGCAAGGCAAGGCGGTGGAATTTACCCTGGCCTACAACAGCGGCAACGCGCAACAGGGGCAGATGGCGACGCTTCTGCAGGAGGACCTGCGCCCGTTGGGCATCCGGCTGCGGCTGGCGCCGCTGGAGTTTCGCGCCCTGGTCAACCGCGTGCTCAAGACGCTGGATTATGACGCGGCGCTGATGGCGCTGGGCAGCGGGGACGCCGATCCGAATGCGGAAATGAACGTGTGGCATACCTCAGGAGCCATGCATGTCTGGAATCTCTCGGCGCGTAACAAGCCCACTGCCTGGGAGGCGGAAATCGACCGCCATATGCGGCAACAGCAGTCCACACGCGACTTCGCCCAGCGCCGCAAGGCTTATCACCGCGTCCAGGAACTGGTGGCCGAACATCTTCCGATACTCAGCCTGGTCAGCCCGAATCTCCTGACAGCGCACCGTCCGGGACTTGAGAATGTGCGGCCTTCCATCCTGCCGCCCTACGCGCTTTGGAACATCGAACAGTTCCGCTGGGCAAATGGGAAGGGAGGCGCGCAATAGTGCCGCCGGCGCTGGCTGACAAGACAAACCCGGAGGCCGGCGCCATGCCGCAGGCCGATGACGCCAAGCTGGTGCGCGCTGCCTGGACGGGGACGAAACGGCATGGGCCGCGCTGATCGACAAGTACAAGCGGCTGATCTATGCGATTCCGTTCCGCTATGGCGCCACCGCCGAGGATGCCGACGACATCTTCCAGCACGTCTGCATCGAGTTGTTCAATGAACTGGAGAAACTTCGCGACGCCGGCGCGTTGCGCGGATGGCTGGTAACGGTCACCGCCAGGCGCAGTTTGCGCTGGAAGACACAGACCCAGCGCCGCGTGGAGACCGGCCTCGACAGCGCGCCCGAGCCGGTGGCCGACTCCTCCAGTTGCCTGCCGCTTGAAACGGTGGAGCGCGGGCAGCTTGTGATGGATGCGCTGAGCCGCATCCAGCCGCGTTGCCGCACGATGATTGAAATGTTGTTTTTCGAGGACCCGCCCAGGCCCTACGAGGAAGTGGCCCGATCCCTGGGGCTGGCCCGCGGATCGATCGGGTTCATCAGGGGCCGCTGCCTGGAAAAGCTCCGCCGGGCGCTGGAGGAACTGGGATTTTGAGACAGCGGGCCAGCAGCGCGGAAGTGGAGCGGCTTTATGCCGAGGTGATGCGGCTGACCTCCACGGACCTGAAGCGGGCGGGGGAAGTGGCGCAACGGACGCGGCGCCTGGCCGGTGAGCTTGCCGATGCCCGCCTGATGGGATTGGCCGAGCGCGCGCTGGGTCACGTCAACTACCTTCGCAGCAGGCATCAGGCCGCGGTGGACTGCTACGAAAACGCGCTGGCGCATTTCCGCGAAGCGCAGAGCCGGCTGGATGAGGCGCTCACGCAAAGCGGCGCCGTGGTGGCTCTGGTGTACCTTGCCCGCTACGAACAGGCCGGGCAGTGGAGCGAGGAGGCCCGCCGCTACTTTGTTGAAACCAACGACAGCGTCCGGCTGGCGCGGCTGGAGGGAAACATGGCGGCGGCGCTGTTCCGCCAGGACCGCTATCTGGAAGCCTATTCGCTCTACGAACGCGCCTTGCACGTGCTGTGGGAAACCGGAAGGCCGGTGGACGTGGCGACTGCGCTGCGCAACATGGCAACGTGCCTCATCAGCGTGGGGGATTTTTCGGCCGCCGCGGCGGCGCATCAAAGAGCAAGGGAGTTCTGCCAGCGGCACGACCTGCCCCTGCTGGTAGCGGGCGTGGACTACAACGTGGCCTACCTTCATTACATGTGCGGGGACTACGCCGACGCCATGCAGCTATACGCAGCGGCCCGCAAGTCCGGCGAACCATATCGCGTGGCGCTTTGCGATCTGGACGAAGCGGAGATGTACCTGGAGTTGAACCTGCACAGCGAAGCGGGCCAACTGGCGGAACGGGCCGTACGGCAGTTTCGCCGGCTGCGGATGCCCTATGAGGAGGCCAAGGCATGCGTCTTTTTCGCAATCGCGGAAGGCCAGTCGGGGCGATTCTGGAGCGCACTGCGGTGGATGAAGCGGGCCAGTTTGATTTTTGAGAGGGAACAAAACCAGGTCTGGCTGGCGCTGATCGATCTGTACAACGCAATTCTGCGGGATCGGGTAGGTGATGTGGCGCGCGCCCGGCGGCTGTGCGCCAGGGCCTTTGAGTTTTTCGCCGGTTCGCCCTTTTCCGGAAAGGCGGCGGCGGCGGAGCTTCTGCTGGCGCGCCTGGAGTTGCGGCAAGGCCGGCTGCGCGCGGCCAGAGAGCGGTGTCAATCGGCGCGGCGGAGGGTGGGAGAGATCGGCTCAGGGTCGCTCGAATGGCAGTCGGCGCAACTGTCCGGGGAAATCGCCGAGGCGCAGGGTGATCAGCAGGGTGCGCAGCGGGAATACCTGGTGGCCTATGCGCGGCTGGAAGGCCTGCGCTACCGGCTTCGCGGCGACGAGATGCGCATTGCTTTCCTCAAGGACAAACTGTGGGTCTACGAGAGCCTGTTCTGGCTGGATGTGCAGTCGGGCGAGCCGGAGCGGATGCGGAAGGCGTTCGAACTGGCAGGACAGGCCAAGTCGCGCACGATGGCGGAGGCGATACGATCAAGGACGCGCGCGGACTGGAACCGGCTGCCGGATCCGGCAGCGCGGGATCTGGACGCAAAACGCCAGCAGCTTGACATACTGTATCAGCGGATCGACCGGCAGGAGACCGCGGTGCGCCCCCAGGCGGAGGATCCACTGCCCGGCCTGCGCGCGCAAGCCCGTGAGCTGGAGCGCGAGTTCGCCACGACGCTGGCATCACTGAACGCGCTGCACTCGCGGAGTGTGGACGCTGCCGGGGCCAGCGGGGAGCAGATCCGTGCCCTGTTGGACGGCGAGACGCACGTGGTGGAGTATTTCGAGGCGCGGGGGACGCTATTCGCGTTCCTGCTGGACCGCGGGGAATTCCGTATCTTCCCGCTTTCAGCTTCTTCTGAAATTGAAAAACTGCTGCGGTTCCTGCGCTTCCAGATGTTACAGGGACGCGAGGGAGGCAATGCCGGCGCCCATGTACGCCGCCACCTGCAGGCTCTCTACGGGGAGTTGGTTGCGCCCATCCGCCCGCTGCTGAAAGGGAGCCACCTTGTCATCATTCCCCATGGCGCCCTGCATGGCCTTCCGTTTCAGGCGCTGTTTGACGGCGAGCAGTACCTGATCGACCGCTATTCCATCTCCTATGCGCCGAGCGCGGAGGTGTTCCGGTGGAGCACCCAGACGCGCGAGTCACCGAACCTGACATCGCTGGTGGTTGGCCTTCCCGATGAGCGCGCCCCGCACATTGGGGAGGAGGTGCGGAGGGTGGCGTCGATCCTTCCGGCATCGCGCACATCGCTGGGCGCCGATGCGACAGTGGCGATGTTGCGTGAGTCAGCGCGCACGGCGCGGTTCGTACATATCGCCACGCATGGATACTTCCACCGCGACAACCCGCTGTTTTCCTCCATCCGGCTGGGAGATGCAAGACTGACGGTCTACGATCTATCGCGACTGGAGATGCCGGCCGAACTGGTGACGCTAAGCGGCTGCAGCACCGGCATGACGGACGTGGCGGGCGCCGATGAACTGGCCGGGCTGCTGCGCGGAGTATTCCAGGCGGGCGCCCGATCCGCGCTGGTGAGCTTGTGGGACGTTCACGACCACAGCACGGCCCACCTGATGACGGGTTTCTACACCAATCTGATCGAGGGGCGGATGACCAAGGCGGGCGCGCTGCGGCAGGCATCACTGGACCTGCGGCGGTCGTTCCCGGATCCGTTTCACTGGGCGCCGTTCTGTCTGGTTGGCAATTTTGGAGGAATCGGGTGATTTTTACAACGAGGGTATATCCGGACGCCGCCCGCGCGGCCCTATACCAGTAGCGTTGGACCATTTCAGCCATGGAGACTCTCCCCAATCCACATTTCGAATTAAGCCAATGGATAGACTACGTCCGCGAATTGGCGGACGTGAGCCTTGCCTCGGCCATGCGCGATCATCTGGCGCGAAGCTGCCCGGAGTGTGCGCGCACCTATCAGCAGTTCTCCGCCGCCTATTTTTCGGCCAGGGCGCTGGCGGCGGTGGATGTGCCGTCTCAAACCGTTGCGCGCGCGAAAGCCGTTTTCCCGCCCCGGCCGCCGCGGGGACTGTTCGATATGCCAAGCCTTCTGGCGAAGCTGGTTTTTCAGAGCGTTCCCGATCTGGCGCCAGCAGGTCTGCGGGCGGCCTCCTGCTCCCAGCCGGGTTCCCACCGGGCATATGAGGCCGGCGAATACCGGCTGAACGTCAGGGAGGAGCCTGCCCCGGGCGACTTGCGCGTACTGATCGGGCAGGTCCAGCCGGGAGAAGGCAGCCAGCAAAAGGTATCGGGACTGCCCGTTTTCCTGATCGGCGGGAAACAACTGTTGGGCCGGGCCATGACAAACGAGTTCGGCGAGTTCCAGCTTGAGTTCCACCGCCGCGGGAAACTCCGGCTGCTGATCGCCGCCTCAGACGTGTACACCAATCTGGAGTTCGAGTTGTAGACTGGACGCAAGTATAACGGAGGATCTATGAAGCGTAGCTGCCTGACCAGGATTGTCTGGCTTTGGTTGATCATTCTCAGTGCGCCCGTGGCCAGGGCGTTTGACGACGAAGAATTTCTCCTGCGGGTAGGCAGGGAGCACCTGCAGTCTGTCCTGCGAGCGTACCGGCTTGAGTTGGAAGAATCACTGCCAGGGCAGAGTCTGTATCTGGTTGAGCGTGATGACGACGATGACGATGAGTCCACCGGGCAGTTCATCGCAAGGGTTCGAAGAGATTCGCGGGTTCTCGGATTCGAAATCGACCAGGAGGTGGAGGCGCCCGAGGTTCGGCCTGGCGTTCCGCTGAATCCTTCGCTGACCCAGACCAGCCAGGCGTTACAGAACCGCGCCATCGTGAATTTCTACGGTTCGCCGGCCTGGACGGGCTTTGTGAACCAGGCGGCGAGGGAAACGATCCGGGCAACGGCCGCGCACCAGTCCATGGCCACGGGAGCGGGCGTGGTTGCGGTGATCGACACGGGGGTGGACCCGAATCATCCGCTGCTGCGGGGGGCGCTGGTTCCGGGCTACGACTTTATCCGCAATGAAGCCGGCGGCTCGGAGTGGAGCGACATCGATTCCACGACCGCGGCCAATCTGACGCAGGAAATCTCCGCCTTCCTGGAGGGCCAGCCGAAGGTCGTAAACTCGCACACGGCGGCGATTCTGCGGCAGGAGATCTCGGCGTTTCTTGAAGGCAGTCCATTGCCGGCCGCCTTCGGGCATGGAACGATGGTGGCGGGTGTGATCCGGCTGGTGGCGCCCACGGCGCGGATCATGCCGTTGAAGGCTTTCAGCGGAACCGGGGCCTCAAGCCTGTTCAATCTGGTGCGGGCGGTCTATTATGCATCGGCAAACGGGGCCAAGGTGATCAACATGAGCTTCACGCTGTCCCAACCTTCCGATGAATTCGCGCGGGCGGTGAATCAGGCCGCGGCGGCGGGAGTGATCTGCGTAGCGTCGGCTGGAAACGATGGCCGCCAGATGATCACCTTCCCGGCGGGGTATTCCAACGTTTTGGGCACGGCTTCGATGAACGGCAGCGACCAGCGCAGCAGCTTCTCCAACTACGGATCGGCGCTGGTGAAGGTTGCCGCTCCCGGTGAAAACATTGTGACGGCGTTTCCGGGCGGAGGCTACGCGGCGGCATGGGGGACATCGTTCAGTTCTCCGATGGTGGCAGGCGCGGCGGCCCTGCTGCTGCACAGCCACCCCAATACCACCTTTGTGCAAGCCCTGCAGTCCATCCAGCACGCGCACCCGGCGACAACGGAGTTGGGCGCGGGAAAGCTGGACGTCGTTGCGGCCATCCTGTTCCGCCGGTCCCTGCCGTGACCGGCCGGAAGTGAGGAGTACCCAGGCACCGCCGCCAACCGGCTGATGCCGCATCCCTGGACCGGCGAGAACGGGACCTCCGGCGCCAGCCCCCATCCTGTCAGCGGGTGGAACAGGCGAGCGCCGCGAGGGTCCGGCGCGAACCGGGTTTCCGCCAGCCGGCCGGCCGGTTGGCAGCGGCGAATTGGGTACGCCGCCCTTGCTGTAATTTGCTGTTCGTTCCCCCCGCGGCCCTCAAGGCTCCCCGCGGGGGTTTTTTCTTGCATGTCCAAAGGTACAGTACCTATATCTTGTGTCCCCGCTGTTTTCCCCCTCATAAGCAGGAGAGGCCGGAAAGCTTCTCGGAAAGGAAATACACACATGCGAGATCTTTTCAGATCCACTACGCTGGCGGCGGCCCTGGTCGTGGCCGGAGCGGCGTCCGTTCTGGCGGACGACACAGTCTGCTACGGCAACCTCTCGGGCAGCCACACCAACGTGATCGTTCCGGAGGGGGGCGCCTGTAACATCAGTAACGCCCGGATTCAGGGCAACGTGGAGGTGAAGTCCGGCGCCGGACTAACCGTCCAGGGGCCGGTCTACATCGGAGGCAATGTACAGAGCGAAAGCGGCCGCTACGTGCGGCTACAGGGATCGGGCGTCACGGTCAACGGAAACGTTCAACTCAAGTATGTGACGGGGGCGAGCGGAATGCAGCCGGGCACGCAGGTGCGCGGAAACTTCCAGTACGAGGAAAACCAGGGATTCCTGTTCGTGAGCGGGTCGTTCATCCGGGGCGACTTCCAGATGTTCAAGAACTCGGGAGGCGCCTCTATCACCAACAACACCATCCGGCAGAACATGCAGTGCAAGGAAAACTATCCTCCTCCGTCCGGCGGCGGAAACGTCGTGGGTGGAAACAAGGAGGATCAGTGCTCCGGGCTTTAGCTGACGCCCGGACTCCTGTTGACCAGTGAGACAGTGGCGGCCGGATGCGGGATCGGAACTCCCCATCCGGCCGATTTTTTTGCGCAATCTATATCACTTACTGGTACGGCCTACCCTAAATGAGTAAGCGCCTGACAGCGTGGTTCAAGAATATTAGAGGAGCAAGTAAATGCCGTCCATGACGAAATATCTCGCGTTCGCGTTTCTGGCCGGAGCTTCATTCGGCCAGGACCTGACGCCCCAACAACTTAAGGCCGCGTGCGAAAGCGCTCCGGCCAACACCATCACCATCAACGTACCGGTGAAGATCAGCGGATTCAGTTCAAGAGTAAACGTGAACAGCGGCTGCCGCGTGCTGTTCGGCGTCAACGGCTTCCTGGAGGCCGATTCGGTCAACATGGGATTCGCCGGCCCGCTTGTGCTGCAGGGCGGATTGAAGTCGGGCTTCAAGATGGCGAACAGCCTTTTGGAGGCGCCTTCGGCAACGTTGGACCTCGCCGGCGGCGAAAACATCGTTGACCTCAGCGTCTCCACGCTTCGCGCCACGGCCGGCAGCATTCTGATCAACACCGGCGCGGCTTCGCAGTTGGTGATTTCCAGCCGCTTTTCCACCCGCGCGCACGCCTTGATGGCGACGGGCGCGGTCCAGGTAAACGGGGCGGCCAAGCTTGACGCCAGCCTCTCCAGCACCAGCGTCTCCGGCACGGCCGGCATTTCCATTGCGGCCTCCGGCAATGAGATGACGTTCAACGTGGCCAATTCCAACCTGATCGCGCCGGGTGGGCCGATCAGCATCGTGTCTCCGGGAGTCCAGGCCAGCTTCAACTACGCCCAGGGCCGCATGCAGGCGGGCAGCGGGATCTCGGTCTCCTTCTCAGGAAACGAGGGACAGATTTCGCTGCAACAGGTGGTGGCCAGCGCGGGCACCGGCAGCGCATCGTTCGTCACCGCGCTGGGCGGGGCACGGCCGGCCAAGTCGATCGTGCTGGAGTCCACGATCACGGCCGGCGGATCGGTGAACGTCCACGCTTCGCTGACCGGGCAGAGCGGAGAAGCAGCGCTCGAAAGCTCACGGGTAACCGCGACCGGTGAGATTGCCGTACGGTCGGGCCCGCTGGGCACCACCAACGTCAAGATCAACCGGCTGCAGTCTTCCAGCCTCGCCGCCGCCAGCACGGGCCCGTCCGGATCCTGCACAGCGGAGGGCAACACGGTGATCGCCCCGGCCCGGGCGCTTTGCATCTAGGCCTTTCTCCGCAACAGACGGGAGCCGCGCCGCTCGAGGCCCGGCGCGGCTCTCAATCTTCCCTCAGAACTCAGAAGCGCTTCATACGGGACCGGATGCGCTTGGTCAACTTCTCAATTTCCTCAGTCTTCTTCAGCGCCCCCACGGAAAGAACGTGACGATCGTTCTTCTCCAGTTCCTCTTTCAATTCCTCAGCAATTTTGATGAGTTCCGCCACATCCTTGAGCGACCTGGCATGATCCTCCTTCAGAATGGCCTCGGTCTGCGAACGGCCATCGGGCAGGCGCGGAATGGCGGGCTCAGTGGCTGGTTTCTGCGCCGCCGGCGCGCCCGAAATCACCAATAGAACAACAATTAGCCGGAGCATGGTATCTCGCATTGTTATCATATCCCTGAATGCAGCAGGTGAACATCGGAATCGTCGGGCTGGGCAATGTCGGCTCGGGAGCCCTGGCGATTCTTTCGGAAAACGCGGAACAGATCGCGCTCAAGCTCGGTTTCCGGCTCAACGTCCGCGTGGTTTGCAGCCGGTCCGTAGCAGATCGCCAGATCCCGGAAGCGCTGGGGCCTGTCCGCAGGACGGCGGACTGGCGCGAGGTGGTTTCGGACCCCCAAGTAGATATTGTCGCCGAATTGGTGGGCGGGACCGGCGCCGCACGCGAAGTAGTGGAATCGGCCATTGCCGCGGGAAAGAGCGTGGTTACAGCGAACAAGGAGCTGATGGCCCTTGACGGGGCGGGCATCTGGGATCGCGCGATCAAAGCAGGGATCAACCTGGCCATGGAAGCCAGCGTCGCCGGCGGAATCCCCATCCATGCGGTTCTGCGCGAGGGCATATCGGGAGACCGGGTGGTGGCGCTGCAAGGCATACTCAACGGGACCAGCAATTATATTCTTACGGAGATTGAGCGCAATGGTTCGGATTTTGGCGAAGTTTTAGCAGAAGCGCAGCGATTGGGCTATGCCGAGGCCGATCCCAGCGCCGATATCGATGGCTTTGACGCGCGATCGAAACTCGCTATCCTCGCCGCGCTCGCTTTTGGCGAAAGGATCGTCCCGGGCGACATCCACACCGAGGGCATCCGCCGCATCAGCCCGATCGATTTTCAGTATGCGCACCGGCTGGGCCACACCATCCGTCTGCTCTGTGGCGCGCGGCAGACCGCCGAGGGTCTGTTCCTTTCGGTGCGTCCGGCACTCATCCCGCAGTCGACGATCCTGGCCAGCGTGCAGGGAGCTTACAACGCCATATGGGTGCGCGGGCGTTACGGCGAGGATACGTTCTACTACGGGCGCGGCGCGGGTCCGCTACCTACGGGAGTGGCGGTGGTAAGCGACCTGATGCGCGTGGCGAGAGAAATCCGCTCGGGCAGCCCGGAACGGGTGTCGCCGTTTGCGCATGAGCGGCTGGGCGAGAATCGCCCACTGCCCATCACGCTGCGCAAAAGCGCCTTTTACCTGCGCTTCCGCGTCGAGGACCGGCCCGGGATCATCGCCGCCCTGGCGGGCATCCTGGCCGCGGAAAATATCAGCCTGGACGCGGTATTGCAGTTGCCAAGCGATACCAAACACGATCTTCCGTTCGTCATTACGATTGAGCCCGCGCAGGAGGAAGCTGTGCGGCAAGCCGTGGCCCGGATGGCTTCGCTCGACTTTATGGTGGAGCCTCCGCTGGCCATTCCCATGGAGAAAGCCTTATGAAATTCGTTTTGATTCTGATGGCGGTGTCCAGCGCCTGGGCGCAGGTGGCCTCACAGGCCAACACCGGCTACCGCACCCCGGAAGGCCGCCAGAATGTGGCAAAGAATCTGGCCGGCAGTGACCGTGACGGCCGCCAGAAGCCGAAAGAGCTGATCGCCGCCCTGGACCTGAAGCCCGGCATGACGGTGGTGGATCTGGGGACCGGAGTCGGCTACATGCTGCCTTACCTCAGCGCCGCCGTTGGCCCCACGGGACGGGTGATTGCCGCGGACATCTTCGAGGATTTTCTCACCCAGGCCAAAGCCACGGCGGCCCGGAACAACCTTACGAACGTGGAGTTCATCCTCGGCAACGACAAGGATCCGAACCTGCCACCGGGAGAAGTGGATCTGGTGCTAACGCTCGACGCCTATCATCACTTCGACTTCCCTGATAAGACGGTGGGCGTGGTAAGCCGCGCCTTGCGGGCCGGGGGTAAGTTCGTGGTTGTCGACTTCTATAAGAACGGATTCCGCGACCCCAAGCATATCCGGCTGGACCAGGCGGATGTGATCAGGGAAGTGGAGGGCTTTGGATATACGCTGGCATCAAAATCGGACCATCTGCCAGGAACGCAGTACATCGCCATATTCACAAAGAAGTAGACAGTGGAACTGTCGAGCGAGCAGTTGTCGGCGGCTTTTCTGGCCGCCCCGGCGCCGATGGCGCTGGTGGATGCGGCCAGCGGCGCGATTCTGCGGGCAAATGCCTCCTTCTGTGGCTTGACCGGCATCGAAGAGGATCAACTGCGGGGCCGCACGCTGGCTTCGCTCGCGGCCGGCCAGTTTGTGGAAACCGCCCTGCCGGGAGCCGGCAATCTGCGGATCGCGACTCCTGCCGAATGGGAGGACAGCAACCACCGTCTGGCACTGGCCGCCCTCGGCGCCAATGACGGAATCTGGGACTGGGACCTGGTCAAGGGGAACCTCTACCGCTCCCGCCGCTACCTGGAGATACTAGGCTACTCCGAGACCGGCTTCCCGTCCGAGACGCCGGCCGAAGCTCTTCTGCACCCCGAGGACCGCGAGAGCATTCTGACGGCGATCAGGACACACGTGGAGGGACACGCGCCGTTGGATATTGAGTGCCGTGTCCTGAGCGGGAGTGGGGACTACCGCTGGATCCGCTGCCGCGGCCAGGCCGAATGGGATGAGGAGGGCAAGCCCGTCCGGATCGCCGGATCAATTTCCGACATCTCCGACCGGAAGCGGCTGGAGGAGGAACTGGCGAGGGCGCTGCAGGAAACCAGCAACGCCCTGGGGACGCTGATCCAGGCCGCGCCGGTGGCGATCGTGTCCCTCGATGCCGCCCGCCATGTCATCACCTGGAACCGCGCCGCCGAAGTGCTGTTTGGCTACAGGGCGGCCGAGACAATCGGCAGGCTCTGTCCGTGGGGGCGCGACGATGCGGGCGCCTTGAGCGTGGAGTTGCACGCGCGCGCCATGAATGGCGAAACGATCCTGGGGCGCGAGTGTACGCTGATGACCAGCGAGGGCGGGCGACTGGAGGTATCGGTGTCCACGGCGCCGCTGCGCATCGCCAACGGCCTGGTGAGCGGCGTCATTCTGCTCGCCGAGAACATCACCGAAAGGAAGCATCTGGGCCGCCAGCTTGCGGCCAGCGAGGAACAATACCGGCTGTTGTTTGAGGCGAACCCCAACGTGATGGTGGTCTACGATGCGAACACGCTGGCCATACTCGCCGTTAATGAAGCCGCGGTGCGTCACTATGGCTACAGCCGCGGAGAGTTCCTCGCCATGAGCAAGCTGGATCTGCACCCGCGGGGCGAGCGCGAACGTTTCCAGGAGTCCGGGCCAGGGCTGAATTCCGGTTCAGATGGCTTTGATTTCGCCGGGATGTGGAAGCACCGCCGCAAGGATGGCTCCCTCATCGACGTGGAAGTGCAACGGCGGCGAATCCTCTTCCATGGCACGCCCGCCGTGATCAGCCTTCTGCGCGACGTGAGCGCGCGTGTGCGGGCCGAGCGGGAGATCCAGCTCTATCGCGAGCAACTGCAGGCGCTCACCGGCCGGCTGCTGACGGCACATGAGCAGGAGCGCCGCCGCATCGGCAGCGAACTGCACGACGACATCACGCAGACCCTGGCGCTGCTTTCCATCGACGCGGGCAAGCTGGCTTCGGAGATCTCGTTCTCGCCCGTATGCGAGAAAATCCGTGAGTTGCAGCAGCGAATCCGCCGCGTTTCGCACGATGTCCGCCGCCTTTCCCACAAGCTGCATCCGGGTGTGCTGGAGGATCTGGGCCTGGAACTGGCGCTTCAGGCATACTGCGAAGAACTGTCGGCGGCGGAGGGCATAGAGATCCGGTATACGAGCCACGGAGTCCCTCGCAACCTGCGCGCCGAGACCGCGACGGCGCTCTACCGTATCGCGCAGGAGGCGCTTCACAATGTACTCAAACACGCACGGACCCAGGACGCCTCTGTTACGCTGGAAAAGAGCGGAGACCTCCTGGAACTCCGCGTTGAGGATCACGGCGTTGGTTTTTCTCCCGGCGAGGACCGGCCGCGGGCGTCGCTGGGACTGATCAGCATGAAAGAGCGCGTGAGATTGCTGGGCGGGACCATCTCCATCGTTTCCAATCCGGGCGAGGGCACGGTGATCCATGTGTCCGTCCCACTCGCTGAGGCTGTTGACGCCGCCGCGGAAACTTCATGAAAAGGCTGCGCATCCTTCTGGCGGATGACCACGCCCTGATACTGCGGGGCGTGCGCTCACTGCTGGAGCCGCACCACGACGTGGTTGGGGAATGCCGCGACGGCCAGGCGCTTGTGCAGGCCGCCCATGAGCTGAAGCCCGATCTGGTGATTCTCGATATCAGCATGCCCGTTCTGAACGGCTTCGACGCGGCACAGCAGATCCACGCGAGCCTGCCCGGCATCCGGCTGGTCTTCCTCAGCATGCACCCCAACCCCATCTACCTGAGACAGGCCCTCAAGTCGGGCGCTTCGGCATATGTTCTGAAGACCGACGCTTCCGAGGAACTGCTCACCGCGATTCACGACGTCATCCACGGGAAGACTTTTGTCTCTTCGGGCTTTGACGAAGAAGTGCGGATCGGCCTGTGGACTCGCAGCGGCGAGCTCACCCGCGCCGAGGCCGGGCTCACGGACCGGCAGCGGCAAATCCTGCAGCGTGTCGCCAACGGCCGTACGAGCAAGGAAATCGCCGCGGAACTGGAAGTTTCCGTCAAGACCGTTGAGTTTCACCGCAGCCGCCTCATGGAAAAGCTGGGCGTGCATTCCACCGCGGAACTGACGCGGCGTGCAATCGAAGACGGATTGATCACTCCCTAATCGAATTGCCCGAAAAAGCACTAGCGATTTCCCTAGTAGCCGGGTTTGGCATTTCCCGGTACGATAGTGCTGCGGGTTTATAACCAGGTGCCATGCACCACCGCTCGACAAGTAATCAGAATCGATTTAAGGAAGAGCAAGTGGCCCCGAAAACACGCGTTGATCCAATGTCGTTCACTATCCTCTTCGCCGGTCCAAGCGATGCGGAATACAACCGGTTAAGGGAGCTTCTCGATAACCGCGATTTGCTCCTTCTTCATGCACACACATCCGAGGAAGCGTTGCGCTGTCTCGGTTCGGTTTCCGAGCTCCCGGTGGTAATCGCCGACAGCGATCTTCCCTCGGGCGGCTGGTGTAACCTCTTGCGCCGCCTGGAGAACGTTCCGAATCCTCCCAGGCTGGTGGTCAGTTCCCGTCTGGCTGATGAGCGGCTGTGGGCGGAAGTACTGAATATGGGCGGTTTCGATGTACTTGCCACGCCTTTCTGCCGCGAAGAAGTGAAATACGTGGTAGAGAACGCCCAGGACCACTGGTGCCGCTCGCATGAACGGGATCACCGGTGCATGCACAATGACGCGGCAGTGTCCTCGGCCGCCTGATCGCAGGTTTCATGATGACTCAACTCCAACCCAAAGCGGGTTCTTCCGGCGTGTGTCTTCACGCCGATGTCGAACTGCTGGAGTCCGCCCTTGATCAGGTGCCCTACGGCGTAATTGTGTGTGACAACGATTTGAAGGTCAGTCACCTCAACCGCACCGCGCGCCAGATTCTAGGCGTTGGCCCCGGCGATCTTATAGGAAAGCCATGTAGCGAGGCGTTCCGCTGTTCGGGTTGCACCTCTGACTGCGGCTTTCTGGATCTTTCGGCGATGAGCGGATCGGTGCGCTTTCAAAGCGAATGCGGCAAGGAGAACGTGGCGCTGGTGCGAAGTTCCCGGATCGCGGATGAATCCGGAGCGTTCCGCGGCGTGATCACCACCATCAATACGGTGGTGGACCCGGCGCCGCATCAGCGGCCCGAAATCGTGGCGGAATCCCCCACCATGGCAGGAATTCTGCGCTTTGCCAGGAAAGTGGCGGCCAGCCAGGCGGGAATTGTGCTGCTGGAGGGCGAGAACGGCACCGGCAAAGACGTCATCGCCAAGGCCATCCATCACGAAAGTCCCCGTTGCGGCGATCCCTTTGTCGCCATCAACTGCGCGGCGATGCCGGAAACTCTGCTCGAAAGCGAGTTGTTCGGATACGAAAAGGGCGCATTCACGGACGCCCGCAGCCAGAAGCGCGGACTGTTCGAAGTGGCCGGCAAAGGGACGCTGCTGCTGGATGAAATCGGAGAACTGCCGCTGAAGCTGCAGGCCAAGCTGTTGCGCGTGCTGGAGGACCAGACGTTCCGCCACCTGGGCGGCCTGTCGAACCTGTACGTCCAGGCCCGGATTATCGCTGCCACCAACCGCAACCTTCGGCAGGCGGCTGAAGAGGGCAGCTTCCGCAAGGATCTCTACTACCGGCTGAATATCGTGCAGATTGTGGTGCCGCCGCTGCGCGAGCGGCCCGAGGATGTGCTGCCGCTGGCCAGCCATTTTATGGCGATCTACAACCGCAAGTTCAACCGTGCGATGGAGGGATTGGCTCCTGAGGCCATCCGGCTCCTGCTGGCGCATTCCTGGCCGGGAAACGTGCGCGAATTGAAGAATGCCATCGAACGGGCCATGATCCTGGAGGAATCCGACATCATACAGGCCACCAGCCTGCCGCCAGAACTGAGTGAACAGCCGGAGTTGGCGAGCCCGCAGATGCACCATCCACCCTCGCCGGGAGAAGGCGGCCTGACGTTTGAGGAGCACGAGCGCAAGCTGCTGTCCTGGGCGCTGAACCGCAGCGGGGGCAATCAGGCGCGTGCCGCGCGGATGCTGGGCGTAAGCCGCGACCTGCTTCGCTACCGCATGAAGAAGTTCCACCTGCTTCCGGCGGCTCATCCTTGCGAAGCCGAGGCCGCTCAGCCGTTAAACTAAATGCTGCGTGTTTCCATTGATCGGCGTCGTGGGACCCACCGGCGCGGGCAAGAGTGATCTGGCGCTGGCCATCGCCCTCCGCTTCGATGGGGAGATTATCAATTGCGATTCGCTACAGGTTTACCGCTACTTCGACATCGGCACCGCCAAGCTGCCCGAAGCCGGGCGCCAGGGCATTCCGCACCACCTCATCGACATTGTGGAACCGAACGAATTGTTTACCGCCGGGGACTATGCGCGGCTGGCGCGAGCGGCCGCCCTGGACATCGCCTCCCGCGGCAAGCTTCCGGTGGTGGTGGGCGGCACGGGATTCTATCTGCGCGCCATGCTGGACGGCCTTTTCGAAGGTCCCGCGCGCGATGAGCAATTACGCGTGAAGCTGAATGATCGCGAGTCCCGCCGCGCCGGACTGCTCCATCGCTTCCTTCGGCGGGTGGACCCCGCCGCTGCGGCGAGGATCCATGGCAACGACCGCAACAAGCTGGTCCGCGCCATTGAGGTGTATGCCACGGCCAGGCGCCCGCTCAGCGACCTGCACCGCGGTGGGACGCGGCCGATCGAAGGCTTCCATATCCATCTTCTGGGGCTGTCTCCGGCCAGGGCGGAACTCTACCGGCTGTTGGATGAACGCTGCCGGCGGATGTTCGAACTCGGGCTGTTGGAGGAGGTGCGGGGGATACTGAATCGCGGCTATCCGGCGTCCTCGAAACCTTTCGAATCGATTGGTTATAAACAAGCCCTGCTTCTGCTACAGGGAAGTTACACTCCACAACAGGCCCTGGAGGAGATGCAAAAACAGACTCGACACTACGCCAAGCGTCAATGGACCTGGTTTAAGCGGGACGCTCGCGTGCAGTGGCTGGAAGGCTTTGGAAACGATCCCGCCGTGCAGAGGCAGGCTGTGGAAACAATCGTGAACTTTTTCTGACCCGCGGAACAAATTTCCTGCGCGTACGTAGTTAGAAGGTGACTGGAATCACCCCACGGAGACTACAAACCATGACGAAGTTCGCGCTTATTTTCACATTGATGACAGTGCCGGCGCTGACCGCCGCTGAATCGTTTCAGGTCACCCTTTATCAGCCCACCATCGTTGCGGGCAAGCAACTGAAACCCGGCAGCTACAAGGTGACACTGAAGGAAGGCGCCGCCATGCTCAGCGACGGCAAGCAGAGCGTGGAAGCCCCCGTGCGCGTCGAAGCCACCGAGTCAAAGAACATACGCACCTCGGTGCGGTTTCTCAATGGCGACGGAACGTACAAGATCGACGAGATCCGCATCGGCAAGAGCAGCAAGAAGCTGGTGTTTGAAAACTCCACCCAGGCCGGCTCCTAAAACCGATCCCTCGATGCGCGCCTTCCAA
>JANRLE010000055.1:0-30077 GCA_033762895.1 Bryobacteraceae bacterium | reverse complement strand
CGTGCGAACTGGGAAACGCGCGCCGCATTCGCAGGAAGCCGGTGAAGGCTCCTTCGCGGACGTTCGCTGCTGCGCCCTTTGCGCCCAGCTCGGCGGATGCGCGGACCTGTTCGGCGGATGCGGAGGGGTTGTCCTTAAGATACGTGGCGCCTGCCCACGTCACCTGTGGCGTTTGCGCCAGTGCCACGGTGGCGAGCAACGCCGCTACCGGAATCAGTCGAATCATGATGGAATATCTCCTTCGGGTGGATGGATGGGACGCGGAACCGCCGGCAGATCTTCGTCTATGACGACAGTGGCGAGTCCTGTCCCGGTGAATTCGTCGTCGCCAGGTACAAAGACCACGGCGAAAATCGATGCAAGATAGACTCCGCTGTGAATCGGCGGATCGTCATCGTAGCGGGCCAGTTGCGCGCGAAAGACTTCGCCGTCGCGGGGGACGGCAATCACAGTGAGCTCGCGCGAGGCGGGAGCAAGCAGCCTCACCTGCATGGCCCCCGGCACGATGGCGCTGAAGCTGTCGCCCGAATCTTTCTGCGCGGTGAACAGGATTTCGTTTGGCCGCCGGTTGCGCGGGCAGCAGCCATGCTGGTCGCCCGTGAAGGCGTGAAGAATCATCGCGGTTCGCATTAAGTGCTCCTTGCCTCAACGTCCCCGAAGGGCATTTATGTCGATACTGTGGCGGCCCGGTTCCGGGTAACCCCTGTCATTCCGGATCCGGTCTGCTTCTTTCTTCACAGCCGCCGCCTCCTTCCCTCGCTTGTCTGCCTTCAACAGCCGCGCCCGGTCGTACATCACATTCACCACCTGCGGATGCTCCGGCCCCAGCAGCTGGCGAAGGATCGCTAACGCGCGATCGTTCAGCGTGATCGCTTCGCTGGTGTCTCCTTGCGCCAGTTTCGCCGCAGCCAACGCGCCGAGAAGATTCGCCGTCGTACTATGCAACTCCGGTTGTGACTCGCGCCAGGCCGCCATGGAAGCCCGTAACACCCGCTCCGCCTCGGCTGGGTTGGACTTAAGCTGCGCCACCCCGAGGTTGTAACCAGCTAACACCGTGCGGGGGTGGCTCTTTCCGTGAACCTGTTCCAGCGCGAACCTGCTACGTTCGGTCAGCCTCACGGCCTCCGCGTCGCGGTTCATCGATAGCAGCAGCGATGCCAGCGCAAGCGCTTCAGTGGCGGTCTCGGGATGGTCAGGTCCCATGCGTTTCACCAGAATCGCCAGCGCTCGGCGCAAGAACTTCTCAGCACGGGAGAACTCGCCGCGTGCCACGTACAAGAGGCCGAAGCCATCCAGTACCGAAGCCAGCCGGGGGTGATCCGGCGGCAGCCCTTCGGTGGCGGTCGCCAGCGCACGGTTGAGCACGCGGCTCGCCGCCTGATAGTCCGCGCGAACCACGTGCGATTCGGCAAGCGACACTTGCAACGAAACCAGAAGTTCCGGAACGGCCGGTTGATGATGCTCGCACAGCGTGATCCCCTCTTCCAGTGCCCGCTGCGCGTCATCGTAGTGCCCCAGGGCGTTCTCGATCGTGCCCAGCAGTTCGTACAGACTGGCTCGATAGGGCACGCCGGCGCCCGATCGAGGGTCCGCAGCCTGGCTGATCAAGTTTGTTACCAGTTGCCGCGCCCTGCCATATTGGCCATCTGCAACCAACCGGACGGCTTCCTCCTGGGGAGTTGGCGGCGCCGCTTGAGCGAGTCCCGTAGCGCCCGTTAACAGAAGGGTGCATACGGCGCGGTAAATGAAGACTTCGATGATTCTCCTCATGGCTTAACCTCTCCCCGCCGGTACACGCCCGCTGTCCGGTCCGTACATCGCAGGCTGCAGGTCGCTCCATCCGCTGCAAACTCCCAGGTGCAGCGGCGAACCTCACGCCTCTCCTTGCGGAACACTGCTTCTAACGACTGCGCATCCAGGCGGATGCTGGATACCGTTTCATACTCCGGTGTCCCCCTCACCCGATAGTCCTGGCCGTCGTGCCTCATCCGCAGCCGTTCCACGTGAGTCGGAAACCAGGCCGTAACCACGATCCAGCCGTCCGGGCCATCCCGGCGAACAGCCACCCTTCGTGGAACGGACTTGGCCCGCGGCCCGTCCACCAGCGTCCAGACGCCCACGGAAGGATCCGGCGCGGAGGGAATCAGGCAAGCGGCAGCCATCATCACCCACAGCAGCGTACGGAGCAAAAGAAACATGCCAGACGCAAGACTAGCCCTGGCGCATCGGCCGCAGGAAGTGACTTGCAGTTGCCCGAAGCGTCGAACTTGCTCGCTTAACAGCGTTACCTTGAAAAAAAGCAGCTAAGGCGGCTGGACCTGGATGCGGGGTGGCCCGCTGTTTTACGTTTTAAGGCGCCCGCCCGCAAGCCCCGGGACCGGGCCGGTCAATTCAGGCGCCCGAAATGGCCCACCAGAGTGATACCATTGACCCCAAAACGCTGTGCAGCAGATGACACCTGAGGAGGGTTCCGATCCTCGCAAGACAGACCGCCTCGATTCCTGGAAGCAGATCGCAGCCTATCTCGGCCGCAGCGAACGTACAGTCCGCCGCTGGCATGATACGGAAGGTTTGCCCGTCCACAAGCACCTTCACTTGCAGAAGGGATCGGTGTGGGCCTATCGCCAGGAGTTGGACCGCTGGCAGGAAAGCCGGCAAACGAATCCGCCGTCCGTAGGCGCCGCGGGTGAGGAAGCAGTCCCCGCCCCGGGGCGAACGTCCCGGCAGAAAGTGGCCCCTGCGCTGTTGGCCGCCTCCGCACTGAGCGGGCTCCTGTATTTTTATGTTTTCAGCGAGCCGCCAGCCCAGGCCGACCTACAGGCTGTCCCTTTAACTACGTATCCCGGCATCGAACAGGAGCCGGCCTGGTCGCCGGATGCTACTGCCGTAGCCTTTAGCTGGGATGGCGGCGGCGACAACCGGGACATCTACCTGTTGCGCCCCGGAGACGGATCCCCGAAGCGTCTGACCACGAACCCTTTGGCTGACTCCTGCCCGTCCTGGTCACCCGACGGCGGAAGGATTGCGTTTCTGCGGCATGACGGCGCCCAACGGACGTTGATGGTCTTCCACCTGCGGGAAGGCCGAGAATCCGCAATCAGCCGGGCGGCGGGTACTGTGGCCGCCTGGACCGCCGACGGGAAGGAGATCCTGGTCGGAGAAGGCGACGTTTCGGGTGCACGGATCACGCGCGTATCGGCATCCACGGGTGAGCAGGTGGCGACGGATTTGGGAGGCGGCGCAAGTTGGCCGTCCCCGCTGCCCGGCGGCGGGTTGCTGTTCGGGCGGCTGCATTCCAGCGCCCGAATGGACCTATGGATGGCTCCGCCAAAGGGACAGCCCCGCCCCCTTCTGGAGGGATTCCGCATCGAAGGCGCTGCCGCGGTTTCCCCCGATGAGCGGACTGTGGTGTTTGCCGCCGATCCCCGGGGCCGGCCGTTGCTGTTTTGGATGCCGCTCTCCGGAGGCGCACCGCAGCCGCTTTCCGCTCTTGGAGACAATGCCTTCCATCCCGCTCTGGCGCGGAGTAGCGATGGGCGGACACACCTCGTCTATGAGCAGCGGGCACAGGGGCTGGACATTCTGGCCCTGGACTTGGCCACCGGAGCGGAGTCATCGTTCGTGGAGGGAAGCCGCTCAGAGACCAACCCCAGCTTTTCCCCGGATGGGCAGCGCTTTGCGTTCTCTTCTGACCGTTCAGGCGCCTGGGAGATCTGGACTGCGCGGGCCGACGGGAGCGAACCGGTGCAACTCACGCATCTCGGCCGGCGCCGCAGCGGCGTTCCGCGCTACTCGCCGGATGGCAAGCATATCGCCTTTGACTCGGCGCTCGCCGATACTGACTACGACGTGCATGTCGTGAGCGTGGAGGATGGCGTCGTGCGCCGAATTACCGATTTCGAGGGCGAAGACGGGCGGCCGAGTTGGTCTCGGGATGGCAAATTTCTTTACTATTTCTCTGAGCGTTCCGGCTCCCGGCAAATCTGGAAGGCGCCGTTTCCCGATGGCGCGCCCGTCCAGGTAACTCGCAACGGGGGATACGAGGCTTTCGAGTCACCCGATGGCAAGTATCTTTACTACACGTTCGACGAGGAACGCCCGGGGCTGCGCCGGATCCCGGTTCATGGTGGTGTTGAGGAGGATGTTGCCCCTGGAGTTACTCAGGGTTACTGGGCTCTCGGCCCTAAGGGTATCTATTATCTCGATTGGACCGGGGCGCCGGCTGGCCTGATCCTGCGGCTGCGCAGCCTGGAGCCGCAAACCGATGTGGTGCTGGCGGCGATGCGGCATCGGATCTTCCGGCCCGCCCCCGGCTTTTCGGTGACGGCGGATGGCAAACGGGCGGCTCTTTCAGTGGTCAACCACAGGGAGTCGGACCTGATGCTGGTGCGGAATTTCCGCTGAGGCACTCTTGCGGGCTTCAGCGAATCGAACCGAGCCACAAGTCCGACCGGCGATCGTCCAGCATGAAATACAACCGGTCTTTCGCCGCCCACAACGCATCGACACCCCGCAGAGAAAGTGAAAGCATCAGGGTTTGTGACGGCCCGTGGAAGTGACGGACCGCCCACGCCGGACCGGACGGCCGCCCGGTTGCCGGATCCACCCCCCGCGCCATGATGCACCGGAAGCCGTCATGCCAGTTGGTGAAGTACAACGTGCGGCCATCCGGTGACCAGGCCGGCGATTGATCCCACTCGGTCCCATCGGTTACCGGAACCCAGTCTCTCGGCTCAGCCGGCCGCCACTTGTTGAGGCGCGCCAGCAGGATCTGCCGCGAGCGCGGGCTGTTGTCCACGTAGAAGGCCACCCATCCATCGCCATTGGCGTTCACCCTCGCGCGGGCGCCGTTGAGGTTGTAGTTGGGATGGCTTATGAGGTCGCCGTGGGCGCCGGTTGATGCGTGAAGCAACCCGATCACCGACGGAGTTCCGCCGGTAATGTAGAGGATATGCCGGCCGTCGGCCGTCCAATCAGCAGGTGTGCCGCAGTTGTCGCAGATGCGCCGTTCCGTACCATCCGGCGCCTGCGCGTAGATTGGCTGGAAATCGGGATCAGCCACCCGATAGGCCACCGTATCGCCGCTTGGGGAGAGGATGGCGTGGCTGCGCACGGCGGGACTGCCGCCTTTCAGGTTCCGGCGCACACCAGTGGCGAGGCCGAGATGCCAGACTTGATTTCCGGCGCCGGGTTGCTGACGCTCCCATACAGCGGAATTGCCGGTAGGCGCTACCGCGACCCGGAAATTCACTCCGGTTTCGATGGTGTGACGGAATGGTTCCCCGGCCGGCTCGCCCGGCGCGGACACTTGTACGCTGTGTAGATTGTATGAGCTTTCCGGCCGCAGAAACACCAGCGTTGACCCGTCGCCTGCCAGACTGATCCCGCTGATAGAGCCCGCTCCGAAGGTCATCCGCTGAGGATCGCCCTCGACACGGCCGGCAGCCGGCAACCGGACCCGGAAAAGGTCCCGTGACTCTCCCGATGGCGCGGTGAAGTATAGCCATTCATCCCGCCAGTCACTGACTTCAATGCCGCTCCGCTCCCGAATGGTCCGGTACAGGCCCTTTGCCCGCAGCAGGGGAAACAGGCCGGTTTTGACAGGCGCGCCCCTGGCATAGCGGCCGTCCAGATCCACTACCCAGGCATCAAACTCCTTGTCCGGAATATTCGAATGCCATGTGCCGAGAGCCAGAACCAGGCGTCCATCACCGGACCAGATTGGCCGTGAGGCATGAGCAAAGTCGCCAAAAAGCAGAACCGGCCACGGTGCCTGCGGTTCAGTGGACGCGAGGTAGACACGGCCGTAGTCCGGGGTTTCCCGGTCGCGAGGCGTCCAGTACAACACCGATCGTGAGTCACGGCCGCCCAAACGCGGATCGTGCGCTCCCGCCGATTCCGGAATCCGGCGCGGTTCACCTCCCGCGGCCGGCATCACGTAGAGTACGCCCCCGTCGCTATCGGCGCGAAACACGATCTGCTTACCATCGGGGCTGATCGCCGGTTCCCGATGGTTGACTCCGGAACGGGTAAGCCGGACAGGCGCACCACCGTCCAGCGGGTGCCGCCAAAGATTCAGTACGCCGCCACTGTCACGGTCGGTGGCGTATACGGCGAAGCTGCCGTCTTTTGAAATTGCCGCGCCCGTAGCGTACGATCCGAGTGCGGTGAGGCGCTGCACATCCCGCAGAATGGGCGCCGCATCCACCGGCGGCTTTCCTGCCGGCAGGAAGTGCCATACGGCAGCCAGCACGGGAATGGCCAGAGCCCAGGCCTGCACGGGAAGCTGGAACCGCTGGGACGGATCATTGGTTTCTACAGTGGGCTCCGCCGGCTCAATCACCACTCGATAACTGCCTTTGGGGATCGAAAGCCGGAAGGGATCGTTGGCGCCGGGCCCCTCGTAGTAGGCCGCCAGGCGCTGCCGCAGCTTGATCGCCTCAACCCGCACGGTGGAGTCGATGCGCGGGTCGTAGTCGGCGGCCTTCTCGTAGACTTGCGTGGCGATCAACGTTTCCTTGAGGTCGTTTCCGCGCCCGGCCAGTGATTCTTCCACGACGAAACGCAGAAAAGCAGCCTGCCGCGGGGCGTTCAGAAACTGGCGGGACGACAGGATGCGGTCCAGCACCTGGCGGGCTGGCGCCGTGAGTGGGGAATCACTAACGCTTAAGACCATGGTGCACCGCCTTGGATCTCCCTCCGGTCCTTGAGTTGCTTCGATCCTGCAATCTGTTTCCTCCTCCTGCGTTACACGTGGGCCGACAGAAACGTCACCGCCCGTTCCCTTGACACCCTCCGGGCTTCGGCATCTCCCGGCTTACCTCCGCCAAAACCGTGTCCGGCCTCGTGATAGCTGCGCAGGTCCGCCGTGGCGCCTTCTTCTTTCAAGACACTCGCGATCTGTTCGGCATTGGCGATGTCCACCAGCCGGTCCGCTTCGCCGTGGTGAATCTGCACATGGGGCAAGACTGCCGGCGCCGGCCCCAGCCCGGTGAGGAAGGGCGCGAAGAACTCCACAACCACCGGGACACTGCCGCGCAGGCGCAGGCTCAGGTGCCCGCCCAACGAGAAGCCCACAAGCGCAACCCGGCGGCCGGCGAACGTCACGGCGTCGGCCAGCGCCTCCTGCCAGGCCGCCATGTGCCCGAACATCGACTGCATTGCCGGAATCCCCGGTTCAGTGCCCGTGCGGTCGAAATAGTAGGGAAGCAGGACGGCGAAACCCCGCCCGGCGAAGTCCGTGGCGAACTCTCGCATCATCGACGCCCACGGCCCGTTCAAGTGGTCAGTGACCCCGTCCGAGCCGTGGGCAATGACAACGGCCGCCCCGTTTGCCGGCTTCGCCGGAGCATAGGACTCCGCGCGAATCGATATGCCGCCGCTGGTATAGGTGATTATCTCTGGCATTGCTGTGGACCTCCCCTACCTGTTTATGTAGGAATGTGATCGAACGGCTCCGATGAATCTCCACTTTGCCCGAGAAGGGGGCGCGGGCGGGAGTAAGTTACGGTAGCATCGTGAATCGGAGCCCCATGACCGAAACGCTTTCCAGTGCCGGAATCACCAGGCAATTGAGGAAAATCCTCGCCGACCCGCTGTTTGAAAAATCCCAGCGGCTGGCGGGCTTCCTCTGTTTCGCCGTTGAGGCGGCGCTGGCCGGCCGTGCACAGGATCTGAAGGAATACACCATTGGTGTTCAGGTATTCGAACGCGGTGACGACTACAACCCGCAGGAAGACCCGATTGTCCGCATCATGGCCGGACGCCTGCGGGCCAAGCTTGCCGAATACTATGTCGGTAACGGCGCCACCGATCCGATCATCATCGAATTGCCGCGCGGTGGCTATGCGCCCAGGTTTAACTGGCGCAGCCGTCCGTCCGGCGTTCCATCGGCCGGCCACCGGCCGCGCCGCCAATCGGTGGGCCGCGAGATCGAACTGAATCGCCTCATGGCCGCCTTCGCAGCGCTGTCAGAGGGGGGCACGATGGTGACCGTTTCCGGTGATGCCGGCATGGGAAAAACCACGTTCGTGGAGGACTTTCTTGCCGGACTGGAGTCCGGTGACGCGGCCCTTGCCGCACGCGGCCGCTGTTCGGAACGATTGGCCGATACCGATGCTTTCGCTCCTGTTCTGGATGCGCTCGATGGCCTGTGCCGCGCTGGCGGCGCCGCCGCGCACCTTGTGGAAACGGTGGCTCCGGCGTGGTTCGCCCAGGTTTCGGCTGTGCGCAGCGGCAAAGGGGAGAAGCCGCCGTCCCACGAACGGCTGCGGCGCGAGTTTGCCGCCCTGTTCGAAGCGTTGTCCCGCATCCGGCCGGTGGTTCTGTTCCTGGACGATCTTCACTGGGCCGATGCCTCCACCTGCGATCTGCTGATCTACCTTGGCCAGCGGATGCGCAACATTCCGATCCTGATTGTCGCTACCTACCGGCCGGGTGCGGTTCTTGCTCCCGGGCATCCGTTCCTTCCCTTAAAACTCCGGCTGGAGAGGTGGGGGATCGGCGCAGAGATTCCACTCTCGTTCCTCACCCGGCAGGACGTGGAACAGTATCTCGCCACCAGGTTTCCCGGTCACCGGTTCCCGGAGGAATTCTCCGCCATCGTTCATGAGAGGACCGAGGGAAACCCGCTTTTTCTCACCGATCTGCTGCGTTACCTGGTGGATACGCGGGTGCTGGGGGAACAGGACGGCGCCTGGAGCCTGGTCCGCAGTTCCGCCGAAGTGCGCCGCGTCATCCCGGCCGGCACACACGCCATGATCGGCCTAAAACTCGCTGGATTAGAACAAACAGATCTGAAGCTATTGTTGTGCGGCGCCGTCCAGGGCGTGCAGTTCGATACAGTCGTGGTGGCTCAGGTGTTGTCGCTTGATGCCGCGTTCGTCGAAGAACGGCTGCGCGACCTGGAGCAGGTGCACCGGCTGGTGACGGCGGTGGAGGAACAGGACCGGCCCGGCCTGCCGCTTTCGATCCGCTACCGGTTCGTGCATGTGTTCTATCAGAATGCGCTCTATGCGTCATTGACTCCGTCGCGCCGCGCCGCCGACAGCCTTGCGGTGGCGGGAGTGCTGGCCGGACTGGCTGGCGAGCAATCGCGAGCGATCGCCGCCGAACTGGCCATGCTCTATGAGAGCGGACGGGACTATGAAAGCGCCTGCCAGTATTTCCTCCACGCCGCGCGTAACGCCGCTCGCGTATTCGCCTATCCCGAAGCGGTGCTGTTGTGCGGACGCGGCCTTCGATCATTGAACGCGCTGCCGGAATCCCGCCAGCGTGACGAACAGGAACTGCTGTACTCGCTCACGCTGGGAATGGCGTTGATGTCCACTCGCGGGTACGCCGCGCCGGAGGTGGAGGGAACCTACCGCCGTTCCCGGGAACTGTGCCTGAAGCTGAACGAGATCCGCCGGCTGGTGCCCGTGTTGTGGGCGATCCACACGTGCGAGACCAATGCGGGAAGGCTTTCAGCGGCGCTGCAGGTGGCCCGGGAGATGAGACAGGCCGCCGATGTGCTTCAGCAGAAGGACGCGATCGTGGAATCGTTGCACGCTTTGGGCACCACGCTGGCGTTTATGGGGCGGTTAAGCGAGGCGCGGGAGGCGATGGAGCGCATCTTTGAACTCGCGCCGGTGAGCCAGCACGAGTTTCGCGGTTCGCTTTACGTCCTGGATCCGCTGGTTACTTCACTTAGCATGTTAGGGCGGCTGCTCACGTTGATGGGCGACCTGGAGCAGGGGATGGCCAAGGCGCTGGAATCGGTGGAATTGGCCAACCGTCTTTCGCATCCGCACAGCCTGGTTTACGCCACGTTCTGGGTGGGATGGATTCGCCATGCGCGCGGAGAACATGCTGAGGCGTGTCCGCACCTGGAGTCCGCCATGGCCATGGGCCGGAACCATGATCTGCCGCTGATCGTGGAGTGGGGACGCGTGGTGCGCGGCTCGGCGCTGGCGCACATGGGACGGCGCGAGGAGGGGATCGCGGAGATCCGCAAGAGCATGGAGCGGCAGGACGCCATGGGATCGAAGCTGGAGCGGCCCTATTGCCTTACGCTTCTGGCCGAGGCGCTGTTGGGGACCGGGGATTTTGAGGAGGCCATCCGGCTGTGCGATCAGGCGCTGGAACTCGCCGCCGCTACTGAAGGCCGGAGCTTCGAAGCGGAAACCCACCGGGTGCGCGCAAAGGCCGTCCGCGCCCTCCGCGGTTTGGACAGCCGCGACGAGGTGGAAGCTGAGTTTTCGACGGCGCTTCGTCAGGCCCGCCAAGCCGAGTGCCGCTTGCTGGAGTTACGAATCACCGCAAGCCACCGCCGCTTCCAGGACCGCATCGATCTGCAAGCTACCGCAGAAAGCCCTGCCGCAGCGCCTTAGCCACCGCCTCCGCCTTCGAATGTACGTGAAGCTTGGTGTAGATGTTCTTCATGTGAAAGCTCACGGTGTTGGCGCTCACCCCCAGTTCCCGCGCCGCGGTCTTCACGTTATGGCCCTCCGCCATTAACCGCAACACGCGAACTTCATGCGGCGTAAGGCTATGTCCGGCTGACTCCGGCGGCCGGAATTGACGGAACAATTCCATGACACGCCGCGCAATCGCCGGCGACATCGGCGCGCCGCCATCCATCATCTCGCGGATTCCGTCCAGCAGTTTTGAGGGCGGCGCATTTTTCAGCAGGTACCCTTGCGCACCCGCGCAGATCGCCTCAAAGATGCGCTTGTCGTCATCAAATACCGTCAGGACGATCATCGCAAGCTTGGGATAGCGCTCCCTCAGACGCCGGATGCCCTCCGTGCCCGACATCCCGGGCAGGCCGAGATCAATCACGATGGCGTCCGGCAGCCGCTGCTCGACGCCAGCCAGCGCTTCCTCCATTGACCCGTACGCACCGGTCAACTCAAAGCCTGGCGTGCCGCTTATCAGGGTCTGCAGGCTCTCCAGAACTTCGGGCCGATCCTCAACAATGGAAACGTGAATCACAGGAGCCTTTCGCCGGCTGGGATCGATACGGCGATGCGCGTACCGGCGCCATTCCCGGAGCGGACCTCGCACCGGCCCCCAAGTTTTTCCACACGGGCCCGCATGGTCCCCAGGCCATGACCATTGGACTCCCTGCCCGTGTCGAATCCCTTTCCGTCATCCTCCACGATGAGCCGTACCTCCCGTCCCTCCTGCCGCAAACTGGCCCTCACTCTGGCGCAACCGGAATGGCGGGCGGCGTTTGTCACACTTTCCTTGAAGATCAGCAGCAGGTCGCGCCGCGCCTCAAGGGAAATGGCGGGCTCTGATCCGGTGTCCGGCGTATCAAAGTCGAAGTCGATGTCACGTGCTGAAAGCACGTCGGAAGCGAAACTCCGCATTCGCTGCGCCAGCCTGCTCAATCGGTCGTTCCGGGGGTGAATCGACCACACGATATCCCCCATCGCCGACACCGCATCGCGGCTGGCCCCCGCCATCCGTTCGATCAGTTCGGAAACGCCGGGATTGGCGCCATTGAGCGAGCGCTTCGCCAATTCCCCAAGCATCGATACCTGAGACAGCGTGGAACCGATATCGTCGTGCAGATCGGAAGCGATGCGGATTCGCAGCCGCTCCACCGCCAGAAGCTGCTCCACACGGTAACGATGCAGCCAGTATGCCAAGGCGCCTGCCGCGCCCAAAGCCAACGCGAGGAACCACCAGGTGCGCCAGAAGGGCGGCGTTACCGAAAGGCGCAAGCCAACCGGTTGCGGACTCACCAAACCCTCCGCATTTACCGCACGCACCTGCAGTTCATAGGAGCCCGGACTCATGCCGGCATATCGCACGACGCCTTCGGCCGCCGGTGGGCCCCAGTCCTGGTCTGCTCCCGCCAGCCGGTATTGAAACCGCGGAGGCGGACCGCCGAAGTTCGGGCTGCTGAACCGAGCCTCGAAGTAGCTGCGGCCGTAGGCAAGCGTGAGCGGTCCGGATGGGTAGACCGTGTAGATGCCGGGAGGCCTGGGCGCAACGGTTTCCGGTTCGAACCGGGAGACGACATTGTCCGTGGCAAACCACAATCGTCCGCTGCGGTCACTGACGGCGGCCTGCACGCGTCCGGCCGGCAAACCGTCCTCCACTGAAAAATGCCGGAACCGGCCGGTGCGCGGGTCCAGGCGCTCCACGCCCTTTGCGGTGCCGGCGTAGATACGCCCCTGCCCATCCTCTGTGACACACAACACTTCCGTGCTCGCCAAACCCTCAGCCTGAGCGTAGCGGGCGAACTTCGGGCGTTCGGATTGCGCGTCGTCAAGCCGTCCCAGCCCGGCGTTGGTGGCCAACCACAGCCGTCCCAGCCGGTCGCGATGAATGGCATTGATGTTACCCGGCGGCAGGCCGTCGGCCATGGAGAACTCGCGCACCCTGCCGCGGTGGTATCTCAGCAGCGTCACCACGTTTCCGGTGTAGATGAGGCGATTGCTCGAAATCCCGATCCACAATGCCCCGTCGCTGCCGTTCTGGAAGCAACTGATGTAGGCTCCGATGCCGATCGACTTTTCCACCCGCGCCATCGCTGCTTCAATCACCGGGACCTCGCGAAACGCTCCGCCGGCTTTGTCCCGTACAACCACCCATCTGGCATCCCGTTTTGCAGCGTTTCCCGGCACAACAACGGACGCCCATACCGCACCCGGCGAGTCCTCAATGATTCGCGAGTACCACAAGCCCGGAGGAAGCTGGAACGTCTCCGGATCGGGCGGGCGTGGCGCCGGGCTACCCGCGGCGAACGGATACCGGTAAAGATGGCGGCCCGCGGGGATCCACCAATTTCCCTGGGAGTCCTCCAGCAGGCCCTGCTGGCGCGGCCACGCGTAATCGTACGGCGCGCGAGGAAACCTCGACCTCCACACTTCTTGCCACCGGCGGCCTACTCTGGCCAACGTGCGTACAACCCCATTGTGAGCGGCCGCCACCAGCCAGCCCGTTCGTGTTTCCATTATCAGCGACAGGAACCCTGCCGGGCCATCTTCCACGACTTGCACAAATCCCGGCCGCGACAGCCGGGACACACCGCGATCGAGAGTGCCCAACCAAAGATTGCCCTGCGGATCTTCGGCCACTCGCGGGATCCAGTCTTCGGGCAGCCCGTGTTCCTTCCCGTAGCAGGTCAGCTTACGTTCTTTTCTCTCGAACTCGCAAAGTCCCGATTGTGTTGTTCCCAGCCAGAACCGCCCGTCGGAAGACTCGAAGATCGACCGTACGTCCGCAATGGTCTGACCGTCCTGTTCGGCGATGCAGTCGAGCGGCTTGATGGTCTCATCAGCGACAGACAGGCGGCAGAACCCGCCAGCGCGGTATCCGATCCACACCGTGCCGGCGCGGTCCTGCAGCAGGGATTGCGCGAAGGGGTTAGCGGACAGGGGTGAGAGCACGACCGGCGTTTGCCTGCCACCTGCATCCCGGTACACCGCGCCGTGAGTGGTGGCGATCCAGAGCCCCCCTTCGCGGCCGGCCAGCAGCCGGGGAATGGCGGCGCCGGGTACCACCCTCGCAGTCCAACTTACACGGCCGGCCGTTGTGTCGATGCGGTAGAGTCCTTCATGGCCACCCGCCCACAGCCGTCCTGCAAGATCGAACTCGATCGCGTCGTATCTCTCTCCGGGGTAACCGGCCGCGCGAAAGGTGTCGATCCTTGGCTTCTCGTTGGTTCCAGGAGAGCGCAATCGAAACCGCGAGATGCCGCCGTCACCCGCCAGCCAGAAGGCGCCGTCGCGCGCTTCCACCAGATCGTTGACATCCGGATGGGGAAGGCCGTCTTCGGTGGTCAGGGTCAAGAATTGCCGTCCGTCGAAGCGGGAAACGCCCGCGTCAGTGCAGAACCAGAGGAAGCCATGCGAATCCACTTTGATGCGGTTGATGTGATTGTGCGCCAGGCCGTCCTGAGTGGTGTAGGTCCTGATGGGAAGCGTTTCCGGCCGCGCGGGATTGGCGATAAGCAGGCAAAAAGCGGCGGCGGCAAGCGGTTTTTTCATCCCGGAGTCCTTCAGGATTCCGCGAGTATAACAACTTTGTCCGGACGCGGTGACGCCGTCAGCGGCCCGCCGCCGCCCCCAACTGGCACTCGTCGTGAATGGCGCGGACGGCCTTCTCCAGGCCTTCGCGCCGCACCACGATGCAAATCGTCAACTCACTGGAGCCCTGGGCGATGGCAATGATATTCACGTCCTCCCGCGAGATCGCGGTGAAGATGCGGCCGGCCAGCCCCGGCGTTCCGCGCATCCCTTCGCCCACCACCGCCAGCAGTCCCACGTTCTCATCCACCTCGAACGGCTTGAGATACCCGTGCGCCAGTTCAAGAGCGAAACCCGTCTCCAGGCTCGCCATCGCCGCCGGCAACTCCGCGCTTCTTACCAGGAAACAGAAACTCTGCCGGTAACTGGAACTGGTCATCGCCAGCAGTTCGGCGTTTGATTGCGCCAGCGCCGCCAGCGCGCGCGACATCACCAGCGCCCCGTTCAGTTCCGGATCGGCCGACTCAAGGGAAACCAATGCCACGTTGGCCATCGACGTCACCGCCCGCGGTCCGTCGGGTCCGCCCACCTCCGGTACGATTTTCGTACCCGGCGCGGAAAGGTTGAAGCTGTTCTTGCTCCAGACCGGAATGCCCTTTTCCACCAGAGGCGCCAGCGTGCGCGGATGCAGCACCTTTGCCCCGTTCCACGCCAACTCCGCCGCCTCGGCGTAGGTAATCTCCCCGATCACGCGCGCGTTGGGCACCAGCCGCGGATCGGCGCTCATGATGCCGTCCACGTCCGTCCAGATCCACAGGTCAGTCGCATCCAGCACACCCGCCAGGATCGACGCCGAAAAGTCGGATCCGCCGCGGCCCAGTGTTGTTGGACGCCCATCCGGTGCGGCGCCGTTGAATCCGGTTACCACAGGCAGCACGCCCGCGCGGATCAGCGGCATCAGCCTCTGTTGCGCTTTCTGCCGCGTCGGATCCATCAAAGGCGTCGCGTTACCGAACACGGCATCGGTCACGATCAGTTCGGCGGCGTTCACCGCCTGAGCGGGCACGCCCTCGGCTTCCAGGTGCGCCGCCATCAACAGCGCCGACAGCCGCTCGCCCACCGCCACCGCTTCATCCACCGACCGCGGAGGCCGTTCGCCCAGCATCAGGATTCCGCTCGCGATGCGTTGAAACTCCGCAATGATCCGCCGGATTCCATCCAGCACTTCAGGCTGCCTTGCGGCCGGCAGCAATTCGCGGCACGTCGCCACGTGGCGATCCTCCAGCGTCCGCAGGTTGTTCTCCAGCCCTTCGCGATCCCCGCCTTCGGCATGACGCAGCGTGTCCAGCAGCAGGTCGGTGATCTTCGACATGGCCGACACCACGGCCACCACCGGCCGCAGTTTGCGCTGTCCGGCGCAGATTCCGCCCGCAACGCGCATCCGATCGGCGGATCCCATGCTCGTGCCGCCGAATTTCATCACTAACAAATCGCTCAACGTGCAACTTCCTTTCCGTTGGAGGTGCGGTCGCGAACGATTTTCAGAATCGCCTCCTCCACCTCTTCGATGCTGAGATTGCTGGAGTCAAGAAACAGCGCGTCGGGCGCCTGCATCAGGGGCGCTTCGGCCCGGTTACGGTCGCGATGATCGCGGTCGCGGATATCGGCGGCGATCTCCTCATAGGAGGCGGACGCGCCTTTTTCCTGTAGCTCTTTCAGCCGCCGCGTGGCGCGAATCTCCACGCTGGCATCCAGGAAAATCTTGATCCCGGCCTGTGGAAATACCACCGTTCCGATGTCGCGCCCTTCCATCACCACCGAGTGCTGATCGGCGTAGGACCGCTGTTTGTCGAGCAGAGCGCGGCGCACGCCGCCGATGGCCGAAACCTTGGATGCCGCATCGGCCACCTGCTGGGTGCGGATGCGATCGGTGATATCCTCACCATTCAGTGTCACCCGCCCGTTGCGGTCCAGTTCGATTCGCGCTTCCTTGGCCAGTTGTTCCAGCCGGTGCGCGTCATCCAGGCTTGTTTTGCGGTTCAGCGCCCACAGGCCCACCGCGCGATACATTGCACCGGTGTCGATGTAGAGAAAATTCAGCTTTCCGGCCAGCCGCCGGGCGATGGTGCTTTTGCCGGCTCCGGCAGGACCATCGATTGCCACCACGATTCGTTTCGACATTCCCCAACATATCAGCTTAGAACACCAGCTTCATCCCAAACTGGATCTGGCGCGCTGAACTGGAGGTTTCCGAGATCGTGCCGGCGATGGCGGTGTTCACCACCGCGTTGGGGAACGAGAAATGCGCGTCGTTGAAAAGGTTAAAAAACTCCGACCGGAAGTCGAGCGAGACCTTCTCCGTGAGGCGGAAGGTGCGCGCCACGGTGAGGTCGAGATTGACCAGTCCGGGCCCATAGAGCACATTGGCGGCGGAGTTGCCAAATGTGAATGGCGCCGGGACTGCGAACGCGGTACGGTCAAACCACCGGTCCGGCGAGCGTTCTCCGCGGGCAAGATTGCCATCGCGCAGCCGGTTCGGACGCTGGGCTCCAGTGGTATTGGCGGGATTTCCGTTCACTGTGGGCGTGAAGGGCAGCCCCTTTTGCATCTCCAGGATGGGCGATACCTGCCAACCATCCAGCACATGCGCCAATGCGCCCGTCTTGCCCTTGCCGAACGGCAGGTCCCATACGGCCGCGGTGAAGAACCGATGAGGCAGGTGCTGGAAGCTGATCCGCTTTTCCGGCGCCAGCACGCTGGTCAACTGCCCGATACCCTTCTCCAGCGTCTTGCTGTAGGTGTGGCCGGCGAGGATGGAAAAGCCGTTGGCGAACCGTCGTTCGAACTTCATTTCCAGGCCCTGGTAGTTCGCTCCGGCGATCGGCGCCGACATCAGAATATTGGAAAACCGCGGGAATTGCCGCCTCGGGTTGTTCCCGCCCGCTCCCGGAACCGGCTGATTGATGTCGATGGCCTGGGCGCTGGCGTGAACGGTGTTTGAACCAACGTAAGCCACTGAGAAGAGAGAATTCCAGGGCAGGGTGTGCTGGATGTTGAAGTTCCATTGGTTCATGGTGCCGTCCGACCAACTGTAGGGCCAAATGGCGGCAAGGGAACGGCCGTCCAGCACGTTGGGATTGAGCGCACTGGGTGAGAAGCCGTCGCGGATCACATGACTTGATGCCGCTGCCGCCGCCTGCGTCGGAATATTCACCTGCAGGTAAAACGGCGGGTTGTAATCAGGAGTCGCTCCTGTTACCAGCGAGAATGTCCCAAGATAAAAGATTCCATAGCCGCCGCGGATCACCGTCTTGCTGCCGGCCTGATAGGCGAAGCCGATGCGGGGAGCGAAGTTGTTCAGGTCGCGCCGGCGGAACGATCGCTGCTCCACGCTGTCGCCGCGCGGGAAGATCACGGTGCCGAATGACTGGTCGGCCGGATCCACCACGAAGTTCGCCACGCGATTGTTCTGCTCCACGTAGGGCGACTGGTATTCGTAGCGTACGCCCAGATTGAGCGTCAGCTTGGGTGTGATCTTCCAATTGTCCTGAACGAAGAACTCGTGGGTCCAGCCGATGCGGCGGTTGTCCAGCACGGCGCTGAGCTGTGCGTTGCTGGTCAGGCCCAGCAGGGCGTCGGCCATGGAGTCGCCGGCGTTCTGCGTGCCTGCCGCGGCGCGCGTGAACTGGCCGTTGAATGTGTACACGCCGCGGGCGAAGTTGGTGATTCCCGTGTACTGAATGATGTTGCGGCTGTTCATTCCCATCTTCAGCGCATGCTTGCCGCGATTCCAGGAGAACGTGTCGACAAACTGCCTTACGTCCTGCTTGCGGGGATCGGGGGCGAAACTGCGGTCTCCAACGTTGCGGTAACCGGCCGGCTGGAACAGCGGAACGCCGTTGATGTCGGCGCGGTCGAAGGTGCCCTTGAACCCGAACTGTTTCCATAACTGTTCGGTGCTGGGAGTGTTGATGGTGCCGAACAGCCGGCTGTAGGCCAGCCGCGCCTCATTCACCATGGCGCCGTTGGGGAATGCGCGGGTCCAGTTCACTACGCCGTTCTTGGCGTCGGAAGTGCGCACGTTGGTGTCGCCGCCGCTTGCCGGTAATGGCAGGCTGCCCGGCTCCAGGCGGAACCAATCAAGGACGCTCAGACGCACAAATACGGTATCCCGGTCCGAAATTCTCCAATCCACCTTGCCGTCGTACTTGTAGGAATCGAGATTCCGGGGAGCGCTGAACAGGTAGTTCTGCACTCCCGGACGGTTCGGCGCGGGGTAAAGCTTCAACACCTGTACGGCCACCGGATCAATGCGGCTGGCCGGGATCGTATTGTCCGGAAACTGTGTACGCGTGCCGTTGGCGGCCTGCGTTGCCGGGTCGAAGACGTTGGCGATGCCGTTGAAATTGCCGGCCACCTGCGCGGTTTGCGGCACTGTACTGAGGCGCGTCAGCTTCTCACGGATATTGGTCCCTTCGAAGCTGCCGAAGAAGAACAGCCGGTCCCGGCGGATGGGGCCGCCCAACGTGCCGCCATACTGATTCTGGCGGTAAGGGGGCTTCGGGCGGCCGCTGTTGAAGAAATTGTTGGCGTCCAGTTTGTCGTTGCGCAGGAACTCGAAGGCTGTGCCATGCAACTGGTTGGTGCCTGACTTGGTGGTCACTTGCACCACCGCCCCACCGCCGCGGCCGAATTCGGCCCCGTAGCTGTGCGTCTCCAGCTTGAACTCCTGGATGGCGTCGATGGACGGCTTCACGGACTGGTTTGACGCCACCACGATGCCGCTGAAGTAGTTGTTGTTGTCGGCGCCATCGAGCGTGAAGACGTTCTGGTCGAAACTGGCGCCATTGGCGCTGAAGGCGTCTTCCACGAAGTTCTGGTTGCGCGATGGCAGCACGCCCACCGCCAGGATCGCCAGGTCCTGGTAGTTGCGGCCATTGAGCGGCATCTGCGTGATGGTGCGGTTCTCGATCACCTGCCCGAGATTCGAAGTCTCCGATTCGAGCAGCGGGATCTGCCCGGTTACCTCCACCACTTCCGATACCTGGCCCAGCGCCAGTTGCGCGTCCACCTTGGCGCGCGTGCCGGCGTTCAGCATGATGCCGCGGCGCCGCGTGGTCTGGAATCCGTCTCCGCCCACTTCGAGGTCATAGGTTCCGATCGGCAGCGCGGTGAGGACATACACACCTGATTCTCCGCTGATCGCGCGGTAGTCAAGGCCGTTGGCCTGATTGGTGGCGCGGATGCGCGCGCCCACCACGGACGCGCCGGTGGGGTCGGAGACGTTGCCCGTGATCGTCGCCGTGTCAACCTGCCCGAAGGCGGCGGCGGAAGCCCAGAAGAGGGTCGAAGCCAGTCGCATGATTGGGCCAGTATATAACGCGCGTTTGTCCGACAATAGGGGAATGAACCGACGAAACCTTTTCCTCTTCGCCTTCCCCCTGGCATTGGCATCGGCCCTGGCCGCCAAGGATGAAGCAACCATCGCCAAGCTGGAAGCGGAACTGAAGAAGAACCCCAAGGACGCCAAAGTAAAGACGGCGCTGGGCGACGCCTACTTCGCGCACGGCGAAGCGCAGATGTTCGACGACAAACTGCCGCCATTCCGCAAGTACCCGGCCGCTCTGCGCGCGTTTCGCAAAACGGCGGAACTCAACCCGAACCACAAGAAGGCGAAGGAGCACATTGCCACCATCGAAGGCATCTACAAGTCGATGGGGCGCGAGGTGCCCAAATAGAGAAGCGCTCAGTTCAGGTAAACGAACTCGTTCGATGACAGCAGCACGTGGCAGAAGCTTTGCCACGCAGCCAGGTGCCCGTCTGTTGCCAATCGTTTCTCAAGCGCGGCGATGTAGCTGAGTGCGCTGTCGGTCTCGGCGGGGGTGGGCGGGCGCGTCAGCGTCATCAGATACGCCTGCTCCACTCGCTGGGCATCGCTGAGAGCGCTCTGGTCCAGCAGCCGTCTGGCAACGCCGCGTGACCGTTCGATCACGAACTTGCTGTTCAGCATGAACAGGGCCTGCGGGGCCACATTGGTGCGCCCGCGGGATTCGCCGGGCGTAGTGGCGTCGCCGAAATCGAAGGTCGACAGCAGTGGCGGGATACTGCCGCGGCGCACCGGCAGATAGAGCGTGCGGCGGCGGATTTCGTCGGCATCCACCTTCTGCCGTTTGCCGGCGCTGTTCACCAGCAGCGTCCCTCCCATGGTGTGTTCCAGGGAGCCGTCCAGGGCCAGCAGGCTGTCGCGAATCTGCTCGATCGACATGCGAACGCGCGGAAAGCGTGAGAACAGGCGATTGCCCGGGTCGGAGTCCCGTATTTCCTTCGGCGCCCGCGCGCTCATCTGATAAGTTTCCGAGAGCAGGATGAGGCGGTGCAACTCCTTCATCGACCAGCCGCTATCCATGAAGCGTTTCGCCAGATATTCCAGCAGTTCCGGGTGCGACGGCTTCTCTCCCGTGGCGCCCCAATTGCTGGGCGTGCGCACCAATGCTTCTCCGAAGTGCCACTGCCAGACGCGGTTTACTAGGACGCGGGAGGTAAGTGGATTGTCCGGGCTTGTCAGCCAGCGCGCCAGTTCCAGCCGCCCGCTACCCGTTTCGATGGGCTTCTGGCGCGCCCCGGCCAATACCAGGGGGAAGCGCTTGGGCACGGCTTCTCCGGGGTTGTAAATGTTGCCGCGGACGAAGACATGCTGATCGACGCTGGGGCCGTCCACCACGGCGCTGACCATCTCCGGCTCTTCGGGTTGCGTTTTCTTGAGGTGTTCCCATTCCAGGCGCAGCAGGCGCACGCGCGGCGTTTCAGCCACTTCCATCGGACCGCCGTTGAAGGTGGCGGCGGCGAAGAAGGGATGCGCCTCGGCGTTCGGCTTGGGACGTTCGGGCAGCGCGCGGTCCTCCAGCACTTCCTTTGCGAAGCGGCTGCGCCAGTTTTCGAGCGACTGGTCCCACTTGGAGGCGCTCGAGTTGTAAGTCTTCTCGTATTCGGCGGCGACGGCGGCGATGTTGGTTTCGGTGGCCTCGTTGAAGGGTTTCAGGAACGCCTTGTCGCAGTTGGCGCGCAGCCATTTGACCCATTGATCCGGTTGGCCTTCGTTCTTGTGGATCGCTTTCCAGGCGGCCTCCAGCCTGGCCGCGATACTCTGCCGGAGCGGCGCGCTATCGCGGCCCAGGTCTTCCGCCAGCGCTTCTTCCATCTCAAACTGCTTGGCGTAAGTGCGGCGGCGGTGCTGTTCATAGCGGGCCCAGGCGTCGGCGTCGAGCGGCTCATAGTGCATATAAGAGATCGAACCCGGCCGGCCGTAGTTACGGAACTGGGTGGTGCTGGCGAAGATCGACGCCATGGCGTAGTAATCGGTGGTAAGCAGCGGATCGAACTTATGATCGTGGCAGCGCGCGCAGGAGAGCGTCATGCCAAGGAAAACCTTCGATACGGTGTCGATCTGCTCATCCACGATGTCGTAGACGGCCTGGAAGCGATCCTGCTGGGCAAGAGGGCGGGGGCCGAGGGCGAGGAAGCCGGTAGCGGTGAGGTTGCGGGCGCGTTCCTCTTTGTTCTTGTACGGCAGCAGATCGCCGGCGATCTGCTGGTGGATAAAGCGGTCGAAGGGGACATCCTCATTGAACGAGCGCACGACGAAGTCGCGGTAGCGCCAGGCGTGCGGATACAGGTTGTCTTCATCCATGCCGGTGGAATCTGCAAGGCGCGCGACATCCAGCCAATGGCGGCCCCAGCGTTCGCCGTAGCGGGGCGAGGCCAGCAGGCGATCCACAACTTTGGAAAAAGCCTGAGGCGAGTTGTCGGCCTGGAAGCTGGTAATCTCCTCCAGCGTGGGAGGCAGGCCGGTAAGATTATATGTTACACGGCGGAGTAAGGTGAGCTTATCGGTGCGGGCGGGTTTCGATTTCAGCTTCGCCTGGATGAACCGGTCGATAGAAGCGCCGGAAGCGGCGGCTTTCAGCGGCTGGAATGCCCAATGGCCGCGGCCATCGCCGGCGCTCTCTGTCCTGGCGGCCGCGCCGGGCCATTTACCGCCTTCTTCGATCCAGGCCTTTACCGCGGCGATGCCGGCATCCGGCAGCTTACCGGTGGGCGGCATCTTCACCTTGCCCTGGTATTCAACGGCTGCGAGGATACGCGCGGCATCGGCGCCGGCGCCGGTGGCGAGATTCAGCCCGCCCATCTGTGTCTTGCCGCTGTGGCATCCCAGGCACTTTTCGGCAAACAGCGGGCGCACCTTCTTCTCGAAGTGCTCGGAGGCGGCGAGAGGTAGGGCGATCAGCAGAACCAGGCGCCTCATGCCATGATCTCCTTGTGCACGGACCCGGCGATGTCGGTGAGCCGGAAATCGCGGCCGGCGTAGCGGTGAGTGAGCTTGAGGTGATCGATGCCCATCAGGTGCAGGAGCGTCGCGTGCAGGTCATGGATGTGCATGCGATTTTCCACGGCATGGTAGCCGAATTCGTCGGTGGCGCCATAGTGGAAACCCGCCTTCACGCCCGCCCCCGCCATCCACATCGTGTAGCCGTAGGGGTTGTGATCGCGGCCGTCGGCGCCCTGCGCCCAGGGCGTACGTCCGAACTCGCCGCCCCAGATGACCAGCGTGTCCTTGAACAGGCCGCGGGCTTTCAGGTCCTTCAACAGGCCCGCGATCGGCTTGTCGACCTCCGCCGCGTTTTTCGTATGCAGCTTGAGTAACTCGCTGTGTTGATCCCACTTGTAACTGTGTGAGCACTGCACAAAACGCACTCCGCGTTCGGAGAGACGGCGGGCAAGCAGGCACTGCCATCCGAAATCGCGTGTGACTTCGTTGTCCAGCCCGTAAAGCTTGCGCGTGGCCTCGGATTCCTTCGAGACATCGAAGGCTTCAGGCGCCTTGATCTGCATGCGGAAAGCAAGCTCCAATGCGGAAATCCGCGCATCCAGTTCCGGATCCTGATCATTGGCCTCAGCGTGCTGGCGATTCATCTTCTGCAGCATATCCAGCTCAAAGCGCTGGTGATCACCGGCCAGTCCTCGCGAGATCAGATAAGGCACCGGCTCCGGTTCGATCTCTTCCACTTTCATGCCGGAGTTGCCGATCGCCGTGCCCTGGTATTCGCCGGGCAGAAAACTGGAAGCCCAGTTGTTCGCCCCGCCGTGGCCAAGCGACGGCTTGATGGTGATAAAGCCGGGCAGATTCTGATTCTCCGTACCCAGCCCGTAGAGCACCCAGGAGCCCATGCTGGGGCGTTTGAACTGGAAGACGCCGGTGTGCAGTTGCAGCAGGGCGGCGCCGTGGTCGACGCCATCGCCCACCATCGAATGCAGGAAGCACAGGTCGTCGGCACATTCGCCCACGTTGGGGAACAGAGCGCTGACCTGGGTGCCGCTTTGGCCGTAACGCTTGAATTCCCACAGCGGCTTCATCAGGCCGCGCACGGCGCCTTCGCCGAAGGTGAGCTCGCGTTTGAAGGGGACGGGCTTGCCGTGGTCGCGCTCCAGGCGCGGCTTGGGGGCAAAGGTGTCGATCGACGACGGGCCGCCGTGCATGAAAAGGAAGATCACGCGCTTTACTTTGGGCTCGAAGTGGGGCGTTTTCGGCGTCATGGAGTTGGCAAGCAGCCCGCGTAATCCAAGCAGGCCGAAGCCCGCGGCGGCGCGGCGCAACATCGCGCGCCGGGGCAATCCCGAACGGTTCAGCATGTCCACATTATATGTGGTTATCCTAAAGGGAGAACCATGAGAACGGTTGCCTTGCCAGAGACGGATCTGCCGGCCAAGCTCACGCTGCACCCGGAGCGCCGCATGAGCACCGATGAGTTCTTCGATTTCTGCGTCGCCAACCCGAACGTGCGGTTCGAATTGACGTCGCAAGGAGAGATCATTATCGTGCCTCCCAGTGGTGGCGAATCTTCGGCTCAAAACCTCAGTGCCGCCGCGCAACTCTACTTCTGGGCGATGCAGTCCGGTCGCGGGAAGGCCTTCGATTCGAGCGGGGGATTCGTCCTGGCGTCTGGCGCCGTTTATGCGCCAGACGCCGCCTGGGTATCCAAAGCGGCAATCGAACGGTTGCCGAAGGCGGGGCGCGAGAAGTTCCTGACGCTTGCGCCTGAGTTCGTCATTGAAGTGATGTCGCCCAGCGACCGGCTTTCGGCAATGAAAGCCAAGATGCGGGAATGGCTGGACAACGGTGTCCAACTTGGCTGGTTGATCGATGGCGCCGCGCGAACCGTTTATGTCTTTCGGCCGGGTGCTGAGCCGGAGGTGAAAACCAGAATCCGCAAGCTCGCAGGCGACGGCCCGGTGAAAGGCTTCGTCCTCGATCTCACCGACATCTGGGCCGGCCTCTAAAATCGCCCCCTGTGCTAACCTAATACATCTCGCCTTTTGGCTTTCATCCGGGCAAAGACACACAGTCCAATGGACACGTTTCAGGAAACGATCTTCAAACTCAAGCAGTACTGGTCCGACCGGGGCTGCATCATCCAGGAGCCGTACGACGTAGAGGTCGGCGCGGGCACGATGTGCCCGGAAACCTTTCTCCGCGTGCTTGGCCCTGAGCCCTACCACGTCGCCTACGTACAGCCTTCGCGCCGTCCGGCCGACGGGCGGTATGGCGAAAATCCCAACCGCCTCTACAAGCACCAGCAGCTTCAGGTGATATTGAAGCCGGCGCCGGCCGACATCATCGACCAATACCTGGGGTCGCTGGAGGCCATCGGTATCGACCTCGGCAAGCACGATCTGAAGTTCGAGGAAGACAACTGGGAGTCGCCGACGCTGGGCGCCTGGGGCATCGGCTGGCAGGTGATGATGGACGGCCTGGAGATCACGCAGTTCACCTACTTCCAGCAGTGCGGCGGCATCGACCTGGAACTGGTGCCGGGCGAGATCACCTACGGGCTTGAGCGGCTGGTGGCGTTCCTGCAGGGCGCATCCAGCGTCTATGACATCAACTGGACGCCACGATTCAAGTACTCGAAGGTGCGGCTGGCCGAGGAGTTGCAGCACTCGGTGTACAACTTTGAGATGGCGGACATCGACACGTTGTGGCAGCTTTTCGCTTTGCATGAAAACGAGTGCCAGCGTCTGATCGATGCGTACAAGGAGTACGAGCCGAAGAATCGCTTCCCGGTGCTGCCGGCCTACGATCAGGTGCTGAAGTGTTCCAACCTGTTCAACCTGCTGGATGCGCGCGGGGCGATTTCGGTGACTGAGCGCGTGGGCGTGATCGCGCGGGTGCGCAAACTGGCCGTGGGTGTGGCGGGGTTGTGGCTGGATCAGAATTCGACGAAGGAGGCTGCATAAATGCCAACGCTTCCTTTGTTGATTGAGATCGGCGCCGAAGAGATTCCCGATTGGATGATTGAGCCCGCGGTGGCCAACTTCCGTGACCTGGTGATGGGCCTGCTCAGTGAGAACAGCCTGGGCGGCACGGTGCGCCTGGCCGATGCCACCCCGCGCCGGATCGCGCTGATCGTCGACGGGATTCTGGAACGGCAGGCCGACCGCGAGGAGTTGGTGATGGGGCCGCCCAAGGCCGCGGCATTCAGGGATGGCAAGCCAACCGGCGCGGCCGTAGGGTTTGCCAGGAAGCAGGGCGTGGAACCGGACCAGCTTCGTGTTGAGACGACGCCCAAGGGCGAGTACATCGCTGTCTTGAAGCAGGTGGCCGGACGCGAGGCCTGGCAGATTCTGGCCGAAGCGCTGCCAGGGTTGATCCTGAAGATCTACTTCCCGAAGACCATGTATTGGACGGGGAAGGCAGGGGCACGGTTCATACGCCCCATCCGCTGGATCGTATGCGTGCTGGGCGACAAGGTCGTTCCCTTTGAGATCGCCGGCGTAACCTCGGGGCATCTCACTTACGGGCACCGCCGGATGGGCGGGCAGGCCGTCGTCAACGCCGATAACTACGAGTCGCAGTTGGAATCGCAGGGGGTAATTGTAAGTTCGGCGAAGCGCCGGGAGCGGATTCTGAGGGGGATGGAGGGCATGGGCGCCCGGGCCGACGAGGCGCTGCTGCACACGCTGATCTACATCACGGAGTACCCCACGCCAATTCTGGGCGGGTTCGATCCCCAGTATTTGAGCCTGCCGCAGGAAGTGCTGATCACGGTGATGCGCCATCACCAGAAGTATTTTTCGGTGGAAGCCGGCGGAAGGCTGGCGCCGAACTTCGTGGCCGTAATGAATATCGCGGGCGATTCCGACGGTATCGTGCGCCATGGCAATGAACGCGTGCTGACGGCGCGGTTCAACGATGCGCGGTTTTTCTGGGAGTTTGACCAGCGCCGGAAGCTGACTGACCGTGTGCAGGATCTGGCGAATGTGACCTTCCAGGCTAAGTTGGGTTCGTATCTGGATAAGACCAACCGGATGGTGGCGCTGGTGAAGGAACTTGGCGGCAACGAAGACGCTGAACGCGCGGCGCTGCTTTCCAAGTGTGACCTGACGACGGACATGGTGAAGGAGTTCACCGATCTGCAGGGGATCGTAGGCGGGCTGTACGCGCGGGCGCAGGGCGAGCCGGAGGCGGTGGCGCAGGCCATTTACGATCATTACAAACCCACCAGCATGGAGGATTCGATTCCTTCGACGTTGGAAGGGCGCCTGGTGGCGCTGGCCGACAAGGTGGACACGCTGCGCGGCTGTTTCGCCATTGAACTGATTCCCACGGGGTCGAAGGATCCGTTCGCGCTGCGGCGCGCGGCGCAGGGCGTGGTGAAGATCCTGGTGGAAGGCGGGATGCCGCTGCGGCTTTCGTCGCTGGCCAACGGTGACGCCGCGTTGAACGAGTTTCTGCTGGATCGCGTTCGCTATTACTTCCGCGAAGTACTGGGCTACAAGTACGACGAAGTGAGCGCTGTGCTGGCTGGAGGGGCCGATGATCTTACGGACGTGGCCAGGCGCATGGCGGCGATTCAGGCCGTGCGTCCCACGGCGGACTTTGAGCCGCTGGCCGCCAGTTTCAAGCGCATCAAGAACATCCTCAGGCAGGCTGACTTCGAAGCCGCGGGCCACGTGGACGCCCAGCTTCTGGAACCCGGGCCGGAGGCCGAACTGTATCTGGCCTTTGAGCGCCGGAAGGTGGAAGTGGCGGCCCACCGCGAGAAAAATGATTACAGGACCGCGTTGTCCCTGATCGCTTCCCTGCGTCCGCAAGTGGACCTGTTCTTCGATAAGGTCCTTGTGAACGCGCCTGACGAGGGTGTGCGCCACAACCGGCTCACGCTGCTTGCCAATCTTTTGACCGAGTTTTCCTCGATCGCCGATTTTTCGGAGATCGTAACAAGTTCCTAACGCACCAAGGAGATAATTGCAAGAACTATGAGTAAATACGTCTATTCGTTCGGCCAGGGTACGGCCGACGGCGACGGCAAGATGAAGGATGTTCTCGGCGGCAAGGGCGCCAACCTCGCCGAAATGTCCCGCGCCGGAGTCCCCGTCCCACCCGGATTCACCATCGCCTGCCAGGCGTGCAACCTTTACTTCGAAAACGCCAACCGCGTGCCCGAGGTGATCAATGAGCAGATGTACGAAGCCCTGGGCATGCTGGAAGGCCGCATCGGCAAGAAACTGGGTGATGCGGACAATCCGCTGCTGGTAAGCGTACGCAGCGGCGCGAAGTTCTCCATGCCGGGCATGATGGATACCATTCTGAACCTGGGCCTGAACGATGTGACCGTGAAGGCTCTGGTAAAGGAAACGGGCGATGAGCGCTTCGCCTATGACTGCTATCGCCGCTTCGTGCAGATGTTTTCCGGCGTGGTGCTGGAAGTGCCGAAGGACGAATTCGAGCATATCATCGAAGCGCGCAAGCATAAGGCGCGGGTGAAGCTGGATACCGAACTTACCGCGGCCGATTGGCAGGCGGTGATCGCCGAATACAAGAAGATGGTGAAGAAGAAGTCCGGCGGCGAGTTTCCGCAGGACGCGCGCAAGCAGCTTGAAATGTCGCGCGATGCGGTGTTCCGCTCCTGGAATAATGACCGCGCCATTTACTACCGCAAGATGAACAAGATTCCGGATGACATCGGCACCGCGGTGAACGTGCAGGCGATGGTGTTCGGGAACATGGGTGAGACGTCGGCCACCGGTGTGGGCTTCACGCGCAACCCGGCCACCGGCGAGAACGTGTTCTACGGCGAATTCCTCACCAACGCGCAGGGCGAAGACGTGGTGGCGGGTATCCGTACGCCGCGGCCGATTGCCGAACTGGAGAGCGTGCTGCCCGAGGCCTATCAGCAGCTCCGTTCGATCACGGCGATGCTGGAGAAGCATTACCGCGACGTGCAGGATTTCGAGTTCACGATTGAAAAAGGCGTGCTGTGGATGCTGCAGACGCGCAACGGCAAGCGTACGGGGCCGGCGGCGGTACGCATCGCGGCGGAGATGTGCAATGAAGGGCTGATCGACAAGCGCGAGGCAGTGCTGCGCGTGGAGCCGTCGCAGTTGGATCAATTGCTGCATCCGTCGCTCGATCCGAAGGCGATTAAGGCGCTGACGAAGTTGGGCGCGGGATTGCCGGCGTCGCCGGGCGCGGCCGTGGGTAAGATCGTGTTCTCGGCCGATCACGCGGTGGAGCAGTCGGGTAAGTATCCGGTGATCCTGGTGCGTAAGGAAACGGTGCCCGATGATATCCACGGCATGGAAGTATCGAAGGGTATCCTGACCTCGCGGGGCGGCATGACGTCGCACGCGGCGGTGGTGGCGCGCGGCATGGGCATCCCTTGCGTGGCGGGTGCGGAATCGTGCGCGGTGGATGAACGCGGCAAGACGCTGACGACCAGCGTGGGCGGCAAGAAGGTGGTGCTGAAGGAAGGCGACTGGCTGTCGCTCGACGGCGCGACAGGTGATATCTACGCCGGGCAGGCCGCGACCCTGGAAGCCGACCCCACATCGGGCGTGCTGGCGCAGTTCATGAGCTGGGCCGATGAGTTCCGCGGTAACTTCGGCGTAAGAGCGAATGCCGATATCCCGCGCGACGCCAAGCAGGCGCGTAAGTTCGGGGCCGAAGGCATCGGGCTGTGCCGCACGGAGCACATGTTCTTCGGTGAGGACCGGCTGCCGCACGTGCAGGCGATGATCCTGGCCGATAACGAGAAGGACCGCCGCAAGGCGTTGGCCAAGCTGCTGCCGATGCAGCGCAAGGATTTCGCCGGCCTGTTCCAGGCGATGGACGGCTTCCCGGTGGTGATCCGCACGCTGGATCCGCCGCTGCATGAGTTCGTGCCCAAGCGCGAAGAACTGCTGGTGGACATTGTGAAGCTGGAACACGCCGACACGAAGGCGAAGAAGGAGATGGCGGCGCGGTACCGCATGACGGTGGGTGAGTTGAAGAAGGGGCTGCCGGCGCTGCTGCACCGCGTGGAGCAGTTGCACGAGTTTAACCCGATGCTCGGGCACCGCGGTTGCCGGCTGGGCATCACTTACCCGGAGATTACGGAGATGCAGGCCCGGGCGATCTTTGAAGCTGCCGCACAGGTGGCCAAGAAGGGCGTCAAAGTAATTCCCGAGGTGATGATCCCTCTCATCGGCAGCGTGCAGGAACTGGAGAATCAGAAGGCGATTGTGAAGGCGGTGGCCGATGAAGTGCTGGCGAAGGCCGGCGTGGCGGACCTGCACTACATGATCGGGACGATGATCGAGATTCCGCGCGCGGCGCTGACGGCTGGCGAGGTGGCTCGCGAGGCCGAGTTCTTCAGCTTCGGCACCAATGACCTGACCCAGACGACGATGGGTTTGTCGCGCGATGACTATACGAAGTTCTCGAAGGACTATGAGAACCGTAAGATCTTCAAGGCGGACCCGTTTGCCGTGCTGGATCAGGAGGGCGTAGGCCAGTTGGTGCGGATGGCGACGGAGAACGGGCGTAAGACCCGGCCGGATCTGGAAGTGGGGATCTGCGGCGAGCACGGTGGTGAGCCGAGTTCGGTGGAGTTCTGCTACCGGGTGGGGATGAATTACGTAAGCTGTTCGCCGTACCGGGTGCCGATCGCGCGGTTGGCGGCGGCGCAGGCGGCGATTGCCGGGGATAAGTCGGAGATGACGCGGACGGCGTAGGGCGGGAAGGCAGGAATGCGGGAATGCAGGAATGCGCGTGGGTTCCGCGCCTGTTCCTGGTTC
>JANRLE010000054.1:0-44093 GCA_033762895.1 Bryobacteraceae bacterium | reverse complement strand
GAGGTGCAGAGCGAGTCGCTGGCTGAAACCGAGATGGAGCAGATCCGCAAGGTGCTGGCGGCGACGGGGGGGAACAAGAGCCGGGCCGCGAAGATTTTGGGCATCGAGCGCAAGACGCTTTATCGCAAGCTGGAGCGCATGCAGGCCGATGGCGAAGCCTGAAGCTCAATGTCGCTTTCCGCGTGCATTTTTCCGGGAACAGGACTATACTCTGAATCGGGTAGGCATCGAAGCCTCCCTTTTCATATCGATTTCATTCGTTCGAACGGCCTGATACGTAGTGGTTTAACTGAGGTGTGAGGTCATGTTTGAAAGTCTCGATGACACGATGAAGCACGATGCGCAAAAGGAGACCACGCCGAAAGAGCGGATAATGCGCTGGGCGATGACGGCCATTATTTCCGTAGTGGTCGTGGGCGGACTGCTGTTCGCCATCCGCATGATGGAATAGAATCGGGAGCCTAAGCTCCCTTTAACGAAACCAGAAACGAATCGATCGCCGCAACGAGATCGGCTGCCTGCTGCGAAAGCTCATCGGCGGGGTCTTTGAGGGCCGTTGCCGCTTCGCTGGTGGTCTGCGCCGCGTCGCGAACGTTGCTGATGCTGGTGGAGACCTGTTGCATGTTGGTGGCGGCCTGCTCGACGGATTGGCTGATCGCCGAGGTGGCTTCGCGCTGTGAGTTTACCGATTGGACGATGGACTTGGCGCTTTCGTCGACACTGTGAATGGTGCCGGTGATGGCTTCGATGGCGGTGGCCGTCTGGCCCGCGGCCTTCTGAATCTCCGCGATTTCCGCCTGAATTTCTTCGGTGGCGCCGGCGGTTTGTTGGGCCAGCGTTTTTACTTCCGATGCCACTACCGCAAAACCGCGGCCGGCATCGCCGCTGCGGGCGGCTTCGATGGTGGCGTTCAGAGCGAGCAGGTTCGTCTGGCGGGCGATCTGCGAGATGATCCGGATGACGCCGCCGATCTTGGTTGAAGCCTCGTTGAGCTGGGAGATAATCTGGTTGATCCGGTTTACCCCCGCCACCGCCTGGGTGGCAACCTGCACGGACTGGTTCGCCTGGCGTTCGATTTCGCTGAAGGCGAGCGCCAGATCGTCGGTGGCGCTGGCCACGCCCTGCACGCTCTCGGAAGTCTGGTGCGAGGCCGATGTCACCTGGGAGGCGTCGGTGCGGGTCTTGTCTGCCGCACTTGCCAGATCCTGCGCCGTGGAGCGGATCTGTGCCGACGATCGCTCGACCGCCCGCGCCACCGCCTTCACCGTCCTTTCCAGTTCGTCGGCGACAAGCTTGCGGTTCTCCTCTGCAGCCTGCAGTGCGTTCCCCTGGCGGGCCATCTCCTGGCCGGCGCGGTTGATCATGTCCGCTCCGGTGCGGAACGATCCCTTCATGCCGCGCAATACGAAGCGGCGGTAGAACTTGCCTTTGCTGGCGCATTCGAGTGAAACGCGGGCCTCGCGCACAAAGGCGTCTGTCTGATCCAGCATCTGGTTGATCGCGATCATCGTCCGGCGGACGTCGGGATTCTCCGGCGCGTGAATCAACCGCGCCTCCAAGTCACCGCCCGCCACGCGCTCGCAAACTTCCGCAATCTGCGCCAGATACCGGCGGTAAGATTCCTGGTCAATCATGCCGTGCATGCCTGCTCCTGTGCTTCCAGGGAGAATACAAACTCGTCGTATTCCATCCCGAGTCCGTTGAGATGAGAAACCAGCAGATCCAGCGCCGCCCGCATGCCCTCCTCCGGGTTGGCGTGCTTGCGTTCTTCGGCCAGCAGCAGAGCATAGACCGGTCTGATCTTCTCCACGGCTTTGCGGCAAGGGACGCGGCGGTTGGAATGATAGCCGGATATGCGGCCCGCCGCATCAAAGGTGGGGGTCACGTGCGCGAAGACCCAATAGTGATCCCCGTTTCGTGCCTGATTGACCACGTAGGCGAAAATCTCCCGGCCTGCGGCGATGGTAAGCCAAAGATACCGGAAGACGCACTGCGGCATCTCCGGGTGCCGGATCAGGTTGTGCGGCTGACCCAGCAGTTCCTCCTCGCCGTAGCCGGCCACGCGCTGGAAGACATCGTTGGCGTATGTAATGATGCCCCGGGCATCGGTCTTGCTGACGATAATCTCGTCCTCACCGAAGAAGCATTCCACGCCGGTGGGCTTTACTCGTTGAATCCGCATGAGAACTCCATCTCATGCCAAGATTCGGCAGATGGAGGGCCACGGAATAGAGTCGAGGCGAAAATTAGACGAAAGTATAACGTCCGTCTTACGCGGATCAGGCGCGCTTAATCCGCCGACGCAACGCGACCAGCGCGGCCAATCCGGTCCCGATCAACAGGTTCACGGACGGTTCCGGCGTGTCGAACTTGAGAATGACATAGGAGTCATTAAAAGGCTCGCAGGCGTTGGGCGTACCGCCGGTGCAGGGCGGCTTCTGTTCGTAGTTGCCGGAGGCATCCTTATCGAAGCGCAGCAACAGGAAATCGGAAGCGGCGACGAATCCGGTCCAGTTCGCACCAAGACCGCGGACGTTGCGGTAACCGATGAAGTAGTCCTGGTTGGCTTCGAGCGTCACACTTGATCCGAACTCGGCCAGGCCGCCGGCGTAGGTGCCCGCCGATGCCAGGAAAGTGGTAGTAGCGAGCAAAGACGCGGTGGAACCCACTGCCCGCATCCCGCTCCAGGTACTGGGCGGCGGAGGGGTGGAAAGAAGATCGGCGGGCAGATTGGTCCAGATCTCGACGGTTACCAGGCGCCCGTCGGCGGAATCGAAGATGGTGCTGAGCTGAGAAAAATCGATTCTCGCAGAGGGCCGGAAAATCCAACCGACATCATCATTATTCCAGACAACCCCGATTTCAGGGAAGTTGCTGCCGCCATCTTCAATGGCTCGGTTCACATAAACTGGCGTGGCGGCCAGGATCGCAGGGCTGAGGGCCAGCAGGAGAACGCGCATTCCGGTGAAATTCACGAAGCTTTCAACCTCCAAGTGCTTGCAGACGGGGGGCATGGCCGCAGTATGCCAGTCTGGTACGATTTATCGAGTATAGCTAAAGGTAGTGGGATACACAACCGCACCATTAGGGTACATCCAGGACCACAGATGCGGGTAGTACTCCCGGCTGGGACTAGCCGGCCCGACTGGGCGATTTTCGTATCCCTTCCGTCTTTGACGTGTATTCGATCCTGTGTGCGCATCCGCTGCCGGAGCGAGGTCCATCTGATGCGGTTGGGGCGCGTACGCCGAGCGAGAGAGGGCGATGAGCCTGGGCGGCGCTCTAGCCATGGAGCACAGCGGGCGGTGGGAAGTGCGGCAACTTGGCGCAGGGCAGGCGCCACGATCGCACTTGGGCGCCACTTTTCTTTATTTTCATGTACTTAAATGTGCTTCACGGGGTCGCCGGAGTACTTCCGGTTTTCCACGGGGACCAGCCGCCGAGACCGCCGGTTCCGCCCGCTTTTAGTACTAAAGAGCGGATTCTCATACACCCGCCGGGTGCTATATTGGTCTCGTTCCCCCGCTAATGGGGACGGGCGGCACCGAACGAAATGTGCCGCAAATTCATGAGCTTAAGTATTCGCTTCGTATTCGAAGTGTAAATGCCTGTTGACAAGACTGAGCGTTTCACTTAGAGTTTGGAAAGCTAGCCTTATTTCTCGGAGGGTGACACCCCGCACATTCGGGGGTACGGTCAGTTTGTACTGCCGGGCATCGATCGCCGATTTCCCGGAGGTTTGGTTTCGGACAGGGACCCGAGCCAGGCTTGGTGCAGGCTGTTGTATGTCACGCCGCCGGAGGCCTATCTTCAGCTACTTGGATGGTGGCGCAAGCCGTTCGATCCGGTAGTTTTTGGTTGTGCACGGAGGAACCAATGCTGAAATCGGAGGAAATCAGATGGTTCGCCCTGAAGGTGAGGTCCAGGCACGAAAAAGCCGTAGCCGCCGCGTTGCGGGCAAAGGGTTACGAGTCTTTTCTGCCGTTGTACCGGACCAGGCATCGTTGGGCGGATCGTCTTAAGACGGTATCTCTTCCCCTTTTTCCGGGTTACGTTTTCACACATTTTGATGACAGGGCAGCCCTGCCGGTCCTATCGACGCCAGGCGTTGTCGAGATCGTAGGTTTCCGAAGCCGGCCGATGCCGGTGGAGGACCACGAAATTGCCGGCTTGCGGCGACTCACGGAAACCTCGCTCTGCTATGAACCACATCCGTATGTGCGAATTGGCGAACGGGTCCGGTTGCTGGATGGCCCGCTGCGTGGAACAGCGGGGATTCTGGTGGCTGTGAAAGATCCGCCGAGGGTCGTGTTGTCTGTGGAAATGCTTCAGCGTTCGGTAGCGGTGGAAATTGACCGCGATTGGGTGATGCCCGCACCGGCTTGTTTGCACGTAAATCTACATGCGGCCGGCTACGTGGCGAGCGCGAAATAGTGTCATCTGGCTGACAGATCGCGCTAAGCGCAACCAACGAAATATCGTTACCGGGGAATTCGGGAGCAGACCGTTCAGAGGAGTATTCATGGCCATACTTGCCGCCAGAAAAAGGATCGTCACATTCCGTCTGACAGACACGGAATTTGCAGCACTGCGTCGTGTTTGCGAAGTTGCCGGTTCGCGCAGCATGTCGGATTTCGCGCGGGATGCGGTGATGCATCGGGTGCAGTCGCACTCCGGCGCAAAGCCGGCCGGTCACGACGATCTGCGGGCATTGAATCATCGGCTTGAGGATCTTGCTGACGGAGTGCGAGACCTGAGAAACCGGATCGCGCGGGTGCTTTCCTCCCCGGGCGCTCCAGAGAACTGAAGCAGGGAAGGCTTATATGCAGTATGGATTGAGGTGAATTGGAGGATGAATGAGCGTTAGAACGCAACCAGGGGCGGCGCAGCGGTGCAAAACCGCGACTACGATCGCCCTCGTTTTTTCGTTATTGGCCGGCAGCGCACCGGCATGGGCCCAGGCCAATGATGGGCTCCTGAAGATCACAATCGTGCAGGGCGAAGGCAGTCTGAACAACATCCGCAAGAAGCTGGCGCAGGCGCCGATCGTGGACGTGAAAGATGAAAGCGGGCGCCCGGTGGAGGGCGCGACCGTCGTATTCACGCTGCCGTTCAGCGGTCCAAGCGGCAAGTTTGCCAGCGGCGAGCGAACCTTTGAGGCCAAGACCGATGTACAGGGACGCGCCGCGGCGCCCGAATTCACACCCAACGACGAAGAGGGGAGACTGAACATCAACGTAACCGCCACATTGGGAGACAAGAAATCATCGATCGTGATTCCGCAAAGCAACACGCTTGCGGGAGGTTTGGGAGCCGAGGGCGGGCGGAGCTTTCCGCGCTGGCTGCTCGGCCTGGGACTGAGCGGAGGCGCCACGGCGGCGCTGCTGCTGTCTCGAGGAGGCGGTGGAAGCTCCACGCCGGCCGCTACGCCGGTGCCTCCGACGACGATCACGATTGGAAGCGTCAGTGTGGGAGGACCTCGATGAAGTGTTCGTTATACATGACCGCGGCGCTGTTGCCGATGGTTGTCTCCGCGGCCGGGACGTCGATGCGCAGCCCGGTTTCCGGATACGTCTTTGATGCGGAAAAGGGGATCATACGCCCCTTGAACGGCCTTCCCGGCGCGGCCCTGCTCGGCGGCGCGATGGAAGCGCCGGAAGCGCTGGCAAAAGTATTCTTCGGACCACGCCAGGCAACGGCGGTGGCGGTTTCGCGGCCCGGCGCCTCCTACCACGTGCGTCTGGACGGCTCAAACGCCACCTTTACGGCGCTGCCCGATCTGCAGATGAATCCCGATCTGGTGGCTTTCACCCCGGACGGCAAGAGCGCCGTGGTGTACGAGGCCGCAACCCGGCGGTACCGTCTGCTGACGGGTCTTTCCGATTCACCGGCCGCTGGCGAGGCAACGGCCCTGCCGGAACTTCCCGGCGAAATTACGGCCCTGGCCCTGAACCCGGCGGCTGTCACCCTGGCGGCGGCTGTCAAGACGGGCGATGCGGCGGCTGTCTATGCGATCAACCTGGAAACGGTTGAGACGAGCTTCATTTCCGACGCATTGTCGGTGGAAACGCTGTCGTTTTCCGATTCCGGGTCGCTGCTGTTTGCCGATCGCGGTTCTGACCGTGTGCTGACGGCCACCTCTTCGGCTGCGGGATGGCAGGTGAGCGTTGTTGCCGATGGGCGCGATGGCCTCGCCGGTCCGGCGGGCGCGGAGTTTTCCGGCGGCGCCGTGGTGATTCTGAGCGGATCTGAGGTCGTACTGCGGCAGGCGGGCGTGTTGACGCGGATCGCGCTGCCGGTGAAGGCTCTCAGGCTGGCGCCGATGGCCGCACCCGGGCTGCTGTATCTGGACGCCAAAGACGAATTGCTGGGCGCCGCGCCGCTGCACCTGTTGGATCTGTCGGGCGAAGCGCGGGTAGTGTTTGTTCCGGCTGGAGGTGCGCAATGAGCAACGCCATCCGGTTCCTCATCGCGGGCTCGTTGTGTCTGGGCGCGCTTCAGGCGCAAAACCCCCAGATCGGCTTCTTCTTCCGCACGCCCACCAGCCAGACGGCCGGTGAAGTATTCGCCAACGGGACGCTGAATTTCGACAGCACGCTGGTGAATACAAGAAGTACGGCCACCATCATCATCCGCAACCGCTCGACGGCGACGATGAATCTTCGCACGGCAACGGCCACCGGGCCGTTCACGGCGAATCTGACGTCCACCACCATCGATCCCAACGAACAGATCAACGTGAATCTGGAGTTCGCGCCGCGCCAGGTGGATCTGCTGACAGGCCAACTGACGCTGGCCATTGCCGTCGATCCCAGCCGGACGATCTCCTACGTCTTCTTCTTATCGGGGCGCGGCATCGCGCCGGATTTCGTGGTCAGCTACATCCTCAATCCCGGGGGCAACCAGGTGGCGGTCTCCGATGGAGGCATCATTCAGTTCAACCGCACGGCGCTCGGTGACGACCGGGGCGCGACGGCCACCATTTCGATCCTGAACCGGGGAAACGGACCTGGAACGCTGAATGCGGTGTCGGTGTCGGGCGAGCCGTTCAGCTTGTCGGGCGTGGCATTGTTACCGCTGCAGGTGGCGGCAGACCGGGGCGAGGTGCGTTTTACGCTTACGTTCAAGCCGGTCAGCATCGAAGCGGTGACGGGAACGCTGCAGCTTACCTTTGCCGACCGCACGATCCGCGTGCAGATTTCCGGGCAAGGCGTAGGTCCGCTTCTTACCTATAGCCTGGCTTCGGGCGGCACCACTTCGCGTGTCACTCCGGGCGCCACGGTGAACCTGCCGGATACGCAGGTGGGTGAAACGCGTACGGCTTTGTTCACCATCGACAACAACGGCAACGGCGAAGCCCGGCTGGGTTCCATTGTGCTGGCCGGGACCGGATATTCGGCGGTGGACATCCCGGGACTGCCGTTCACACTGCCGGTAGGTGCGTCGCTTTCGATCACCATCCGATTCACGCCGGCGCAGGTAGGGCCGCAAACGGCCACGCTGCGCGTGGATAACGTTGCCTTCACGCTGCGCGGGGTGGGTGTGGGGCGAAGTCTGCGGCTGACCGGCATTGTAGGCTCAAGTTCGGTCCCGCTGGCGAGCGGCGGAACGCTGTCGCTGCAGAACACCGACATCGGCGTCGCCACGCGCGCCACCATCGAAGTGACGAATTCGGGCAACGCCGACGCGATCATCAACGTGGTTACCGTCACGCCAAGCACGGCGTTTGCCGTCTCGGAACAGTTCGTACGCCAGTTGCCGGTGACTTTGGGTCCCGGACAGCGTGCGAGCTTCGAGGTAACGTTCACGCCCGACAACACAGGAGTGACCACCGGCACAATGGTGGTTGAGGACATCACGGTTTCGCTGCGCGGAACGGGCAACACGCCGCCGCCGGTGCCGCCAGTGCAGTTCAGCGCTTTGCCGCAGAACGTGGGGGCGCGTGAACAGCCCACCGTCTCACTGAAGCTGGAGCGGCCGTATCCGCTCGATCTGACAGGGGTGCTGACGGTGGCATTCACTTCCGATTCGTTCTCGGAGGATCCGTCGATCCAGTTCTCCACTGGCGGGCGGACGGTGCCGTTCCGCATCCCGGCCAATTCGCTCGAAGCCGAATTCCGGCCGGTCTCAAATCCCAACGTGCCACTGGACAAGGTGGGCTTTCAGACGGGAACGGTGGCGGGAACGATCAGCCTTTCGGTGAGTCTGGCCACGGGAAGGGTGAATCTGACGCCCAATCCGGCGCCGGCTACCTCGACGGTAGTACCTCCGACTGCGCCGGCGCTTGCCAGCCTGCAGCTCACAGGGCGCACCACGACATCGGTAACTCTTCTTCTTTCAGGCACTTCCACCGCTCGCTCGATCACCCAGCTTAACTTCACATTCGCCGCCGCGCAGGGAGGGGACCTGCAGACGACGTCGCTAAACTTCAACGCGGAGGAGGCATTCCGGGCTTGGTACCAGTCCGAAGCCTCTAGGCCTTTCGGGTCACAATTTTCCGCAACAATCAACCTTCAGGTCAATGGCGACGTCAACGCTCTGCAGTCTATAACTGTGACAGCGGTGAATGCGCGAGGCACTTCGTCGCCAGTATCGGTCAGTTTACGCTAATCAGGAATTAAGGGGTAGTTAATGTTCTCTCGATCAATCGTTCGTTTCGCGGGGCTGGCGGCGGCAGCGCTGGCCCTGACCCTGGGCTTGACGGCGCAGCAGGATCGGAACAGGCAGCCGCAGGGCGTGCGGATCGGGCCGGAAGACACGGTCTCGATCTACGCTCTGGGTGCTGAGGAGATCAGCAAGAACTGGCGCGTCGGGGTATCGGGAGACATCATCCTCCCGATGCTCGGACCGATCAAGGCGGCGGGTCTCAGCACGGAGGAACTTGAGCAGGTGCTCTCCCAGCGCCTGAAGCAGTACATCAAGGAACCCCACGTGAGCGTATTTATCGCCGAGTTCCGGAGCCAACCGGTGACGGTGGTGGGCGCCGTGAACAAGCCAGGCACACTTCAAATGGAAGGGGCTAAGACCCTTTTCGACATTCTGATCCGGGCGGGCGGCCCGAAGGATTCCGGTCCCGCGGTCACCGTGACGCGGAGTCTTTCGGTAGGCCCGATCTCATTCCCCGGCGCGCATCCTTCGCCGGACGGCAAGTATAGCGTCGTGGAGCTGGATCTTCCGGAAGTAATGGAGGGAAGGGGCGCGGCGGCCAATCTCACCGTGTTCCCGCTGGATGTGATTTCGGTATCGGAGAAAAAGCAGCCCAAGCTGATTCATATCTCCGGCGAAGTGCACCGGCCGGGATCGGTGGAACTGGTCACCCAGGAGAGCGTCTCCCTGATGAAGGTGCTGGCGCTGGCCGGCGGTTTGACAAGCACGGCTTCTCCCAAGCGGACGATGATCATGCACGTGAATGCCGAAGGCAAGCAGACGTCGCAGGCGGTGATCGATCTGGAAAAGACAATGAAGGGCAAAGCCAAGGATGTGGAGTTGGTTTCCGGAGATATCGTCATCATACCGTCCAGCCGGATGACCACTTACATCCAATCGGCAACAACCTCGGCAATCTCGGCGGGTATCTTTACCCTCGGAAGATTCTAAGCCGCAAACAATCATATCGCTCCAAAACGAGACAGTATTTAGAGAAGACGGAGGAATTTTCATGCAGTCGATTAGTGGATCGCAGTTGCCGGTGCCCGTTAACCAGAATGCGGCCCCGCTGCCGCAGTATGTACACCTGGAGCCCATGGGGGCTGTCCCGGGCGAAGGTGACGCGTCGGCTCTGGTTGAATACTGGCACCTGGTCCTGTTCCGCAAGTGGACGGTGGCGATCTTCATCCTCATGGGGATCCTCGGATCCGCCCTGTTCACCTTTCTGAAGACGCCGGTGTACCAGGCCAAGACCACCATCGAGATCGAGGCCATTCCCGAGAATCCGGGCGGCATCCGGCTTGGCGGTGAAGGCGGCGGCCCCGCCCTGCCTCCCGAGTCCTATGTCAACACCCAGGCCAAGATCCTCACCAGCAAAACGCTGAAGCAGAAGGTGGATAAGCGGGTATCGGAAAAGCCGCGGGAAAACGGCCGGCCGGTATCGAAGGCAGCCGCCTGGGCCAAGGCGCTGGGGATTCCGATGGCGGGCGGTGCGGCTTCAGGCTCGGGCGCAGGTGTCGCGCCCGCCGAATGCCTGGTGCGAGTACTGGAGAACACCCGCATGATTGAAGTGGCCTGCGATTCGGCCGATCCGGCTATCGCCTCCGACTACGCCAACACTCTGGTGCAGGAATACATCGACTCGAGCGTCGCCTCCCGCTGGCAGGCTGCCCAGCGCAGCACGAGCTGGCTCACCAACCAGCTTGCCGATTTGAAGAAGCAACTGCAGGGCGCTGAGATGGAACTGCGCAACTACCGTTCGGGCGCCGGCCTGCTCACGGCCGGTGAAACCAAGCAGGATGTACGCATGGAACGCCTGCTGCGGCTGCAGGAAGAACTGGCCCGGGCGCAGGGTGAACGCGCCACCAAGCAGTCCACTTATGAAGTGGCGAAACTGGCGCCGCCCGATTCGCTCCCGGAGATCATGGACAATGGCCGGCTGAGCGGCTATCAGACCAAGCTGGCCGACCTGCGGCGGGAATACGCTGAACTGACCGCGCAGTACACCCCTGAGCACTACCGCGTAAAGCGCGTGCAGGCGCAGGTGGAAGAGATGGAATCGACGCTCAAGAAGGAGCGCACCGCCATCATGTCCCGTGTGGAGAGCGACTACCGCGCCGCCCAGCGCCGCGAAGCGCTGTTGAACGCCGAGTTTGCCTCGCAGGCGGCGGTGGTTTCCGATAAGTCGAGCAAGGCGATGTACGCCGACATCCTGGCGCAGGAAGTGAATTCGCTGCGCGGGTTGTATGACGAACTGCTGCGCAAATTGAAGGAAGCCGCGGTGGCATCCACGCTCACGGCGAACATGGTGCATGTGGTGGACGCGGCTGAGCCGCCTCCGGTGCCCTACAAACCCAATCCGATGCGTAACCTGATCGTCGGCCTCGGATCCGGGCTGCTGCTGGGCGTGGCCTTTGTGCTCTCAGGCGACTGGGTGAACCGCCGCCTCAAGGCTCCCGGCGAAACGCCGTTCCATCTGCATGTGCCTGAGTTGGGCGTGATCCCCGAGCACCGCTCGGACGGACAGTTCGGCACCAGCGGGAAACTGGCGCTGCGCGGCGCCGACGGCATCGAAGACAAAGACGCCTCGGACCGCCGCAATGTGGCGCTGGTCACCTGGCATGACCGTCCCTCGCCGACCGCCGAGTCATTCCGCGGCGCGCTGGCATCGATTCTGATCGGCGGCCGCAACCGGGTCCGTCCGCAGGTGATCCTGATGACCAGCCCGGCGCGCGGCGACGGCAAGAGCACCACGGTAAGCAACGTGGGCATTTCGTTGGCCGAGATCAACCAGCGGGTTGTCCTCGTGGACGCCGACATCCGCAAGCCGCAGATGCACAACATCTTCGGGCTGCCCAATAACTGGGGGCTGAGCGACCTGTTGCGCGACAAGACCGCGCTTGACAAGGCGCCCATTCAGGCCCTGGTCCGCGAAACACGCATCGAGAACCTTTACGTGCTGCCGGCCGGGCCGGGTACGGCGAGCATCTCCAACCTGCTCTACTCCAACCGGCTGCCGCAGTTGATTGAGCGGTTCCGCAACGAGTTCGACACGGTGATCATTGATACGCCGCCGATGCTGTATGTGGCGGATGCGCGCGTGCTGGGCCGGATCGCCGATGCGGCCATCCTGGTTCTGAGGGCCGGCAAGACGACGCGGGATGAAGCCCTGCGCGCCAAGCAGCGCCTGGTGGAAGACGGCATTGATGTGATGGGTACGATCCTGAACGCCTACGATCCCAAGACGCGGGCGCGTTATGGATACTCCGGTTACTACGGCAATTACTACAGCGATGGAGAATCGTCCTAGAGGCTGGAAATGGGCGATCGCCGGCGCCGCGGTTTGCCTGCTTGCCTCGCTGGACATTGCCGGCGAGGCGGGCCATTGGATGGTGCAGAAGGTGTGGACCCAACTGACGGGAACACGGATCGATTCAAAGCAGGACGCGCTGCTCTGGGTGTCGGTTCTGCAAAAGACGGTTCACGTGTTCCTGTTCGGGTCCCTGGGCGTGATTCTTGGGAGCGGGCGCGGACGGATCTGGAAGCTGGCGGGGGGAATGCTTTTGTGTGTGTGCGCCGAGTGGATCCAGACGTTGAGCGAGACGCGCAGCGCTTCCTGGCTGGATGTATCGCTCAACATGGTGTCCTTCGTGGCCGGGTTTTTTCTGTTGGCGCCCCTGTGGCGGGCGCGAGTAAGAGGTTAGACCGAGAAATGGATTCCGAACGAGCAAACACGGTGAACTGGCGCGGCGCGGTGCGGCGGACTTACGATGTCGTCTTCTCCGCGGCCGGTCTGATCGTGGCTAGTCCCCTGATGGTGGCGGCGGCTGTAGCCGTAGCGGTGGAGGACGGATTTCCCGTATTCTTCCGCCAGCAGCGGGTAGGGCGCAACGGCCGCCCGTTCGTCATGCTGAAATTCCGCAGCATGCGGACGGCACAGACGGGCACGGCAATTACGGCGGGTGGCGATTCCAGAATCACCCGCAGCGGGCGGTTCCTGCGCAAGTACAAGCTGGATGAGCTGCCGCAATTGTGGAATGTATTGCGGGGCGACATGAGCCTGATCGGACCGCGGCCGGAAGTGCCGAAGTTCGTCGACATGTCGGACCCGTTGTGGAGAACAGTATTAAGCGTGAGGCCGGGCATCACCGATCTCGCGTCGTTATCCTACCGGCACGAAGAAGGCATGCTGGCCGGCGCGGCGGATCCGGAGGCGCATTACCGCCGCTCCATCCTGCCCAGCAAGCTGCGAATCGCCGCCGAAGGCGTAAAACGTCAATCGCTGGCCAATGACATCAGAATACTTGTCTACACGGTCCTCTGCTCATTTTTCCCGAGCCGTTTCGACGAGGCACAGATAACAAAAACGCTGGCGTCCAGGAGCACAACATGAAGCATATGGAATTTATCCCTTTCGCACTACCGTCCATCGGTCAGGAGGAAATCGACGAAGTTGTGGAGACACTTCGTTCGGGCTGGATCACCACCGGATCGCGCGCGATGCGGCTGGAACAGGATTTCCGGTTTTACTCGGGCGCGGCGGACGCGCTGGCGGTGAACTCGGGAACCGCCGCGATGCACATGGCGCTTGCGGCCATGGACATCGGTCCGGAAGACGAGGTCATCACCACGCCGCTTACTTTCTGCGCCACCGTCACCACCATTCTGCATGTGGGTGCGACGCCGGTGCTGGCCGACATCCTGCCCAACGGCAACATCGACCCAAAGTCGATCGCCAGCCGCATCACGCCCCGCACCAAGGCCATTATGCCGGTGCATGTGGCCGGCCTGCCCTGTGACATGGATGCGATCTGGGACCTGGCGCGGGAACACGATCTGCGAGTGATTGAAGACGCGGCTCATGCCGCGGGCACCTTCCATAACGGAACGCACCTGGGCGGGCGCGGAACCCGCAGTGACGCGGTCGCCTTCAGTTTCTACGCCAACAAGAACATGACCACCGGCGAAGGCGGCATGGTAACCACCAACAGTGAAGAACTGGCCGAGCGGATGCGCGTGTTGCGGCTGCATGGCATCTCCAAGGACGCCTGGAAGCGCTATACGAAGACCGGCAACTGGTTCTATGAAGTGTTGGAAGCCGGATTCAAGTACAACCTGAGCGATCTGCAGGCGGCGGTGGGCATTCACCAACTGCGCAAGCTGGAGGGTTTTACGGCCACCCGCACCCGCTATGCCGAAATGTATAACGACATGTTGGGAGGCATGGAGGAAATCGAACTGCCGCCCGACGACGCGCGGCACCGCCATGCCTGGCACCTGTACATGATCCGGCTGAAGCTGGACAAGTTGACCGTCGACCGTGCCGGCTTTATCGAAAAGCTGCGTGAGCGCAACGTGGGCGCCAGCGTGCATTTTATCCCCATCCCGCTGCACCGGTTCTTTACCCGTTGGGCGAACCGGAAACAAAATCAGTGTCCCAAGGCGTTGGAACTATATCCGCGGCTGGTTTCCCTCCCGCTCTATCCGGGGATGACGGAAGAGCAGGTCGGCTACGTCGCCGACTCAGTGAAGGCGATTGTCGCGGAGTCGAAGAAACGTAAGTTGATGCCCGCCGCGGCGGGTTTCTAGTGACGCTTCTAGCAAATCTGGAAACGGAGGTCTTGAATTGCGAAATTGGCGTCGTTTAGTGATTATCGGAGCCCACGTCGTACTGATCGTGCTGTCTCTCATGGCGGCCGCTCTGCTGCGATTTGAATTTCACCTGCCCCATTCCGAGTCGTTCGTACTCACCCAGGGGCTGTGGATCGCTCTGGTGACGAAACTGCTGGTGTTCCGCATGGCCGGCATGGACCGGGGCGGATGGCGGTTTGCCGGTATTGCCGACATGCTGCGCATCTTTTACGGGAACGTGGGCGCCTCCGCCCTGTTCACCCTTTCGGCGTACCTGATCATCGGGGTCAAGTTCCCCAGGTCGATCTACGTGATCGATTGGATACTCTGCTTCGTTCTCACCGCGGGGCTGCGGTTTGCGGTGCGCATCCACCATGAGAACTTCGCCAAGGAAGGCGGCAAGTCCGGCATGAAGAACGCGCTGATCTACGGCGCTGGTCCGGAAGCGGCGACGCTGGTGCGGGAAATCCGCGGCAACACTTCCCTGAACTACAACATCCTTGGCATGTTGGATGACGATCCGGAAAAGTGGGGCACCACCGTCAACGGCGTGCAGGTGATCGGGCGGGGCCGCGACGCGGCTCTGGTCACGCACCGCTTCGCTGCCAGGGGCCGCGCCGTGGACGAAATCATCATTGCCCGGCAGGCGGCCACCGGCCGGCAGATGCAGGAGGCGCTGGCCAACTGCCGCTCCACTGGCGTGGCGATCAAGACCATTCCGAGCGTGGGTGAACTGCTGGCCGGCAAGGTGCTCACCAGCCAGATCCGAGACGTTTCAGTCAACGATCTGCTTGGCCGTGAGCCGGTGGAGTTGGACCGCACGCTGATCAGCGAGAGCATTCGGGGCAAGATCGTGATGGTGACCGGCGCGGCCGGATCCATCGGATCGGAAATCTGCCGCCAGGTGTCGCGCTACCAGCCCAAGTGCATCGTCGGTCTCGAGAGAGCAGAAAGCGACCTGTACCGGCTGGAGATGGAAATGAAGGAGCGCGCTCCGGAAGTGGAGTTCGTTCCCCGCATCGGCGACATCCGGGACCGGGCGGCGATGGAGCATGTGATCCGGCAGTACGCGGTGGATTCGATTTTCCACGCCGCTGCTTACAAACATGTGCCGATGATGGAAGCCCACGTGGTGGAGGCGATTGAGAACAATGTCTTCGGCACGCAGGTGGTGGTAGAGGCGGCCTATCGCTGCGGTGTAGGTTCGTTTCTGATGATCTCCTCTGACAAGGCGGTCAATCCCACCAACATCATGGGCGCCACCAAGCGCGTGGCGGAACTGATTGTCTCGGCGATGGGCAGTGCGCCCCCCGGCCGGGCTGGAAAGACCAAGTTCGTCTCGGTGCGTTTTGGAAACGTCCTTGGCAGCAACGGCAGTGTGGTGCCGCTGTTTAAGCAGCAGATCGCCTCGGGCGGCCCGGTGACGGTGACCCACCCCGAGATCCGGCGCTACTTCATGACGATTCCGGAGGCGGTGGAGCTTGTGCTGCAGGCCTCCACCATGGGCCACGGATCGGAGATTTTCGTGCTCGACATGGGCGAGCCGGTGAAGATCGTCGACCTGGCCAAGAACATGATCCGATTGTCGGGCCGTGAGCCCGATGTGGATATCGAAATCCGCTACACCGGACTGCGTCCGGGAGAAAAGCTCTTTGAAGAGCTGAATATCGATGGTGAGAACATACTGCCGACTTTCCATCAGAAGATCAAGATCTTCCGGAACGGCAATCTGGATCCGAGGGATATCGAAGAGGGTCTGGTCCGTCTGGCCGAATGCCTGATCCGGCGGGACGAGATCGGAGCGGTGCGGGAACTCGCGCACCTGGTGCCAGAATATACTCCGGATCCTCAATGGACCGCCCGGCTAAAGGCCGGCGTGGCCATCGCAAGCTGAATTTTCTTTTTTGTCGGAGGAGCTTTGTTTCATGGTTTCATCGCAAGTTGAGCAAGTGGCAACAGGAATTCCCAGCGCCGGGGGTGAGCGTCCGGTTCCCCATCTTCGCATCCAGGCTACCAAGGGCTGGTTCAATCTGAAGTTGGACGAACTCTGGCAGTACCGGGAGCTGGTGGCCTTCCTGATCTGGCGGGATATCAAAATCCGCTACAAGCAGACAGCCTTGGGGGCGGCCTGGGCGATCGTTCAGCCCGTCTTCACCATGCTGGTGTTCACCATCTTCTTCGGGAAGCTGGCCAAGATGCCCACCGATGGAGTGGCGCCGCATCTTTTCTATTTCGCGGGGCTGGTTCCGTGGCAGTTTTTTGCCCAGGGCCTCGCGCAATCTTCCGATAGCCTGGTTGGCCAGCAGAACCTGATCAAGAAAGTCTACTTTCCGCGGCTGGCCATCCCAATCGGCACTGTTTTCGCCACTCTGGTGGACTTCGCCATCGCCTTCTGCGTCCTGCTGGTTCTGCTGATGTATAGCGGCATCACACCGACGGCGAACGTGATCTGGCTGCCGGCGTTCGTATTGCTGGCGCTGGTGACGGCGCTGGGCGTGGGCCTGTGGCTTTCGGCATTGAACGTAAACTTCCGGGACGTGAAGTACATCGTCCCGTTCCTCACTCAGTTCTGGATGTTCATTACTCCGATCGCCTACCCCAGCAGCCTGCTGCCGGAAAAGTACCGGCTGTTGTACGGGCTGAATCCGATGACGGGGGTGGTGGAAGGCTTCCGCTGGGCGCTGTTGGGCACCCAGACGCAACCCGGCCCGATGGTGGCGGTGTCGGCGGCGGCGGCGCTGCTGGTATTTGTTGGCGGATTGTTCTACTTCCGCCGCATGGAGAGGAGCTTCGCCGATGTCGTCTGAGGCGCGCACGATCATCGTCGGTGAAGTCGCGCAGGCCCACGACGGCAGCCTCGGCTTCGCCCACGCCTATATCGATGCCATTGCCAATGCCGGGGCCGACGCGGTGAAGTTTCAGACGCACATCGCCGCGGCTGAAAGTTCCCCGCAGGAGCCCTGGAGGGTGAAGTTCAGCTACCAGGACGCCACCCGTTACGACTATTGGAAGCGGATGGAGTTCACCCCGGAGCAGTGGGCGGGGTTGAAAAAGCACGCCACCGAGCGGGGCTTGCAGTTCCTTTCGACGCCCTTCTCCATGGAGGCGTGTGAATTGCTGAACCGGATTGGCGTGGCGGCCTGGAAGATCGCCTCAGGGGAGTTCAACAACCACCAGCTCTTCAATTTCGTGTTGGGCACCGGGCTTCCCGTGTGGCTCTCGACGGGCATGAGCAGCATGGAGGAGATTGACCGGGCGGCCAGCCGGGTGATGGAAAAAGGCGCGCCGCTGACGGTGTTTCAGTGTACGTCGGCCTATCCCTGTCCGCCTGAAAAGGTGGGGTTAAACATGATTCCGCTCCTGCGCCGGCGCTACGGCGCGGGTGTGGGTTTGTCTGACCATTCGGGCACCATCTATCCCGGCCTTGCGGCGGCCACGGTTGGCATTGAGGTGCTGGAAATCCACGTCACCATGAGCCGGGAGATGTTCGGGCCCGACGTGGCGGCATCGGTCACCAGCGCCGAATTCAGGCAGCTTGTCGATGGCATCCGCTTTATCGAGAGGATGAAAGCCAATCCGGTGGACAAGGACCAGGTGGCTTCGGAAATGGACGGCATGCGGAAGCTGTTCGTCAAAAGCATCGCTGCCAGGATGGATCTGCCGGCCGGCGCGGTGCTCAGCGAATCGCACCTGACCATGAAGAAGCCCGGTACCGGCATCACGGCCGACCGGCTTCCGGAACTGATCGGGCGGAGGCTGGCGCGTCCGGTCGCTGCCGGCGAATTCCTGGCTGAAGCGGACATGGAGCCGCAACTGGAACCGGTGAGCGTAGCCCATGGCCACTAGCGTGATTGAGCCAAAGCTGGCCATCCGCAAGTTTGAGGACTTGCAGGTGGGCGAGGAGTGCCGCCTCACGCGAACGCTGACGGCGGCCGACGTGGACGCCTTTGCCCGCGTCTCAGGCGACGTAAATCCGCTGCACATGGAGGATGGCTTCGCCAGGGAAAGCGGTTTCCGCGGCCGCGTGGTGCATGGCGTGTTGCTGGCAAGCTTTGTTTCCACCGCCGTGGGGATGCAGCTTCCCGGACCCGGGAGCCTGTGGACGCAGCAGAGTTTCCGTTGGCGGCTGCCGGTGTATATCGGCGACACGGTGACGATTACGCTGAAAATCACTTTCAAGTCGGCCGGCACGCGGACAGTATCGATCAGCCTGACGGCGGTGAATCAGACCGGAGCGGTAGTGATGGAAGGGGAGGGGGCGGTGAAGCTGTTGGAAGAACGCACTGCCCGGGAGGAGGTTCCGATGAATGAGCGCCTTGCCCTGGTGACAGGATCGGCCAAGGGAATCGGCGCGGCGATCGCCACGGCGTTGGCCGAGGCAGGCGCATCGGTAGCGGTGCACTACCATACCAGCGCCGAGCAGGCCGCCGGGCTTTGCCAGAGCCTGGAGAACCAGGGTTGCCGGGCGTTTGCGGTGCAGGCGGACGTCACCGGGCCCGATTCGGTGAGCCAGGCCATTGCCAGGATCGAGGAGAAGTTTGGCCGGCCGGTGGACATTCTGGTGAACAATGCCGGGCTGTCGAACCGCGCGGGAGCGTTCCTTGAAACGCCTTGGGAACTGATTCAATCGGCGCTCGATGTGCATTTGAAAGGGGCTTATCACTGCTGCCAACGGGTGCTGCCTGGAATGCTGGAGCGGGGATCGGGAATTGTGGTGAATATCGGATTTGCCGGGTCAGCCCCGCAACTCCCGTTCACCGTCGCGAAATCCGCGCTGCGGGGGCTGACGCGCTCCCTGGCGCATGAGTACGGACCGAAAGGGATCCGGGTGAACATGGTGTCGCCAGGTATGGTGGAAATCGGAGCAGGCGACCAGGTACCCGAACGGATTCGTAAGTTGCAGGCGATGCAGGCGCCGCTGCGCAAGTTGTGTACGCCGCGCGACGTTGCCCAGACAGTGTTGTTTCTATGCTCCGATGCCGGCCGCCTGATTACCGGGGCTGATATACCGGTGAGCGGCGGATTGAATCCCGCATGACGATTGAGGTGACTGACCAAGTGAACGCTACTCTATTTTCGAAGGTTCAGGATCTGGTTGCCCAGGTGTTTGGCATCCCCGTGGAGAAGGTGCTGCCCGAATCGACGCCAGAGACGATCGATACCTGGGATTCGCTACAACATTTGAATCTGGTGCTGGCTATCGAGCAGGAATTTCACGTTCAATTTACACCGGAAGAAATCGAGCAGCTTCAATCCGTTGAGCTGATTTCGATGCTGGTGGAAGAAAAAGTTTCCGCTTGCGAGGTGGCCGATGGCCGTTGAGTTACGATACTCCCGGAGAGACGAGTACCCCCGGATCAGCCGGTTTTTGGACGAGTTCTGGGCCAAGAACCACGTCTACTGCCGCAATCAGCCTTTGTTTGACTGGACGTTTGCGCGCAGCACCCACTGGAGGGACGATCAGTACAGCTTCGCGCTGGCCGAAGATAAGGATCAGCTTGTGGGAATCCTGGGCGGGATTCCCTTCACGTTCAATGACCGGGGACAAACGTCGAACGCGGTATGGATCGCCAACTACGTGGTGCACCCCGAATATCGAAAGGGATCGACGGCGCTGCAGCTTCTGAGCATGTTTCGCCGTCCCGAGTTTCAGCCCGTGATCGCCTTCGGCATCAACCCGGCGACAGCGACGATCTACAAGGTGCTGCGGGGCCAGGTGCTGCCCGAAATCCCGCGCCACTTCATGGTGCTGCCGGGCTGTGAGGACCGCATGGTGAACCTGCTGCGCACGGCCTATCCGGATTGGGAAGCCGATCGGGCCGCGGCGCTGGCCGCACAGTTCACGCTTGGGGCGGCTCCCGAGGGCGCCGATTTCCGCAATTCACTGCCCGAAACCTGGGATTCCATCGATTGGAACGCCATGTCCCCGCTGATGGTGGGCGCGGCGCGCGACGCCGACTATCTCACCTGGCGCTACAGCAAACACCCGGAGTTTGAGTACCGCTTTATCGCTATCGCAGAAGGAGACCGCCACGGATTGGCGGTGTGGCGGCTGGAAACCATCCGCAAGCAGACCGAAAACGGCCGCGTGGATCTGGACCGGATCGGCCGGCTGGTGGAGTTTCTGCCGGTCTCCGACTCAAACGCCCGCAGTCTGTTCGGCGCCTTCGTCAGCGAATTGAAGCGCCTGGACGCCTTTGCCGCCGATTACTACGGATTCCACGGTGGGGTGCGCTGTCAGTTACGGTCGCTCGGATTCCCGGAGGCGGCCGGACAGCCTGACGCCAACTTCGTACCCACCCGGTTCCAGCCGCTGGACGGAAAAGGCGGCGGGATCCTGAGCGCGATGTTTGTGCTGCCGAGCGTGCCGGCGTGTTCGCTGGATTCGGCTTGTCCCTGGTATTGGACCAAGTCGGACTCCGACCAGGACCGGCCTAACTGAGCGGAGGAGGAACCGAGGAACTAATGGATACTGCTCTCCGCGTGGTGATGTACCATTACGTGCGTGACTTGCCGCATACACCCTTTCCCCGCATAAAGGGGATGTTGACCAGCGATTTTGTGCGGCAGGTACGGGATTTGAAAGAGCGCTATGAGATGGCGACGCTCGAATCGGCCATGGCCTTTCTGCATGGCCGGTATCAGCCTTCGCGCGACCTTTGCCTGCTCACCTTCGACGACGGATTGAAGGAGCATTGGAGCGAGTGCACTCCCGTGCTGGCCGACCACGGCGTGCAGGGGCTGTTTTTCCTGATCACCGAATGTGTGGAGAACCAGCGTGTGGCCCCCGTCCATATGAATCATTTTCTGATGGCGCGGCTCGACTTCAGCGAATACCAGGATGGATTCGTGCGGCGGCTGCGGGAAATGGATTCGGAAGCCGCGGCGGGAATCGATCGCGTGGATGCGGCCGACGCGGCCCGCCGCTACCGATGGGATACGCCGCAGGTGGCGGCGTTTAAGAGCTTTTTCAACTTTCAGTTGGACGCCGACCTGCGTGACCGTGTGGTGCGGCGGATGTTTGAAGAGTATTTCGGGGACGAAGCGGCATTCTCCCGCGACCTGTATGCAAGCTGGGAGCAAGCCCGCCAGATGCACGCCGCCGGTATGGTGCTGGGCGGCCATTCCCATCAGCACAAGCCGCTGAGCGGTGTGAGTGAGACGGAACTGGCCGAGGATCTGAGCAGTTGCCGGAGGCTGTTGGACGGCAATCTGACACCCCAGCCGATGTGGCCGTTCTGCTACCCCTATGGCAAGAAGGATTCCTACACCGACCAGGCCGTGAAGCTTCTTCGCGACCTGTCGTTTGAATGCGCATTTTCGACCGAGAGTGGAGACAACCAGCCCGGAGTACCGCTGTTTTCCATCCGCCGGGTGGATTGCAAGCTGGCGCTCGAATAAAAAAGGAGGAGATTACGTGTCCAGCCGGAGGAAAGTTTGTGTTGTATTGGTGGACCGCGCCAACTACGGGCGCCTGAAGCCGGTGATGCGGGCAATTCAGGACAGCCCGGAACTGGAGCTGCAGGTCCTGGCCGCCGGCACCATGGTGCTGGGGCGGTTCGGCAAGCCGGTGGAGTTGGTACGCAAGGACGGATTTCCCGTGGACGGGGAGACGTTCATCGAACTGGAAGGCTCGACGCCGGCCACCATGGCGAAGTCCGTGGGATTCGGCGTGGTGGAATTCGCCAGTGAATTCCAGCGCCTGGCGCCCGATGTGGTGCTGCTGATCGGAGACCGCTACGAAGCCCTGGCGGCCGCCATCGCCGCCGCCTACATGAACGTCTGTATCGTGCATGTGCAGGGCGGCGAAGTTTCAGGCTCCATTGATGAAAGCGCGCGCCACGCCATTACGAAGTTCTCGCATTTCCACTTCCCTGCCACCCAGCGCTCGGCCGAATATCTCATCCGCATGGGTGAGGCGCCGCAGACGATTCTGGGAGTGGGCTGCCCGTCGAGCGATCTGGCGCGCATGCTCACCGGCGGGTTGCCCGACGAGGTGATCAACGGCACCGGCAGCGGCGCCCATATCGATCTCAACAAGCCATTCCAACTGGTGATTTTCCATCCCACCACGACGCGCTATGGCGCCGAGCATGAACAGATGGAGCATCTGTTGGCGGCGCTCGACCGGCTGAAGAACCAGACCGTGCTGCTGTGGCCCAACATCGACGCCGGCTCGGACGCCATCAGCAAGACGGTGCGCGTGTTCCGGGATCATCACGCGCCCGATTGGCTGCGCACGATCACTAACCTGCTGCCCGAACACTACCTTCGCGTGCTGGCACGCACGGCCTGCGCAATCGGTAACTCCTCCAGCTTCGTGCGCGATGCCGGTTATTTCGGCACGCCCGTGGTGCTGGTGGGCGAACGCCAGGAAGGCCGTGAGTGGGATACCCACGTGACCCCGGTAAAACCGCTGGCCGATGAGATTTTCAACGCGATCAGCAATCAACTGACGCACGGCCGCTATGAGCCCTCGAAGCTCTACGGCGACGGATACGTGAGCGGCAGGATCGCGCAGGCGCTCACCGGGCTGACGCCGTACCGGCAAAAGCGGCTTCACTACATTTACGACGACCCTATGGAGGATGGCCACGCCAATGGCAATGCGAATTCTTGGCATCGTGACAGCTCGTGGGGGATCGAAGGGGATCCCAAAGAAGAACATCACGCCATTGCTGGGCAAACCCCTGCTGGCGTACACGGCTGAGGCGGCGCGGGCGTCGCGGCGGCTCAATCGCGTGGTGCTCTCTACCGATTGCGAGGAGATCGCGCGGGTGGGCCGTGACTGGGGCCTGGAAGTTCCCTTCCTGCGTCCCGCGGAGTTGGCGCTGGACAGCACGCCCACCGTGCCGGTTCTGCAGGACGTGGTGAGGCGGCTGGAGGCAGAGGGCGATCGTTACGACGCCATCTTCCTGCTGCAGCCCACTACGCCGCTGCGTACCGGAGAGGATATTGACGCCGCGGTGGAGCTTCTGGAGCGTACGGGGGCCGACTCGGTGATTTCGTTCGTCGACGTGGGGGAGCGGCATCCGGCGCGCATGAAAAGCATCGACGCCGAGGGACGCGCCGTGGACCCCGCCTTCGCCGAGCAGTTCGAAGGGCAGCCGCGGCAGCAACTTCCAAAGCTCTATCTGCGGGAAGGGTCGGTGTATCTCACCCGCCGCGACGTACTGATGGAGGAAGGTTCACTAAAGGGCAGGGACTGCCGGGCCTACGTCGTGCCGGTGGAAAACGCCTGCAACATTGATGACGCGTTTGACCTGTTTCTGGCTGAGCAGATTTTGAAATACCGGAGTTTGAATGCGGATACTGATCACAGAGTCGGAGAACTTCTCGTCCAAGGCGCTTGAGCTGTTGCGCCAGGCCGGCGAAGTGGTAGCCGCCGACCTGGATCGCAGCGGGCTTGAGAGCGCGGTGGCGGGCGCCGAGGTGCTGTGGGTGCGCCTGCGGCATCGCATTGACAGGCAATTGCTGGACCGCGCACCGGAGCTGAAGGTAGTGGTAAGCCCGACCACCGGATTGAATCATATCGACACCGAAGAACTTTCTCGGCGCGGGATCGCGCTGCTCTCGCTGCGCGGGGAAACCGCGTTCCTGCGCAACGTGCGGGCCACGGCGGAACTTACCGTGGGGCTGATGCTGGGCCTGTTACGGCATCTGCCGGAAGCGGCGGCTCACGCGCGCGGCGGCGGATGGACGCGGGATCTGTTCCGCGGCGGCGAACTTTACGAAAAGACCGTGGGCATTGTGGGCTACGGCCGGCTGGGGCGGTTGGTCGCCCGTTACCTGCTGGCCTTTGACTGCCGCGTGCTGGCGGCCGACCCCAACGTGGAGGCGGACGCCGTAGAACCAGGAGTCGCGCTGGTGGAACTGGACCGGCTTCTGGCCGCCTCCGGCATCGTCAGCCTGCACGTGAATCTCACGGATCAGACCGCCGGCTTCTTCGGCGCCAGGCAGTTTGAGGCCATGCAGCCGGGAGCGTTGTTTATCAACACCGCCCGCGGCGAACTGGTGGACGAACGGGCGCTGCTCGCGGCGCTTGAAACGGGCCGGCTGGCCGGCGTGGCGCTGGACGTGCTGACAGGCGAATCATCCACCGGCATGAGCGGTCATCCGCTTGTCCGGTACGCGAATCAAAACAATAACATGATACTTACGCCACATATCGGAGGATGTACTTTGGAATCGATGAGCAAGACTGAGGAATTTCTCGCCGGAAGACTGGCGCAACATCTAACCTCGCGGCTGTCCGCGGCGGTGACGGTCTAAGAGGAGCAAATATGAGTGATACAGCGCTTGTTGTAGACGGCATCGCGAAACAGTACCGGCTCGGTGAGAAGGCCCAGTTCTACCGCACACTCCGCGACACGATCATGGAGAATGCGGCCAAACCCTACCGCGCGTTCCAGAGAAGGGTCTCCGGTGACAACGGCAAGGTGGACCCGGGCATCCTGTGGGCACTAAAAGACGTGTCCTTCCAGGTGAAAAAGGGCGAGGTGATCGGCCTGATCGGGCGCAACGGCGCCGGCAAGAGCACGCTTCTGAAAGTGCTGGCGCGTATTACCGAACCCACGCGCGGCTATGCCGACATTTATGGTAAGGTGGGCAGCCTGCTGGAAGTGGGCACGGGTTTTCATAACGAACTTACCGGCCGCGAGAACATCTATCTGAACGGCGCGATCCTCGGGATGAGCCGGGTGGATATCGACCGGCATTTCGATTCCATCGTTTCGTTTGCTGAAGTGGAGAAGTTCGTGGACACGCCGGTGAAGCACTACTCCACGGGCATGTATCTTCGCCTGGCGTTCGCCGTGGCGGCGCACCTGGAACCGGAAATCCTGCTGGTGGACGAAGTGCTGGCGGTGGGCGACCTGGCATTTCAACGCAAGTGCCTGGGCAAGATGAGCGACGTGGCCAAGCAGGGCCGCACGATTCTGTTCGTCAGCCACAACATGGGCGCGGTACGTTCCCTGTGCAGCCGCGGCGTGGTGTTGAATGAAGGCACAGTGGTGGCCGATGGCGACATCGCCAGTTCGATTGAAACCTACTACCGGCTGACGACGCAGGAACAGGAGGCGGTGGCGACGGGGTCCACCTCGCGGCTTGGCTTCGGCCCGGTGAAGCTGGCCAGCCACGAGAAGGCGTCGATCCTGCAGTCGGAATCCATGGAAGCGACGGTTACGATACACTTTCCCAAAGAAGTCGCCGGATTCAACCTGTTATGCGTGCTGGACGACATGCACCAGCGGCGCGTGTTTCATATCCGCAGGGATTCGCCCGAGTTCGGACATCAGGGGTCCTGGCAAGGGTCGTACACGTTCAACGTGGGCCTGCCGGCGATGTGGCTGGAGCCTGGCTTGTATTCGCTCTATTTTAAGGCCATTGTGTGGGGCCAGGACACCGGCATGAAGGTTACCTCCGACGTACTACATCTGGACGTGGGAGGGGAGTCCTGCGGGCACAATTCGCTGATCAGTCCGAACCCCAAATGGGCCATGGCTGAGGTTCCAAAAGGATAGTACCTTTGCCCGGCTGTACCTGAGCGAATGAAATGACAAGCTAGAGTCCTGAGGCGATTTTGAAGAACATGTTTTCGGAGGTTTCCGCGTGAAGGTTGCAATACTCGTTCCGGATGGCGTCGGCATCCGTAATTTCGTGATCGGGCGATTCCTCGCCGAACTGGACCGCGCGGCCGACGTCGGAGTCTACCATGTCATTCCGGACCGGCTCCTTTCGCAGTATAGCGACGCCACGCCGTCAGGCATCCGCTGGCGGCCGATGACGGAATACCGGCCTGGCAGAAGCACGCTGGCGCTGCAGTATTCGCTTTCCTGGGCGCACATGTACTGGGCGAACACGGCGTCGATGCAGCGGGCCTTGGGGCGCAAATCCAAAGGCTCATGGCTGTCCAGGACCTGGCTGAAGGGGACCAAGCTGGCCGGCCGGGCCGCGGCGGCGATGGGCGCCGTCGATACGCTGGACGATCTGCACTGCGCCGCCGTCAAACTGCGGCCGGAAGTGGATTACTACCGCAAGGAGTTTGAGGAGTTCCGGCCCGACGTGCTGTTCTGTTCGCACCAGCGTCCTTCCGCCGTCGCCCCGGCGGTCCTGGCGGCGCGCCAGTTGGGCATCCCCAGCGCCAGTTTCATCTTCAGTTGGGACAATCTGTCGAGCAAAGGCCGGATCGTCGCTCCCTTCGACCACTATTTCGTGTGGAGCGACTACATGGCCGAAGAGCTCAAGCGGTTCTACCCGCGCATCACCTCCGACCACATTCACGTTGTCGGCACTCCGCAGTTTGACCCCTACGCCGATCCCAGCATCCACTGGTCGAGAGCCGAATTTTTCCGCCGTGTGGGCGCCGATCCCTCCCGTAAGCTGATCTGCTTTTCGGGCGGCGACGCCGGCACCTGTCCCGAGGATCCGCTGCACGTGGAAGTCATTATGAAGCAGATCCGGTCCGGGCAGATCAAAGGCAATCCGCAGGTGCTGGTGCGTCCGGTTCCGGTGGACGACGGCAAGCGATACGCCGAGGTCCGCCAGAAGTATCCGGAGATGATCTACTGCCAGCCGGAGTGGACCTTCACCGATGGCAATCACTGGTCAAAGGTGATCCCGACAGCCCGCGACGTCCAGTTCCTGGCCAACCTTACTGCGCACGCGGATATGAACGTGAACCTCGGCTCCACCATGACGCTCGACTTCGGGCTGCATGACAAGCCGGTGGTAAACACGGCCTTCGATGTCAACGATCCACCGCTGTTCGGCATGCCGGTCTACGAGTATTACTACAAGTACGACCATTTCCAGCCGGTGCTCAAGTTCGGCGCCTCGCGCATCGCCCGGTCGCAGGAGGAACTGGCCACGCACATCAATGCGTATCTGGAGAATCCGGCGCTCGACCGGGAAGGCCGCAAGAGCTTATTGCAACAGCAGGTGAACGTGCCGCTGGGCCAGTCCAGCCGCCGCATTACCGAGGCGCTGCTTCGCATCTCCCGCCGCCAGGGGAAGAAAGTGGATCTGGCGCTCCAGGCGGCGGTATGAACATCACCAGCGGGGAGCCCAGATTCCGCCAGACCGATGTGGTGATTCTGCGCCAGATCATGGAGCGCGTGGGCCGGCCCATGCCTCCCGAGGATTTCATTTCGCTGGTGTTTGAGGCCTTCACGGCCTCGCGGGAACGCACGGCGGGCGATCATCTGCCGCAGACCTTCCGCCAATGCCCGTCGTTTCAGAGCTTTTGCAGCGCGCTCACCGGCGCCAAGGAAAGGCTGCCGCATGAGCCATCCATTCTCGTAATGGGGGCCGGCGCCGATGTGCTGGGCAGAAACTCCAGCTACGCCGCCTCGGTGACCCGCGAAGTCTTCGGACCTCACTGCACCCTCACTCCGCTCGATGTGACGACGCGGATGATCTACACCGAGCCGCAGCAGCGATACGACCTCGTGGTGACCCACTCACTGGCCCACTTCTTCTTTGATCAGGAATCGCTGTATTCGTTTATCAGCCGTTCGATCAATCCCAAGGGCGGCTACGTCATGGGGAACGAACCCAACCGCCGCTTCTGGGTAAACCAGGATGTGCAAACGGCTTACCGCCGCATGGTGGAATCGGAGCGATTCCGGCGGCGGGTGCGCGGCTACCTGAATCCCCGCTTTTACGTCAAGCGGCTGGTTTCGATGTTACGCGCGCCCGAAAGCGAACACCATGCTTTTGAGCGCAGCGTCAATCTCTACCTGCACAAACGGTACGATTTCCAGGGCGATCTGACATTGAAGGAAATGGACCGCATCATTGACCCGTTCTTTCCCGATGAGCTTCCCGGCGACCATCCGCTGGGCGGCAACGGTTTGGACTGGGACAACGAGGTGTCGGCGATGCTGCCCGGCTTCTCGCTGGAATGGGTGGCTTCGGCGCGCTTTATGGGCAAGCAGAACCCGCAGAACATGCGGCCGAAATGGCAGCGCCTGAACGCCGAGCTGCTGGCCAAGCATCCACTGGACGGAAACGTCTTCTCGGCGCTGTGGTGGAGGAAGGCGGACTGATGAATCTCTGCTACATCTGCTCGGAGTATCCGCCGTTCCGCCACGGCGGGGTGGGATCGGCCACTCAGGTGTTTGCACGCGCCTTTGCCGCCCGCGGACACAAGGTGCGCGTCGTGGGTCTGTATCCTGCTGATTCGATCGGGCAGTCTGAACAGAGTGATGACGGCATTCAGGTGACCCGGCTTCCGGCGTCCACCGGACGGATGGGTTTCCTGAAGGATCGCATGGCGCTGTACCGGACCGTCGCAAAATGGGCGCGGGCCGGCGAAATCGATGCCGTGGAGGTGCCCGACTGGGAGGGTCAGGCGGCGGGCTGGCCCAGCCTGCCGGTACCGGTGATTGTGCGGCTGCACGGTTCACTGACCTACTTCGCCGCGGAAATGAACCGGCGGGCCACGCGCGTCTCCTGCCTGATCGAAAGTAACTCGTTCCACCGCGCTGATTACTGCTCCTCCACCAGCCGCTACACCGCCGGCCTCACGGAGAAGCTGTTCGGCGCCCATGCCTCGCGGCCGAAGATTCTCTACAACTTCGTGGATGTACCGGCCACCCCCACGCTTGCCGGGCGCGCCGCCAATCGCGTCGTCTTTGCCGGAAGCCTGGTGGAAAAGAAGGGCGTCATACCGCTGATGAAAGCCTGGGGTGAGGCCGTGCGGCTGTGCCCGGGCGCCGAACTGCACGTGTATGGCAAGGACGCGGCATTCCAGGGCGGATCGATGCAGGAACACCTGAAGTCGCTGCTGCCGGCCGCCGCCGCCTCGAGCGTGATCTTCCACGGACATGTGACCCGCCAGCAGGTGGCCGAGGCGTTCCGCTCCTGCCGCGCGGCCGTGTTTCCCAGCTTTTCGGAAGCATTCAGCCTGGTGCCGCTCGAGGCGATGGCCGAAGGCTGTCCGGTGATTTTTTCCAAACGCCATAGCGGTCCGGAGTTGATTACGCCGGAGAGCGACGGCTTGCTGGTGGAACCTTCGAATCCCTCTGAAATCAGCCGGGCGATTGTACGCCTGCTTGAAGATGGCGAGCTGGCGGGCCGCTTCGGCCAGGCCGGCAGCCGCATGATCCGGTCGCGATTTTCACGGGAAGCGCTGATCCGCCAGCATGAAAGCTTCTTTGAAACGTGCATGTCCAACTACCGGAGATCAGCCTCTCAGATGCGGGCGCTTTCCCGGGTGAGGTTCACTGCGCATGCCTGAACAGAATCTTAAGATCCTCAATGGATGGCGCATCCGCGGAACAGGGCATTCGCTGAGAGAATGCTCCGCGTTGATTCCAACCTTTAACCGCTACCCGCAGGTGATTCGTCTGCTGGAGGCGATCGCAGATCTGCCCGATCAACCCGGCGAAGTGGTGGTGGTGGACGGGCACGCCGGCGGCGACCTGAGCGCGCGCCTGCAGGCCTGGGCCCAGTCAAAGTCACTGGCGTTCGACCTGGTGTATGCGCAAAGCGATCCGGGGCTTACCGTGCAGCGCAACGCCGGCATCGATGTCTCCACCGGCGACTATCTTTATTATTTTGACGACGATACGGTTCCCAAGCCGGGCTATTTTTCCAACATCCTGCGCGTGTTTGAGCGGGACAGGAAGCGGGAAATCGGCGTGGTGGGCGCCTGCATCACCAACGAAATGGATAAACCGGTGTCGCTGCGGTGGCGCCTGCGGCTGAAACTGGGTCTGGTGCCGAAGGACCTGCCCCCGATGCGCTATTTCCATGCCTGCACGTCGCTGCCGCGCGGATTCATGAAGCTGTTCACCGGTACGATTCCGGTGGATATCGTCGCCGGCGGGGCCAGCGCCTGGCGCCGGGACGTCTTCGACACCATGCGCTTTTCGGAATATTTCCAGGGTTATTCGCAGGGCGAGGACGTGGAGTCTTCCCTGCGCGCCGGAAGGGACTGGAAGCTTGTCTGCTGCGGCGACGCGCACATCCTTCACCTGCATGCGCCCGGCGGCAGGCCGCTGAAGATCGACCGCGGCCGCATGGACGTGGTGAACCGCTATTTCATCATGAAGCGGTTTCAGCCGCCCAACTCGCTGCGCTACACCACTCTCTTCTTTCTGGACGTGCTGTTTCAGATCGTGATGGACCTGGGCTACTACCTGGCCCGGCCATGGCAGTTCACGCCTTTGCTGCGCGCCTGCGGGCTTGTGTTGGGAACGCTTGAATGTATGGTGAACCCGCCAAGATACGAAGAGCCGCCCGCCCGCCGCCGCTACACCCTGGCCGGAGAACCGGTACCGGAACAAGTGACATCGAGAGTTAAGCCATGAGCACCACCTATCCCCAGCAACTTCCAGCCCCGACGCTGCCCGGCATGCCCGGCCCGGTGGTCAACGTGCCCGTCAGCCTGGATCGCCGCGTCATCTATGAAGCGCTGGCGCTGATGGCGCCGGCCTGGCTTCTCACTTCGCTCGGCTACCCCACCTACGGCAGTTACTGGTATTTCTCATTGCTGGGCGCGTTGTTCGGATGGCACTGGGTGCACAAAGCGCCGCATCGCATTTCGGCCATGCTGCTGGCGACGCTGCCGACGATGAACATCTTCCGCAACTATTTCTTCTACAACTCGCCGCAGATCATCTATCTGGCGGCGGTTGTGTTGTGGATCGAATACCGGCGCCGGCAGGCCGGCGAAATGCTCAAGGATCGGGTTCTGATGGCGCTGTTCGGCTTCAGCGTCGTCTACTGGTGGCTGTCCTTTCTGATCACCGAAGACTACAGCATTAACTTCCGGGCGCTGGAACTTTCGCTTTGCGTGGCCAGCATGACCCTGCTTTACAGCGATCTGTCCCGGTTCCGAACGGCGATGCTTGCGCTGGGGATCGGCATTCTCATTCAGGGCGCAGCGCTGATGCAGCATGGCGACCGGCTGGGATTCGCCGAGATCGCCGGCGGTATGGTGGGCAATCCGATTTCGTTCGGCATCCCGGCCTGCGTTCTGTTCCTGTTGTCCATCACCCGGGGAGGGCGCTGGATCATGGTAAAGGATTCGCCCTGGTGGCGTTACGCGCTCAGCGCACTGGCCGGCGCGGCGCTTTTGCTTTCCACCTCCCGCGGTTCGTGGCTGGCCGCCATCGTGGGTCTGACCATGATCTTCCTGTTCGACCGGAGGCAGCGTGTGACGCTCGGCCTGTACGCGGCTGGTCTGGTGGTGTTCGCACTAGCCTTGACACAGACTCCGCAGGGCGCCACCTTCGCCGATTATCTGGACCGCACGTTTGGCGGCGATATTTCGCTGGACAAAAGAACGACGGGCCGGGCCGAACAATGGGCGGCGTTCCCCAAGATCCTGGAGGCTTCTCCGCTGTGGGGACATGGCCCCGGCATGGGCCGGCAGGTTGCCGCCGAGTTTGCGGGCCGTTACCTGGCTCTGCACTCGCTTTATCTGCAGGTGGGATCGGAATTGGGCCTTATCGGCCTTGGGCTGATCGGCATCTTCTTCTGGTTCATGTTCCGCCGCGGGTGGTATTACCTGAAGAAGTTTGACGAGCCGGTGCCGCTGATCGGCAGCGTGGCGTTTGCCACCATCGGCCTGTCGGTGCCTGCCATTGACCTGACGTCTGCGCTGCTTCTGGCGCTGGGGATGATCAGGCTTCGGGGACAGGTGTACCGGGTAGTTCCGGCGCCACCGCCCCCATTGCGAGTTCCGGCCGCGCCATGGTCGTGGCGTGAACCGGCCAGCCAGGGTGAGGAGCCCGCATAGCGTCCCTGAGGCGGTGTAGACGTATGTTCCTCCGAGTACACATCGCTGCTAATCGTGGAGTCTCCTCACCCTTGCCACCAACCTGTCCGAATCAAACGAAAGTCACATTGCCCTGGACCCGGCAAGGTACATCCTGGCCATTGGCGGCCCCCTGGTCCTGCGGCTACCATCGGAGCAGAACAACCGAATGAAGCTGCTGATTGTATCGCATGTCATTCACTTCCGGCATCAAGGCGGGCTTTACGCCTACGGTCCCTATGCGCGGGAGATCGACCTGTGGGCCGATTTGTTCCCTGAAGTCCGCATCTCCTGCCCCATTCGCGACGAAGTCCCGCCTGGCGATTGCGTGGCCTTTTCGCGCCCCAACATCTCACTTGTGCCGCTTCCGGAGGCGGGCGGGGAGACCACCGCGGCAAAGCTCATCCTGCTTGCCTACACGCCGTTGATCATGTGGGGGCTGATGCGGGCCATGCTGTGGGCCGACGCCATTCACGTGCGCTGTCCGGGCAATATCGGACTGCTGGGCGCTTTTATGGCGCCATTTTTCTCGCGTAACCTGGTGGCCAAGTACGCCGGCTCATGGATGGAGATGCCTGGCGAGGAATTCACCACGCGCGCGCAGCGATGGCTGCTGCGCCACTGGTTCCGCGGTCCGGTGACCGTGTATGGCGAATGGCCCGGCCAGCCAGCCCACATCATTCCGTTCTTCACCTCGCTTACCACTGAGGAACAGATGAACCGCGCCCGCCGCGCCGTCGCGGCCCGCCAGCCCTCCAGCACAATCCGTGCGCTCTACACCGGGCGCCTCTCCAAGGCCAAGAACATCGACTGTATGCTCGAAGCCGCCGCCGCCGCCCGCACTCAGGGCGCCGCCGTCGAATGCACCATCATCGGCGACGGCCCGGAGCGCGAAAATCTGGAGGCCACAGCCCGGCGGCTGGGCATTTCCGACGTGGTCCATTTCACGGGCGGGGTTGCGTTTGAGACCGTGATTGAACACCTGGAGAAATCCGACGTTCTGGTATTAACATCCGAAACGGAAGGATGGCCAAAATCGGCCGCCGAGGCGATGGCCTTTGGCCTCATCTGCATTGGCTCCAATCGGGGCTTCTTCCGTAAGATGCTGGACGGCCGCGGGATCGCCGTCGAACCCCGCGATGTGGGGGCGCTCGCGGCAGCGTTCACCGCCATCGCGAAAAATCCGCGAAAATATGAAGAGATGCGCGGCAAAGCCGCCGCCTGGGCACAGCAGTTCTCCATGGAGGGACTGCGTGACGCCATCCGTGCGCTGTTGGAAAAGCATTGGTCCGTCCGGCTGTCCAACACCGCGCTGCGGGAAGTATCAAACTTGGAGTAGGAGGAAATCGGGGGATGAGCGTTGGCGTTCTACAGATGGTCGATTCGCTGCTTGCGGGCGGCGCCGAGCGGATGGGGGTCACCCTGTCCAATCTCCTTCCGCGGGACCGGTTCACGCCCCATCTGTGCGCCACGCGCGCCGGTGGACCGTTGGAGGATTTCGTCGCCGGCGATGTGCCCCGCCTGAAACTCGGCCGCAAGGGTCCGGTGGATCGGAGCGCGCTGAAACGGACACTGCGCTATATCCGCGACAACGGCGTCCGCATTATCCATGCGCATGCTTCGTCGCTTTTTTATGCGCGGCTGGTATCGATGTTCCCGCCCTACCCGAAGGTGGTATGGCACGATCATTACGGCAACTGCGAGCTCAATGACCGTCCGGTGTGGCTCTACCGTCTGGCCACCAATCGCATCGGCGCGGTCATCACCGTCAACGAAATGCTGGCCAAGTGGGCCCAGAAGTCACTGGCTGTGCCTGGCGATCGCGTCTGGTTCATCCGCAACGCGGTGGATATCCCACAGCATGTGGATGCGGCCGGAGACCTACCCGGCGCGCCCGGCAAGCGGATCCTTTGCGTGGCGAACCTGCGCCCCCAGAAGGACCACCCCACCCTGGTGCGGGCCATGAAGCTGGTTCTGCGCGAGGAACCGGAAGCGCACCTGATCCTGGTGGGCAATGTCACCGAACCCCCGCAGCGCGATCTGATCTTCTCGGAAATCAGCCAGCTCGGGCTTGAGCGTCATATCACGTATCTTGGACCCAGAAACGACGTCGCGCAGGTGATTAAAGCCTGCGACGTCGCCGTGCTGAGCTCCGTTTCCGAAGGCCTGCCGCTGGTGCTGCTGGAGTATGGATCGCTCCGGCTGCCCGCCGTGTGCACCTCTGTCGGGCAGTGTCCGGAAGTACTTGACAACGGCAGAGCCGGAATACTGGTTCCGCCATCTTCACCCGAACCCCTTGCGAAGGAATTAGTGGGGCTGCTCCGTTCACCCGAACGGCGCACCCAGCTTGGCAATGCTCTTGGCGACCGCGTCCAAACCGTCTTCGGAGCAGCGTCCATGATCGATCAGACCTGCCGGGTCTATGACACGTTGCTCCAGGATCATCCTGGAGGAAAATCATGAAGTTCAGGTCGCTTTTGTTAGCCGCGCTCAGCGCCGCGCTGTTGTGCGGGCAAGGCCGTGAGTTTTACGCATCGCCCGAGGGAACCTCGCGCGCCAGCGGATCGATGGATGATCCCTGGAATCTGGAAACCGCCCTCAATCACCCTTCCGTTCTGCTGCCCGGCGATGTCATCTGGCTGCGCGGCGGCCGGTACGGCGATGGCACAGGCCGCCAGCGGTTCTTCAGCCGGCTCAAGGGTACGGCGGAAAATCCCATCATCGTGCGCGGCTATCCCGGGGAACGGGCCACCATCGACGGCGGCCTGGTTCTGGTGGATGGGGAAAGCACCTGGTATTGGGATTTTGAGATCACCAGCTCGGAAAAGGACCGCATCGGCGGCACCGACGGCTCCACACGGCTGCCCGAGGGCATCATCTGCCGCTCTCCCAACACCAAGCTCATCAACCTTGTCATCCACGACACCGCGCAAGGCATGGGTGTGTGGCAGGAGGCGCCGGATACGGAAGTTTACGGCAACCTGATTTACCACAACGGCTACCAGTCCACCTCCCGCGGCCACGGCCACGGCATTTACTTCCAGAACAAGGAAGGCTCGAAGCTGCTGGCCGACAACATCATTTTTAACCAGTTCGGCACCGGCCTGCACGGATACGGCACCTCATCCGCCTTTGTCCGCAACGTCACCCTGGAAGGCAACATTGTGTTTTCCAACGGCGCCCTTTCGGCCCGCGAACAGTACGACGACAACATTATCCTCGGTCCGGGCAGCGCCCTCGGCGATATCGCCGTCCGGGATAATCTCACCTATTTTCCGCCCCGCGCGGCAGGCTATTCCCGCATCGGCTCCCAGTTCAGCCCGCAGAACGACAACGTCAGCGTCACCGGCAACTACTTCATCGGCGGTTTTGTCGCCGTGATGATGGGCCGCTGGCAGCAGGCCGAGTTCGCCCGCAACACCGTCTATTCCGACAACGGGCATACCGTGATGCTGGATCTGCTGCCGCAGCAGAGCCCCAGGGAATATGTCTGGGGAGGCAATACTTACTACGGTAAGAGTTTCTTCACCGTCACCGCTCCCACCAAGAGCTACGACTGGAACCAGTGGCGCACGGTGACCGGCCTCGATGCCGACAGCGTCTTCCAGCTTTCGAAACCAACCGGCCTGTGGACGTTCGTGCGCCCCAATAAGTTTGACGCTGACCGCGCCAATATCGCCATCTACAACTGGGATTCGGCCAAGTCCGTCGACGTGGATCTATCCTCCATCCTGACCTGCGGCGACACATTCGAGATCCGCGATGCCCAGAATTACTACGGCGAACCGGTGGTGCGCGCCACCTTTGAAGGGATGCCGGTGGCGATCCCCATGGAAGGCCTCACCATGGCCGCACCGAATGGAGAAGGTACCATCACGCTCTCACAGGGCACGTTCCAGGTTCCCACGCCGCCGAAACATACCGCTCCGGAGTTTGGCGCATTTATTCTCGTCCGCACAGGACGGGCCGCGGAATGACCACAATGGCGGATCACTCGGTGCTGATCGTCGGCAACTTCCTTTCCGGCCACGTCGGTGTGCGGGGTGTGTGCGAGGAACTGGCCGTGCGTTTGCAGCAGGTGGGTTGGTCGGTCATTACCACCTCGGATCGCGCCTCAAAGGTGGCCCGGATGTACGACATGGTCCGCACGGCGTGGGCCCGGCGCCGGAATTATTCCGTGGCGCAGGTGGATCTTTTCAGTGGGCCGGCGTTTCTTTGGGGTGAGGCGGTGTGCCATACGCTGCGCGCGGCCGGAAAACCGTTCGTGATCACGCTGCACGGCGGGTCACTGCCGGAATTTGCGGCCCAACACGAGGTCCGCTGCCGCAAGCTTTTGCGATCGGCGGCGGCAGTGACAGCGCCGTCGAATTTCCTGCGCGAGGCGATGCGCCGGTTCCGGGACGACGTTGTAGTGCTTCCCAACGCGCTCGAGATCGCCAATTATCCTTTCCGTCTCCGCTCTCAGGCCCGGCCCAATCTCGTTTGGGTACGCGCCTTTGACGCGATTTACAATCCCGTGCTGGCGGTCCGCGCCATGCGCATCGTCACCAGCCAATTCCCCGAGGCCCGCCTCATCATGGTGGGCCCCGACAAGGGGGATGGCACTTTCGGCGCAACCAGGGCCGAGGCGCTGAAGCTGGGCCTTCAGGACCGCGTCGAATTCACCGGCCGCGTGCCGAAGCAGGAACTGGCCGCCTCCATCAACCGCGGCGACATCTTCCTCAACACCACCAATATCGACAATACGCCGGTCACCGTGATGGAGGCGATGGCCTGCGGCGCCTGTGTCGTCAGCACGAACGTCGGGGGCATCCCGTATATCCTGAAGCAGGAAGAGAACGCCCTGCTTGTTCCTCCCGGCAACCCCGAGGCGATGGCCGCCGCCATTATCCGGCTGATTCAGGCTCCTGAGCTGGCGGCGAGGTTGTCCCGCGCCGGGCGGACCACCGCCGAACAGATCGATTGGCCCGTCGTCCTCAACCGCTGGATTCACTTACTCAGCTCCCACGCAAGGGGTTGAGATTTTATTTCGTATCGGAGTGAATGTGTTATGTCTTCCGTCCTCGCGCCAGTTTCGATTCCCGCGCCGCCCGCGTCATCTCCGATGAGGCTGGTGGACGCGCTGCGGATCCTGCGGCAACCTGCCGCCGATGCCGAGCCGTTCGAAATCGAGCTGCTTTGCGGCTTCACGCCTCTCCATCTGGAGACCTTTCTCGCCGCCCACGTGCAACTGCTGCTTCCCCAGGGCAATCGCGTCGCCACGCGCACCGGCCTGTTCGGAGATCTGGCGGGCAATCTGCGGCGTCTGGCCGCGCAGGAGTCCGTCGCCGCCGCCATCCTGCTGGAATGGTCCGATCTCGATCCCCGTCTTGGCCTGCGCAATCTCGGCGGCTGGGGACCCGGCGCGGTGGAAGACATCCTGCAGCACGCCCAGGCCAAGGCCGCCGAATACGGTGACCTGATCCGCCAGTTACCCAAGAGCATCCAGGTGGCCGTCAGCCTCCCCACGCTCCCGCTGCCGCCGGTGGATACCGTGCCGGGCTGGCAGAGTGGGGTGTTCGAACTTTCGCTGCGCTCGATCGTTGCCAGCCTGGCGGTGACGATGGCGCGCCGGCCGCATACGCGCGTCGTCAACGCGCAGCGCATCGATTCGCTTTCTCCCATGGGACAGCGCTTCGATCCACGCTCGGAAATCATCGGCGGCTTTCCCTACACCGCCTCTCACGCGGTGGCGGTCGCCGCACAACTTGCCCGTCTCCTGGTGAAGAATACGCCGCTGAAGGGCATCATCACCGATCTGGACGACACGCTATGGAATGGCATCGTCGGCGAAGTGGGTCCCGATCAGGTGCACTGGGATCTGGACAACAAGAGCGTGATCCACGGCCTCTACCAGCAGACGTTGAAGGCGCTGGCCGCGCAGGGCACTCTGGTTGCCGTTGCCAGCAAGAACGACGCCGCCGTGGTGGAGCGCGCCTTCGAACGCCCCGATCTGGTGCTGCCCAAGGACCGCCTGTTCCCGATGGAGGTACACTGGGGTCCCAAGTCCGGCTCCGTTTCCCGCATTCTGGCCAAATGGAATATCGGCGCCGACGCCGTTGTCTTCATTGACGACAATCCGGCCGAACTGGCCGAAGTGAAACAGGCGCACCCCAATGTCGAGACGATCCTGTTCCCCAAGAACAACCCGCAGGCCGCCGTGGAGTTACTGGAGCGGCTGCGCGATCTTTTCGGCAAGGAAACCGTATCCGACGAGGACCGCTTCCGCCTGGACAGCTTGCGGCAGGCGGGCGCGGCCATGGGCGAAGGCGAACCAGGCCAGATTTCCGAGTCTTTCCTCGAAAACGCCGAAGCCGAGATCCGAATGGTGTACCGCAAGGATCCCGATGACCCGCGCCCGTTCGAACTGGTGAATAAGACCAATCAGTTCAACCTCAACGGGTTGCGTCTCACCGAAACCGCGTGGCGGGAGCGGTTGAGCCGTCCCGATACCGTGTTGCAGGTGGTGAACTATGGCGATAAGTTCGGTCCGCTGGGCAGGATCGGCGTCCTTCTTGGCCACAAGGAAGGCGATGTGCTGACCGTGGAGTCCTGGGTGTTGAGCTGCCGCGCGTTCAGCCGCCGCATCGAATTCCAGTGCCTGCACCAGCTATTTGAAGAGCATGGAGTGAACAGGCTGCGGTTCGCTTTTGTGCCCACTGCGAAGAACGGCCCGCTGCAGACGTTCTTGCAACAATTTTTCGAAGTGCCGCTTGCTCCGGGAATGGAGTTAACGGCTGACCGGTTCCGGGCGGTAAGCCCAAAGCTGTATCATAGGGTTACTTCCGATTCTTAAAACCGAAATGCGAGTTGCCATATCGTTCGATTACGATTCGGCCGTGGGACTGCGAATGTCCTTCAATCACCGGTACATCCCGCCGGATGCAGATATCCGCGGCACCGACCTTTTGCTGGATGTGTTGGCGAAACATAACGTGTCTGCCACCTTCGCCGTTGTCGGCAATGCGGCCCGCGGCGGCAATCCGCCCGAACATTCCCCCGGGCAGATCCGGCGCATTCACTCCTGCGGCCATGAAATCGCGTCACACTCAATGTGGCATCGCTATCTGCCTTCCTTGTCCGATGAGCAGCTCTTTGTTGAGCTTGCCGAGAGCAAGGCCGCGCTGGAAGAGTGCATTGGACAGCCGGTGACCGGTTTCATTCCGCCCTTCAACCGCCCGATGCAGTTTCTCTCGAAAGGATCGTTCAGCTTCTCGGAAGGCTTTGGGATGATGGGCCGCGGCCGCGCCCGGCAGTCTATTCCTTCTCTCTCGCGAGCGCTGACGATCGCCGGTTACCGCTGGTGCCGGGTTTCTTTTGAAAACAAACTGGCGTTTCTGACCAGCCAGCCGACGTTGCGGCCGCGGGGCCACCAGCCGTTTCTTCACGATTCCATGGTGCTGCTGCCCATCCATGTCAGCGGCTTCGACGACAAAGCGCGGGAAATGATCTGCCGCTGCCTGGAGGCGGGCATCGAGAGCCTCACCCTCTACAGTCACCCGAATACGGCGATCTACCCGGGCAGGGAGAGCGCCGAAGCCCTCGATGGCCTGCTTGAAACCTTCCGCTCGGAAGTGGCCTACGGAAAGATTCAGTTTTGCACGATGAAAGATCTGGAGTTGATCACCCGCTCGGCGGCCCCGGTTCCCGCGGGAGAGTCGCCAAACTCGGTGGCCTTCGCCTATGCGATCGCCCCCACCTCCCGGCCCGCCGAGTCGCCCTCGGCTCCTCCGGCCGTGGTGGTCCCTGTCACCATCATGGTGCCCTGCCGCAACGAAAAGAAGGGCATCGCGAAGCTGCTGGATTCCATCCTCGCTCAGGACATGACGGGACTCGACTGGGAAGTGATCATCGCCGACGGCATGAGCGATGATGGCACCCGGGACACCATTGAGGCCTACCGGAAGAAGCAGCCGCGGCTCCGTCTCATCGACAACCCGGGCCGCATCGTTTCCACCGGCCTGAATGCGGCTTTGCGCGAAGCCAAGGGAGAAGTAATCCTGCGCATGGACGCTCACACCGAATACGCGCCTGACTATGTTCGCGCCTGCGTGGATACTCTGGTGCGCACCGGCGCTCAGAATGTCGGCGGCCCGGCCCGCACGAGATCGGCGGGTCTCATTCAGAGAGCCATCGCTCTGGCCTATAAGAATCCGTTTGCCTGCGGCGGCGCCAAGTTCCACCTTGCCGATTTCGAAGGTTTCGTCGACACCGTGCCTTATGGCTGCTGGCGCAAGAGCACACTCTCCGATCTAGGCGGGTTCGATGAAAGTTTAGTCCGCAACCAGGACGATGAACTCAATCTGCGGCTGTCGCGCTCGGGCGGACGAATTTACCAAAGCCCGCAAATCAAATCCTGGTATCATCCGCGCGATCGTTTTTCCCGGCTCTACCGGCAGTACTTTCAGTATGGATTCTGGAAAGTGGCCGTCATCCGCAAACACCGCGTCCCGGCCTCCATTCGCCATCTCGTCCCGGTCACGTTCGTCCTTGCCAACCTCGTTTTCCTCCTCAACGCCATCGTGTCGCTTGCCTTGCATCAGGATCTGGCCTGGAAGGTGGGCAATTCGCTTTGGGCGGCGATGATGGGGCTCTACTTCCTGATCGGCTTTACCGCCGCCGCGAAAACCGCGGTCCTTACCAGTTGGAGCATGCTTGCGCTGATGCCGTTCGTATTCCTCATCTACCACCTCTCCTACGGTTTCGGCTTCCTTTGTGGACTCCTTTACTGGCCCTTCGTGCGCATGGATAAGGCCGGCCCGCCGGCGAAGTTATTCACCCAGCTTTCCCGCTGAGAAAAAAATACCCGGTTGCCCCCGAGTACGAGGCAACCGGGCTTGTTTGGCACGGCTTGCATGGAGCCGCGGGCCGGCCTATCGGCCGGCCACTGCCGCGGGAAAAGCTAACAGGTACGGCTGCTGGAGCCGGGCACCACCACCACAAACGTTCCGAACTTCGGAGCCGTGTGCACCGGGATGTACGGAACCGATCCGTTGGGAGCATCCACCGTCAGCCCCGTCATCGGAATCGAGATCTGGCCGCCGTTGTAGGTGCCGCTCACAATCGGACCGGCGAAGAAGTTTTGCGCGTCGCGGATCTCGTAGCGCATGCCCGAACTCAGCACGCCTGAAAGATCCACCGCCACGCTCGGCTGCAGCGCCCAGTTGTAGATTACAATGTGCGCGCGCCCCGCTTCGCAGCGGTTCGGCCGCACGAACGTCCATACGCCCGTGGGGGCGCCGGGGTTGTGTGTGCTTGACTGGTCAATGCGGGCCGCCGACTTCCATCCGGAGAACGAAGTAGCCGTGCTGCCGTAACGGAAGTTCTGCGAACCGTAGTATTTGTTGTTGTTCCAGTTGTAGCTGGCCGTGCCGAATGGCGCACGCAGCCACACCTGGTTGGCGCTGGTGAACAGGGTATTGCCGGTGAACACGGCCGACTGGTAATCGAACACGCCCGCCGCGTCCCGTCCGCCGATGAAGTAGTTGTTCGTCGCCTGGACGTCGCCGTTGCCGCTGCTCCACTGCCAGCCGATCTCGGCGTAGCCCAGGTTGTCCGGTGAGTTATAGAAGTGATTGTCCTTGAGGACGATGCCGCGGTTGCCGTCGGCCCCTCCAGCCACAATCACGTTGCTGGCGCGGACGTTGGCGCCTTCCAGTATTCCGGCATTAAAGGCCACGTTGCCCTCAAACAGGAAGTTCTTCACGTAGGTGGAGCCGCTGCCGTACATGTGGAAGTTGTAGCCGAATCCGTTGAACAGGATGTTGTCGATGAATTTCTTCACGCCATCCCGGTTCTGGCTATAGATGCCGTGCCCATGGCCGCGGTCGGAGGCGTGGAAACCATTGTTGTAGATGATATTGCCGTAGGCCTCGCCGTTCAGCGCTTCCTTCCACATGGCGATGCCCTCCCGCGCGTCATGGATGATGTTGTTGATGAACTTCACTCCAGGCGCGAAGGCGTTGATGGCGTCGCGGATAGTGGAACTGGCGTAGCAGGGCGGTCCGCTGGGACAACCCGTGCGATCGGTCACCGTGCTGACGAACTCCAGACCCCAGATCCAGACGTAGGCGCCCGCGCTCGGGTTGACGGTTCCATTGCAGCAGCCCACAATCAGCGGGTGCTGCATCTTCACGTGCTCTCCGGGATAGGCGCGGACGACGATCGGCGCCGTCTCCGTGCCCACCAGCTTCACGCTCACGTCCTGCACCCCCGTACCGTAGGTGCCGCCGCGAATCCACACCGTGTCTCCCGGCCGGATCGCCGTGGTGTTTTTCATCGCCGAGGTGAAGTCCCATGGGCGCGAGATGCTGCCATCGTTGGACGCGCTTCCGTTTGTCGCCACATAGAAACTGCGCCCGCTGCTGGTGATCGGCGCCGGATTCGACACCGTCAGGCTGACGTTGACCGAATCAGGAGAGTTTGTGGCCCCCGCCGACAAAACCGTAATCACCCCAGTGTAGGTGCCTACCGCCAGGCCGCTGGGATTCACCGTCACCGCCAGTGTGCCGTTGCCGGAGCCCGAGGCCGGCGAAACGCTCAGCCAACTCTGATCGTCCGAGGCTGACCAGCCCAAAGATCCGCCACTGAAGGAGATGCTGGCGTTCTGGGTGGTGGCGCCGCTTCCCGTCGTTGCATTGAAGCTCAGGCTGGAGGGGTTTACCGTTAGCGTTGGCGTTGACGGCGTGGAACTCGTGAGACGCAGCGTAACGTTGATGGTCTGCGGCGCCGCACCGGCCCCGGGAGCCGATACTGTCACCGCCGCCGTGCGATCACCTGCCGCCAGTCCGGCCGTCGCTACATTCAGCTTTAGCTGCGTATTCCCTGAGCCTGACGCGGGCGAAACCGACAGCCAACTCTGGTTCGACTGCGCGCTCCAGCTTAGCGTCCCGCCTCCCACGTTGCTGATGCCCACCGACTGTTCGCCAGGGGCGCTGCCCCCCGCCACACCCGTAAAGACGACGCTCGTCGTCGTCAGCGAAAGCACCGGACTGGAGGCGCCGCCTGTTTCCCGCGCGCTTTCCGCCGGGCCGTTGCCCGAAGGCGTGTAGCCGCTGTTGGTGGTGAGCACGATCTTGTCGAACCGGAATCCGTCCTCGCGCATGAAAGCGTTGATCGTGTGCACTCCCGCCGTTGGCACCGGCAGCGTGATGCGCCGGACCCTGTCCATGGCCACGTTTGTCCAGCCCCACGCCGCCGGGCGCGGGAATTCCGAGATTGTTTCCGACGTTGGTACGATCGCGCCATCCAACCCGATGTGAATCGAGTCATCCGAATCGGTTTCGCCGTAACCGCGGATCCACACATAATAAATGCCCGCGCTCGCGAAACGCACGTCAAACTGCACCTGCGGCGACCACGACGTATAGGATGTCGTTGCGTTGGTGTTGGAATTCGGCTCCACGCTCATGAATCCGCTGCCCGAATAGCCAGCCACGTTCGACCGGAAGATCCAGGATTGCGAGCGGTTCACCACGCGGCCGTTTTCCGCTTCGATCGATAGCAGGCCGCTGCTTTCGATCCATGCGCCGGTGCCGGGAGCGGTGGCGACGGGATTGACTGTGACCCGCGCGGTGGCGGTCTTCGCCGCGTCGGCCAGCGACCGCGCGGTGATCGTCACCGCCGTGGCCGCTGTCACCGCCGGCGCCGTAAACAACCCCGCGGAGTTGATATTGCCGGCCGATGCTGTCCAGCTTACCCGCGTGTCCGCCGTGCCCGTCACAGTTGCGCCAAACTGCACGGTATTGCCCGAGATCACGCTGGTGGAGGCGGGCGATACGGTCAATCCTACGGCGGTCTGCACGCTCACCACGGCCGTGGCGCTCTTGCTGCTATCGGCCACGCTGGTGGCCTTCACCGTCACCGCCGTGGTCTGCGCGATGCTGGATGGCGCGGTGTAGACGCCCGTGCTCGAAATGGAGCCGACGGCGGTCAGTAGCGACCATACGACGCGAGTATCGGTAGTGCCCGCCACGTTCGCGGTGAATGCCCTCTGCCCGCCAGGGCTCAG
>JANRLE010000053.1:0-16829 GCA_033762895.1 Bryobacteraceae bacterium | reverse complement strand
TGGGCTGTTCACCTGAGCCGTCTTTTGGAAAACACCCGGGACGAGGCTACACTAGCGGACATGAACTGGAACGACGCCGCCGAAGACCTGCTGGGTCTCATCCTGGCCAGAACGCCGCGCCCCGTCCGCGATGCCACCGAGGAGACGCTGCGCAGCGCCGCTGAAACCGTGGCCGAAAATGACGGAAAGAACCGGGTGAACGTGGAAATAGTGGTGCAGGCGTGGGTGGAAACCACGCCTGAGACTCTCAGGCCCGAGTTGCCGCGCCAGATGGAGCAACTGGGCCTGGATCCGGCCGAGTACGAATGGCTGCTGGGTTAGGCTATTCCTGAGCGGCGATTTGCTGGTCCACATCACGCCAGGCGCTGATCTTCAGCCGCCGGCAGACCCAGCACAGTCCTTCAGTGGAGTTGGGAGCCGCGTCGCCCGAGCAGACCTTGCATTTCTCGGGCACCGCGGCCCGGTCGGCATGAATGGCTCGCTTGGCCTGCTCCAGGATCTCCGGACTGACCACTGGTTCTTCCTTCGTTTTCTTTCTCATTTCGCTCCGCTTGGAATCTCTACATCCCAATCACAGCACACAGCGGCGCGCGGCGCAATGGCCTAGGCGGCCTTATCCATGCGCATGACGAATCCGGCATCGATGGTGGAGTTGCACCGCTTGCAGCGCTGCCCAGGTTTGACACGGGCCGTCCGGCGGTCAACCAGCACGATCGCCTCCACGTTGTGAGTGCAGATCGGGCAGTGCACCAGGCCCAGAGTTTCGGTTAAAACCGCGGTCCTTGAAATCGGTGTGGTGTTCATAGTCGCCTCTTACATGAGAGTAGACGCTGAAACCATTCCAAAGGATTTCGGGAAAATCGAATAATTTTGTAAAACCGTTTTAACCTGCGCTAGTCGCCCAGCGCGCCCACTTCCCGCGGCGTCCGGCGGGAGAAGAAGTGCCGCATGTCCTCCACAATCGAGTAGCCCACCGGCACCACCACCAGCGTCAGCACCAGGCAAAGCAACTGGCCGCCAATGATGGTGATAGCGATGGCGGAGCGCTGCGAGGCGCCGGCGCCCATGCCGACCGCCGTGGGTATGAGCCCGGCCACGATGGAGAATGTCGTCATCAGAATGGGGCGCAGACGCACGCGGTTGGCCACCAGAATCGCCTCGCGCAAAGGCCGCCCTTCGCCCAGCAGCTTGTTCATGTAATCGATCTGCAGAATGCCGTTCTTCTTGACGATGCCCAGCAACAACAGTACACCCAGCGCGCTGAACAGGTTCAACGTGCGGCCGGTGGCGATCAGCGAAAGAAGGGCGAACGGGATCGACAGCGGCAGCGTGGAGAGAATGATGAACGGATGGATGAGGCTTTCAAACTGCGCCGCCAGCACCATGTACATGAAGATGGAGGCCAATCCGATGGCCATGATCATATTTGCGGTCGTCTCCTCCAGCACCTGCACCTGCCCGGAAAACTGGGCGGTGTAGCCGGGCGGCAGGCCGACATTGTCGATGATCTCACGCGTTTTCGCCGCCGCTTCGCCAAGAGCATGGCCCGCGCCCACATTGGCGTAAATGCCCACCGAGAACTGCCGGTTCTGCCGGTCAATGCGGCTGGGCCCGAGACCGCGATCGAGCTTGGCGATGGAATCGAGCCGGATCAGTCCCTGCTTGGCCGATGGAATCAACAGGCGGCTGAGCACCGCGGGATCATCGCGCTGTCCGGGCAGCAGTCGCATGGTCACCATGTACTGCTCAGAGTCTTCCTTGAAGGTGGAGATCTGGTCCTCGCCGGACATCAGCAGGCGGACGGCGCTGGCGATGTCGGAAATACGAACACCAAGGTCAGAAGCGAGCTGGCGGTCGACGTCCACCTGCAGTTCCGGGTTATTCAGACTGAGGTTCACACGAACGTCGGCGAAGGTGGGGTCTTCCAGCATCGCCACGTTCACCCGCTTGGCCATGTCCACAAGCTTGCGGACATCGGGGCCGAGCAGCATGGCGCGGATCGGGGAAAAGGTATCGCGCCCGCCCAATACATTGGGGAACGAAACACGGGGCCGCGCCCAGGCCCACGGCCGGATGGCTTCCCTCACCTTCTGACCCATCGCCTCAATGGGATCGCGCTGGTCACTGGGGTGCAGAAGCACGGTCATCTGGCTCATCGTCACGCGATCCATAAAGGTGGCGGTGGTGGGCACCACCGCTTTGATGCCATGCACCTTCTCAATAGCCCGGGCCATGTCCAGCGTGGTCTTTTCGGTGAGCTCAAGCGATGAACCTTCGGGCAGTTCAGACCAGATCTGCAGTTCGCTCTGATCCTCCTGCGGCATCCAGTCCCGCCCGATGATGGAGTTCACATAGAAGGTGGAGGCGAAGGTGGCGGTGCAAATGAGGATGATCACCCAACGATGATCCAGGGACCAGTTCAGCAGGCCCACGTACCAGTGCTCGACCTTCGTTTCCTTGTGCTTGTGGGCCCCTCCCGGTCCTTTGCGCTTCAGCAGACGCGCGCTCAGGGTGGGGGTGAGCGTGAAGGCCACCAGCATGGAAACCAGAATGGACGCCGACATTGTCCAGCCGAACTGGCTGAGGAACTTCCTTGCGTAGCCCTGCATAAAGGCGACCGGCACGAAGACGATGACCAGTGAGAGCGTGGTGGCCAGTACGGCGAGGCTGATCTCCTTGGTGGCCACAATCGCCGCTTCGAGCGGCGGCCTTGCTTCCTCTTCGATGTGCCGGTAGATGTTCTCAAGCACGATGATGGCATCGTCGATCACAATGCCGACGGCCAACGTCAGCCCCAGCAGCGTCATCGAATTGAGCGAAAAATCCATCAGCTTGAGCACGGTGAAGGTGGCCAGGATCGACGTGGGAATGGCGATGGAGCTGATGAGTACGGTGCGCCAGTCCCGGATGAACAGGAACACGATAAACGACGCCAGGATGCTGCCGAGCACCAGGTGTTCTTCCAGGGCTTCGATGGAGTTGCGAATGTAGGTGGCCTGTTCCTTGACGATATCGATCTGCAGCCCGGCGGGCAGCCTCGGCTTGATGGCTTCCACCCGCGCCAGCACGCCGTCCACCAGGTTGACGGTGTTGGCGCCGATCTGGCGGCGGACTTCCATCATCACCGCGGGACGGCCCTGGTAGTAGGCGAAGGAGCGGCGTTCGGCCATGCTGTCCTCCACCTTGCCCACGTCGCGCAGACGGATGGGCGAACCGCCGACGTTTTTCACGATGATGTCGTTAAACTCGGTGATCTTCTCGACGCGGCCCATGGTGCGCACGCCGATTTCGGTGGGGCCACGGACGATGCGTCCGCCCGGCGCCTCAACGTTTTCGGCGCGAATGGAGCTTTCCACATCCTGCGCGCTGAGGTTGTAGGCGTTCATCTTGTCGAGGTCGAGGAAGACATTGATCTGGCGCTTACGGCCGCCGAACATCTCCACGCCGCCCACTCCGTCAACGGTTTCAATGGCGCGCCGGATCTGCTTGTCGGCGATTTCGGTGAGCTCACGCTGGGAGCGCTGGCCGCTGACGGCGAGCACGAGCACGGGTTCCATCTCGGGATCGGCCTTGATCACCGACGGGGGAAGAATGTTGGGCGGCAGCTTGCTCATCGCGCCGCTGACTTTTTCGCGGACATCTTCCACGGCTTCGCCGATGTCCTTCTCCAGGACGAAGGTGACCATCATGCGGGCGCTGCCCTCCATGATGAAGCCGCGCAATTCGCTGATGCCGCTGATGGCCGAGACCGCTTCTTCGAGCGGAATGACAACCTGCGAGGCCATCTCTTCGGGGCTCGCGCCGGGCAGGTTGGCCCTCACGTAGATCGTGGCGGGATCGGTGCGGGGAAACAGATCCAGGCCGAGGTCACGGAAGCTGAACACTCCCAGCGTGACCAGGAAAAAGATCAGCATGAATGCGAACACCGGGCGGCGGACGCAGATTTCAGAGAGTCCCACAAAAGCCTCCTGCGCGGAAGGTTACCATTATACCTTTACGGTTATGAGCAGACTTGCACTTGTTTTCCCCGGACAGGGGTCGCAATTCGCCGGTATGGGCAAGACCCTGGCCGAGGCGTTTCCCGCCGCGCGGCGGACGTTTGAAGAAGCCGATGAGGCACTGGGCTTCGCGCTTTCGGCGTTGTGCTTTGCCGGGCCGGAGGAGGATCTGAAGCGGACCGAGAACACGCAGCCGGCCATTCTCACGGCGTCTGTAGCGGCTTGGCGGGTCTTGGCGGAAAAAGGCGTGCGGCCGGATTACGTGGCCGGGCACAGCCTGGGCGAATATTCGGCTTTGGTGGCGGCCGGATCTTTGGATTTCACCGATGCCGTGAGACTGGTGCGAAACCGCGGCCGCTATATGCAGGAAGCGGTGCCCCAGGGCGTGGGCGCAATGGCCGCTATACTGCGCCTGCCCGAGGGCAAGCTGGAGGCGATTCTGGCAGAGGCCGCACAGGGCGAGGTGGTGACGGCGGCCAATCTGAATTCGCCTGACCAGGTGGTGATCGCCGGACACGCGGGGGCCGTGGGGCGTGCGATGGAGTTGGCCAAAGCCGCGGGCGCCAAGCGCGCGATTCCGCTGCCGGTGAGCGCTCCGTTTCACTGCCCGCTGATGAAGCCGGCGCAGGAACGGCTGGCGGCGGATCTGGCGGGGACGGAGTTCCGGGATTTGGCTGTGCCGCTGGTGAATAACTTCGCCGCGGCGGAAGTGCGGACCGGGGCCGAGGCACGCCAGGGGTTGATTGAGCAGGTGCCGAATCCCGTGTTGTGGGTGGCGACGGTACGGTATCTGGCGGCGCAGGGAGTGACCCGGGCGCTGGAGGTGGGCCCGGGGGCGGTGCTTTCGGGGCTGGTGCGCAATATCGAGCCGGCGATTGAGTGTAGGCGGGCGGGCGAGGCGGCGGAGATGTGAGGTTGCGTTACCCTACTTCTTCGTCCCCGCGCGCCGCGGACTGGCAAAGCCATCCCATCGCGGATCTCCTCCGCGGGCGCCGGGCGACATCTTATCCCAGCGCTCGCGAGTGATGCCGTTGAGGTCGTAAACCACTCTGCCGTCGCGCAGGGTCAGCTCGCAGATCAGTTTCTGCGTACCGTCCATACGCCCCCCATTCTGATCGACGAATCCGAACTTTCCCTTCTCCAGCCGCAGCACGGCGACATCGGCAATGGCGCCCGGCGAGAGGTGTCCCAGTTCCTCGTGCTGAATCTCGCGGGCCGGATTCCAGGTGGACCGTACGATCACGTCATCCAATGACATCCCCAGCGCCATGATCTTGCTCATCACGTTCAGCATGTCCTTCATCCCCGCGTTCATGCTGCCGATGTGCAGGTCGGTAGAGATGGAATTGGGATAGTAGCCTTCCTTGAATGCCTGCACCGCGGTCTGATACACGAAGCTTCCGCCGCCATGGCCGACGTCGAAGATGATGCCGCGTTTCTGCGCCGGAAGGATAGCCGGATTCACGCGCCCGTTGATGAGTTCACCGCGCGCGCCGCCATAGCAATGGGTGAAGATGTCGCCCGGGCGAAACTTGTCGTTGAGCAGTTCGGCCAGAGAGCGTTCCGGATACGCCCGTCCGAAATCCACCATCACCGGAATTTTCGCCGTGCGGCCGGCGGCCAGCGCCTGATCCACGGCCTTCCACTGGGGTCCGTCAAAGTGCGCGGTCTTCACGCCGACAATCAGCCCTTTGTGCTTCAACGCCATCTCCGCGGTGGCTTTGCCGTCCATGTCGTCCATGTTCTGTTCGTAGCGGCCGCCACGCATGCCGTGGCCGACGATGTTGAGAAACGCCAGCACACGCGTGCGGGAACGGTCGATCACGCGATCCTTGAAATCCTCGAAGTTGCGCCATCCGGAACTGCCGGCGTCGGCCACCGTGGTGACGCCATTGCGGTAAGTGAAGCCGTCGGGGTAGACGCTGTTATCACCGGCATAGGATCCGCGTTCGCCCGTGCCGGCGTAGACGTGGACATGAATGTCGATGAGACCGGGAGTGACGTAGAGGCCGGTGACGTCAACCGTTTTTAACGCGCGCGCCGCGTCGATGCGCTGGGCCACTGCGGCGATTTTGCCGTCCTTGATCCCGACGTCGCGCACGGCGCTGAGCCCGTTCCTGCCGTCGATGACGTGGCCGCCCTTCAGCAGCAGGTCAAACTCCTGCGCGTAGGCGCAGGCGAGAAGAAGAATCAAAAAGTGCATACGGCGCAAGTATACATCAGCGCTTTCCCGTTGCCTTGTTCACCAGCATCTGCAGTCGGGCGCCGTCAGAGACCGGTTTTCCCGCCAGGATGTCGTCCTCACGGATGCGCGCACAGAGGATCTCCTTCGCCCCGCCACGTTCACGGTCATAAATGACGTAGAGCGTGCCATCGGGCGCCTCGGCGGCGTCCGGATAGGAGACGCTGTCGCGGGGATCGATCACCAGTCCGCCCTTCCAGGACTTGCCGTCGTCATCGGAAACGAACGCGGTAAGCCGTTTGCGGAGCTTCGACCTGGCGGGGTCGGGATCATTGCGCACCAGAAGCAGGCGTCCGCTTTTCAGACGCCGCAGATGAAAGCGGGTCACCGGATGCGGGATCCCGGAAGGGCCGCCGGCGCTCCACGTGGCGCCCTTGTCGCGCGACTCACTCTGGCCGATGCCGTAGGCCGTGCGAACAAGCATCCACAGGCTTCCGTCCTTGCGCTCGACGGTCATGTGCTCATCGAACTGCGGTTCACTCAGCAGCGCCTGGCCGCGATAGTGGAACGTGCGGCCGTTGTCAGTGGAGGCGTACACACCGGCGCCGCCACGAGGCTTGGCTTCCGGATCGGGCGCTTTGAACCGCCAACCGGATATCGGCAGCAGCCAGGTGCCATCGGCCAGCACAGTGGGCTTGTTCATCATGACGCCATCGGCGATGCGGCGGGGCTTGCTCCATTTCGGGGATGGATCATCGGGATTCGCTGTGGTGATCGCCCAAACTCCGCCGCGGCCGTCCCACTTGTCGAACGATTGCGCCCAGAACAGCCATAGCGTTCCGCCGGGGTCCAGCCACAAGCAGGGATCGTAGGCACGAACCGGATCGGGTGGATCGACGATGAGTTGCGGCGGGCTCCAGACGCCGCCGTTGTCCCGGCTGCGGGCAAGCACCACGAAGTTCTGCGGTCCTTCACCCGTGCCGCCGGAATACCATGTGGCCCACAGCGATCCGCCGCGCGTCCGTTCAATGCCCGGAATGCCTTGCCAGTAGCGGTTATGATCCTGATACTGCGCGGCGGGTGGAATGAGCACGGGCGCCGGATTGAGGGCGATCTCGGCGGCGAAGGCCAACATGCTGAGCAGGATCATTGCTTGGGCTCGCGGAATGAGCGTTCGGCCGTATCGTTCACATCGACGGAAACCGGCTGGTCACGCCACAGCCAGCGCATCATTTCCGGCATGATAGCCCCGCCCTGTTTCTGCCCGTGCCTCCCGATGCCCCAGGTGTAGTTCACATCGTAGCCCTTCTCCGTCAAGGCCTTCACCATGCGCACATTCTGAAAGAACCAGTCGCGCTTTTCGTCGTAGTTGCCGCTGCGTCCCATGCCGCGGTTGTCGTTGCGGCCGTCCTGCAGGAAGATACGGATCGGCTTCTTCTCACTTTTTCGAATGATGTCGGGATAGGCATGGCCGCCGCGCAGGTTGACGAAACTGCCGACGATGCTCAGCACTTTGCGGAAGTGATCGGGACGCTGCCAGGCGACGGTGAAGGCGGCGATGGCGCCGGAGCTTGCTCCGCCGATGCCGTGGTGCTCAGGATCCCTGGAGACGTTGTACTCCTTGTAGAGAACGGGCAGCAGTTCGTCCACGATGACGCGGGCGTAGCGGTCATCAAGCGAGTTGTATTCGGTGGGCCGGTTGGTGTTGCGGTCACCCCAGTCTTTGGGATGCGGTTCGGGCTGCTCCGGCGTGCGGCCGGGGTTGATGAACACGCCGATCATGACGGGAATTTCGCGGCGGTAGATCAGGTTGTCCATCACGTTCTGGGCGCGGGCGTCACCTTCGGGCGCCATAAACGCCTGGCCATCCTGGAAGATCATCAGGCTGGCGGGAACGGAAGGATCGTACTGCGCGGGAACGTAAATCCAGTAGGTGTGCTGGGTACCGGGATAGGCTTCGCTGGGCAGCGTGAACGGACCGTTGATTTTGCCCTTGGGCACTCCGTCCTGGGCCAGCGAGTCAGGACCCAGTTTGTAGTGGATGTCGGTATTGGGGCCTTGGCGCCCCGGTTGCGCGAACGCCGCGGCGGCGATGAGGAACAGACTTAGCTGCTGCATCGCCGCCCAACATACCACAGTCAATCAGAACCGCTGGATGCGGATGGAGCCATTGGAGGAATGCAGATCGAGCAGTGGTCCGCCGGAGCCGATGTTGCCCTCCCAGCGGTGCTTTGAACGCGTGCCGGCGCCCGAGACATCGAAATCACTGGTGATGGAGGCGTTGGAGGTGACCGCCTTCAGCCGCGCGTTGATGCCGGAGGGCAGTTTCACCGTGACCGAAGAGTTGCTGGTGGAGGCGTGTACGTCGGAATCCTTCAGCGAATCGATGGTGAGATTGATCCGGCCATTCGAAGTCTCGGCGCGCACGGGGCGCGAACTCACCTCGGCAACATGCGCGTCGATGCCGCCGTTGGAAGTACGGGCTTCGAAGTAGCCACGCACACCATCGGCCCGGATGCCGCCGTTGGAAGTGTGCAGCGCGGCGCCGCCGGTGAACTTGCTGAGCTCGATGCCGCCGTTGGAGGTGTCGGCGGTAAGATCACCTTTGTAGTCAAAGACCTTCACCGATCCATTGGAGCTTCGCAGGCGGGCGTTGCCCTCCACGTCCTGCACGCGGATGCCGCCGTTGGAACTGGCGATGCGGTCCAGCACCACCTTGCGCGGGACGCTGATGACAAAGCTGGCCCCCATGTTGCCGCGGCGGCCCTCGGGGCGGATCGTTCTGATTCTGATGGAATCCGGCGAGGCGGCAATATCGATTTTAACCTCCCTCAGAAGTTCCTCGGATGGGGCATACTTGGTGCCGCTGATGTCGATCGATTCCTTGTCCCAGCCGCGGATCTCGATGGACCCGTTGAAACTCTCCAGTTCCACCCGGCCGCCGGACTTCAGGTCGTGAACGTGATGGAAATCCTCTTTCACGCGCGAGCCATGATCGAAGTCTTCAATGTCGCAGCCGGCGAGGACCAGCGCGGGGATCGCAAGCAGAACGCCGCTTCGAAACGCAGTCATAAGAAACACCTCTCGGAACAGGTAGTACGGTACCGGGCCCGCCAATGTTCCATGCTACGCTCAAAATTTACGCTACCTGCCTGAAGTTCGTTCCATGAAAAAACTGCTTGCACTAAATCGTGGTGAGATTGCGATCCGTATTTTCCGGGCGGCCAATGAACTGGGAATTCGCACCGTAGCGGTGTATTCCAAGGAAGACCGGCTGAGCCTGCACCGGTTTAAGGCCGATGAGGCTTATCTGATTGGAGACGGATTGGGCCCGGTCCAGGCGTACCTGGACGTGGACGGAATCGTCGGTCTGGCGGCGGAAAAGGGGGCGGATGCGATTCATCCCGGCTATGGTTTTCTGGCCGAAAACCCCGCTCTGCCCCGGGCCTGCGCGAAGGCCGGCATCACGTTCATTGGCCCCAGCCCGGAACTGCTGGATTTGCTTGGCGACAAACGCGCCGCGCGCAGGATCGCGCAGAAGGCGGGCATCCCGGTGGTGCCCGGCACCGAACAGCCGCTGAACAAGCTGGAGACCGCGCTCGAGATGGCCGGCCGGATCGGTTTTCCGCTGATCGTGAAAGCGGCCTTTGGCGGCGGCGGAAGGGGTATGCGGGTGGTGGATCGCGCCGAGGATTTCTCCGCGCGATTTGAGGAAGCCCGCCAGGAAGCCGGCAATGCTTTCGGCAATGACGCGGTGTTTCTGGAGCGCTACATCCGGCGCGCCAGGCATATCGAAGTACAGATCCTGGGCGATACGCACGGCAACCTGCTGCATCTGTATGAACGCGATTGTTCGGTGCAGCGGCGGCATCAGAAGGTGGTGGAGGTGGCGCCCGCGGTGGGGCTGGCTCCCTCCATCCGCAATGCGCTGTGCGAAGCCGCAGTGAAACTCTGTGGCGCGGTGAACTACTACAGCGCGGGAACGGTGGAGTTCCTGGTGGATGCCGACACGGACGACTGGTACTTCATTGAGGTGAACCCGCGCGTGCAGGTGGAGCACACGGTGACCGAAGTGGTGACGGGCATCGACGTGGTGCGCACACAGATTCAGGTCGCGCAGGGGCTGTCTCTGTTTGGCAAGGAGATGGACCTGCCGGCCCAGGACAAGGTTCCGCTGCACGGTTTCGCCCTGCAATGCCGCGTGACGACCGAAGACCCGGCCAACAACTTCATCCCGGATTACGGCAAGATCCACACCTACCGCTCACCGGCCGGATTCGGAATCCGGCTGGACGGCGCATCGGCATATGGCGGCGCGGTGATCACGCCCTACTATGATTCGCTATTGGTGAAGATCACGGCGTGGGGACGGCAGTTCCCGCATGCCTGCCAGCGAATGGACCGGGCGCTGCGCGAGTTCCGCATTCGCGGGGTGAAGACGAATATTCCATTCCTTGAAAATGTGGTGAACCACGCCACCTTTCAGAACGGCGAAGTCACCACCAGCTTCCTCGATCAGCACAAGGAACTGTTCCGGTTTACTCCACGGCGCGACCGCGCGACGCGGTTGCTGTCATACCTGGGCGAGGTGATCGTCAACGGCAACGCCGAGGTGGCAAAGAAGGCGAAACCGGCGGTGTTTCGTGAAGCGCTGGTCCCGCCCCATGAAACGGCCGCGGCGCCCGAGGGTACGCGGCAGTTGCTGGACCGGCTGGGCGCGGAAAAGTTCGCCGAATGGACGCGGAAGCAGAAGCGGCTTCTGCTGACCGACACCACATTTCGCGACGCGCACCAGTCCCTGATGGCCACGCGCATGCGCACCTACGACATGATGCGCATCGCCAACTATGTTTCCAATCACCTGCACAACCTGTACAGCCTGGAGATGTGGGGCGGGGCGACGTTCGACGTGGCGATGCGTTTTCTGCACGAAGATCCCTGGATGCGGCTGGCGAAACTGCGCGAAGCAATTCCCAACATCTGCTTCCAGATGCTGCTGCGCGCCTCAAACGCGGTGGGATATACGGCCTATCCGGATAACGTGGTGCGGGAGTTTATCCGCGAGGCGGCGGCGCAGGGCATCGACATCTTCCGCGTCTTCGATTCGCTGAACTGGCTGCCCAACATGAAGGTCCCGATGGAGGCCGTGCGCAAGACGGGCAGGATCTGCGAGGCGGCCCTCTGCTACACGGGCGACATTCTGGACCCCCGCCGCGACAAGTATCCGCTGCAATATTACGTGCGGATGGCGAAGGAACTGGAGCGCATGGGCGCGCATGTGCTGGCCATCAAGGACATGGCCGGATTGTGCAAGCCGTATGCGGCGGAAAAACTGGTGAAGGCGCTGCGGGAGGAGACGGGACTGCCGGTTCACTTCCATACTCACGACACCAGCGGCATCAACGCCTCCTCCATCCTCAAGGCGTCCGATGCGGGAGTGGACGTGGCCGATGGCGCGCTGGCATCGATGAGCGGGACCACCAGCCAGCCCAATCTCAATTCCGTGGCCGAGGCGCTGCGCAACACGCGCCGGGACACGGGCGTGGACGTGGAGGCGATGAACCTGTGCTCCGATTACTGGGAGACGGTGCGCACTTACTATCTGCCGTTCGATAGCGCGCCCAAGTCCGGCACCGCCGAGGTATATCTGCACGAAATGCCGGGCGGGCAGTATACAAATCTGAAGGAACAGGCCGAATCGATGGGCCTGGGCGCCAGGTGGCACGAGATCGCGCGGACTTACGCGGACGTCAACATGGCGCTCGGCGATATCGTGAAGGTAACGCCTTCCAGCAAAGTGGTGGGCGATCTGGCATTGTTCCTGGTCAGCCATGGCATGACGGTGAAACAGCTTCTGGCGCTGGGTCCGGACCATGCCCTGACGCTGCCGAATTCGGTGGTGGAGATGGTTTCCGGCGACCTGGGAGAGCCCGAAGGCGGCTGGCCGAAGAAGATGGTGGAGGTGGTGCTGAAGGGAGGCAAGCCTCGCAAGGGCCGCCCGGGCGCGCATCTCAAGCCGGTGGATCTGGAGGAAACGCTGGCGGGCCTCGAAAGCAAGCTGAGCAGCAAAGTAAGCCGGACGGACCTGATGAGCTACCTGATGTATCCGGACGTCTTTCTGAAGTTCGCGCGCAACCGCGCTTCCTGGGGTGAATTGGATCCGCTGCCGACGCCGCAGTTTTTCTACGGCATGGACAAGGGTTCTGAGATCGCGGTGGAGATTGAACCGGGCAAGGCTCTGATCATCAAGTTCCTGGCGGTGAGTGAGCCACATACCGAGGGCGGCTACCGTACGGTGTTTTTTGAATTAAACGGGCAGCCGCGCGAAGTGAACATCCGGGACCGGGCGCTGCAGGTCACCGCCGAGGCGCGGGAGAAGGCCGATCCGGGACAGGCGGGCCACGTGGGAGCGCCGATTCCCGGCGTAGTTTCAAGCATCGCCGTGGAAGTGGGGCAAAAGGTGGAAAAGGGCGGCCGGCTGCTGGTGATGGACGCAATGAAAATGCAGACCACGGTGTACGCGCCCGTTTCGGGCAAAGTATCAAAGCTGGCTGCACAGGTGGGACAGAGCGTGGAGCCGAAGGATCTGCTGGTGGTCATCGAGGCGGTGAGCTAGCCCCCCAGCGCCGTTTCAGGATAGTAGTGGGACAGGATGGCGCGGAAGCCATAGCCGGCCCGCGCCAGATGGATGGCGCCCCGCTGGCACAGGCCCAGACCGTGGCCATGTCCCTCTCCGCTCAGCAGGACACCATCGCCTTCGGGAACAGCGCTGAAGGAATTGGAGGCGATGGTGTTCCAGCCATACTTGCGGGCAAGCGCGAGCCTTGCGCTCTCCGAAGACAGCCGGGCGGCCTCATCTTTCGTAACGTTGGCGCGCCAGCGGTGTGGGCTGGCTGCGCATGCCGGGCACTCCACCGCGAAGTACGGATAGGGCGCCGGATTCAGGCCCACTTGCGCGGCGGTTTTGGTGCGGCCGGCGCAACTGCGGAAGTACATGGCTCCGAACAGGTGGTGATGGTGTTTCAACACCAGCCCTTGCGTGGCGGCGGCGGCATCGTCCCGGGTGGGCGGATCCTGAAGCAGTTGGCAGTGCGTGGTGTCGCAGAAATCGAACTCCTCGTGGCGCGGCGCAAGCGCGGTGTAGTAGGTCCGGGCGGCCACGGCCTGCGCCTTGCGCGCCTCCAGCGGCGCACCGGGCATTTCCGCCGCGACCACGGAGGCGACAGCCTGCTCGGTGTCAATTTCGATCATCACCAGCAGTTCCCCGCCCCTGTTTCGAACGGCGCAAGTAACACCGCGGTAGGTTCGTTTCAATTTTTCAGGTACGGAGATTGTGACGTCACCGCCGGCCGTGACCACGCCGGTTCTGATGCCGCCGAGCCGCACCAGGCCGTCTCCGGCGGACAACGCCACCTCACCGGAGGGAGCGAACCGTTCCGCGCCGGCCCGCACCCATGGGGCGCGCAGGAGCAGCGTTTTCGGACGAAACAGGCCTAAGACTCCGATGGTCACTTGAAGACTGGTTCCACCGCCGCGCCATCAATCGCCAGGGGATGATTCGGTCGCAGGTGTTCGGCCCGGACATAGGCAAACGCCACCACCTTGCCGAGCGCGGGCGAATAGGCGGCGGAAGTAAGCTCCCCGGCGTCAGTTTCACCGGACTTCAGGTGCGTTCCTTTGGCGGGCGGCGCCGGCGAATCGATCAGCAGCGGGGTGAGCAGACGATGCACCTGTCCGCGGGAACGGACGCGCTCGACGATTTCCTGGCCCACGTAACAGCCCTTGGAAAAATGGATGGCGTGCAGTTGCTGCGTTTCCTGCACCAGGTAACGATCCGTGATGTCGTCGCCGTAGCGGGGCTGATGCTGTTCCAGCCGGACGATGTTGGACTCTTCCGGCGTGGCCGGGATTGCGCCCGAGGCAAGCAGGCGCTCCCACAGGGCGCCGTGAAGAACCGCTGGCGGAAAGATGCGGAACCCGCCGGCCACACGGGCCACAATGGCGCCTTCCCAGGATTGGTGCTGATAGTCCTGTGCGGGAGCAGGCGCACCAAGGGACATGAGCAGTTCCGCTGCTTTGGGACCTTGCAGTCCGATTGCAGCCAGATCGGAACGCGCGTCCTCCAGCGTAACGTCGTCGGCGATGATGTACCTGTCCAGGTGCTCAAAGAGCGTGGCATGCGCCTCCGCTTCGGTATCGAGAAGGAAGCAATCTTCCAGACAGAGTATGACGGCATCGGCCAGGATGCGCCCTTGCGCGTTGAGGAAGAAGGTGTAGCAGCCCTGGCCCGGGGCAAGCTGCTGGATGTGGTTGGTGCTCATCGCATGAAGCAGCCGCGCACGGTCCTCTCCCAGCGCGCGAAAGCGTCCGCGGGCGTTGAGGTCAACCAGCGCGGCCGACTCGCGGAGGGCGCGATAGCCTTCCCCCATCACAGCACCCTCAGGATGGCCGAGAGCAGTATCGCCGTCAGACCGCTCATGGCGATGCCGAAGGTCCACCGGTTGCGCTTGCCCGAGTCGATGCCCTGCCTGCCCAACAGCACGGCGACAGCGATGATGTGCATGGCCAGCAGCATCTTCATGCCGAACCACATGTGATAACCGGATGCGATCATCGGCTTATTCAACAGGTTGTAGGTACCGGAGCCAACCAGCGCGGCAATGGCGGCGAGCATCCAGGGGCGCAGCGCCGCAGCGATACGGTCGCCAAGCTGCGACTTTTCCGTCGCGCCCATTCCCTCCATCGCCCGCGCCAGTATGAAGCGCGCATAGAGGGCGCCGCCGATGATGAAGGCCATCGACGTGATGTGCGTCCAGCGCGACAGGATTGGCAGAAAGTCCATAATAAAAGTATACGAGAGGGTGGGCGATTAACCCGATGATTCACGAAATCCTTCCGGTGGGCATGCTGCGGTGCAATTGCTCCATCTTTGGCGACGAATCCACGCGCGAGGCGATTGTCGTCGATCCGGGCGACAACATCGGCCAGATCCTTGGCATCCTGGAAAGGCATCAGCTCAAGGTGAAAGCCATCGTCATCACCCACGCCCACATTGACCACATCGGCGGAGCGGAAAAGCTCAAGGCCCACACCGGCGCGCCCGTTTGGATGAATCAGAACGATCAGGAACTCTATGACCGGCTGGACATGCAGGCCGCATGGCTGCGCATGAAAACGCCGGCGCAGACCGAAATCGACGTGCCGGCCAAAGAAGGAGACCGGCTTACGCTGGGCGGCGCCGATTTTCACGTGCTGCACACACCCGGCCACACGCAGGGCAGCCTCTGCCTGTGGATCCCATCGGAGAACAAGCTGATCGCGGGGGACACGCTGTTCCGCGAGAGCATCGGGCGCACGGACCTGCCGGGCGGGGATCACCGCAAGATTCTCTCCTCGATCCATACCAAGCTGCTGCCGCTGCCTGAGGACGCCACTGTGGTGGCCGGGCATGGAGCCAACACCACCATCGGACACGAGAAACGGTTTAACCCCTTCCTGCTAACCTGACAGGGTGAACCTATACGAACTGGAACCGGGCCCGGAGTGCCCGGAGATCGTGCGCATGATCGTAGAGATCCCGAGGAATTCTTCCAACAAATACGAATATGACGGAAAGCTTGGAATCTTCCGGCTGGACCGCGCGCTCTATTCGCCGATGCACTATCCGGGCGACTATGGCTTCATCCCGGGAACGCTGGCCGAAGATAACGACCCGATGGACGTGCTGACGCTGGTGCAGGATCCCAGCTTCACCGGCTGCCTGATGGAGGTGCGCCCGGTGGGCATTCTTATCATGGAAGACAACGCCGAAGGCGACCAGAAAGTGTTGGCTGTGCCGACGAAAAATCCCCGCTACGACGCCATCCACACGATGGACCAGGTGCAGCCGCACGTGCGGCGCGAGATCGAGCATTTCTTCACCATCTATAAGGAACTGGAAGGACGCGTGACGCGGCTTCAGGGATGGGGAGGGCCGGCCGAAGCACGGCGGGCAATCATGGAAAGCCGCACCCGCTACCTGGACACTAAGGCAACACCATCGGAATCCTGAGCTGCCGCCGCACCAGATTTCCGAACTCGGTGGCCGTCCAGTTGTCAGGTTCGTTCCGCAAAACCAGGCGCGGATAATCCGACCAGCTCCAGGCGGTCCAGCCCATGCCGAGTTCGCGGAGATACTCGCAGAGTTCGCCGCCCCAGACGAGATGTTCGTCCTTGCCGCCCCATTCGCCGGCAAAGACCGGCCGGTCATCGGCCAGCCAGCCGAAAGCCTTGCGCCACTTGAGCGACTTCCATGGATAGACGTGGGTGGAGTAAACGACGCCGGTTTCGTGCAGCGTGACATCGCGCAGGTCGTAGCCCCAATCGACGCCGGAAACGAAGATGACGGCAGCGGGGTTTTGCTCGCGGATGACGCCCAGCAGACTGCCCGCCAGCATGCGCCACACATCGGCGGAGACATCGTGCGGTTCGTTGTAAAGATCGAACAGCACGGCGGGTTCTTCGCGATAGCGCGCGGCAAGCAGACGCCACAACTGGGGCGTAAGCGCATCGGGCAGCCTGGCGATACGATTGACGGAGCCATCCCCCAGGCGGCCATGGTCATCTTCGGCGCTCAGCCACTGCAGATCCAGCAGCGTATAGGCGCCGAA
>JANRLE010000052.1:0-1960 GCA_033762895.1 Bryobacteraceae bacterium | reverse complement strand
GTGGGACGGGGGCGGGTGTCACGCCGTCCTGATCCCGGCGGCGCCGCCCAGGCCGCGCTCGGCGATTTCAGACTCCCGCATCCGGAACTTCTGCAACTTGCCGGTGACCGTCATAGGGAAGGCCTCCACCACGCGCACATACTGCGGCACTTTGAAATGGGCGATGCGGTTGCGGCAATAGTCACGGATCTCCTCTCCTGTGGCCGCCGCGCCCGGTTTCAGCCTCACCCAGGCGCAAACGATCTCGCCCAGTCTTTCGTCCGGAAGGCCGAAGACGGAAACGTCTGAAATGGCCGGGTGGGTGAAGAGGAACTCTTCGATCTCCCGCGGGTAGATGTTCTCCCCGCCGCGGATGATCATGTCGCGGGCGCGGCCGCGGATTCCGAAGTAGCCGTCTTCGCTCATCACGGCGAGGTCGCCGGTGTGCAGCCAGCCTTCGGTGTCGATGGCCTCGGCGGTTGCTTCGGCGTTGCCGTCGTAGCCCTTCATGACAAGGTAGCCGCGGGTGCACAGTTCACCGATCTCCCCGGCGGGCAGAGTCTCGCCGGTATTGGGACTCACGATTTTCACCTCGGTGTTGGGCATCGCGCATCCTACCGTGCCCACCCGCTTTTCGATGCTGTCATTGGCCCGGGACTGCGTGATGACGGGAGAGCTTTCGGTCTGCCCGTAGGCGATGGTCATTTCGCCGCAGTGCATGCCGGCGATCACGCGGCGCATCACTTCGATGGGGCACGGCGCGCCGGCCATGATCCCGGTGCGAAGGCTGGTGAGGTCGAACTGCGCAAAGGCCGGATGCTGAAGCTGGGCGATGAACATCGTGGGCACGCCATAGACGGCTGTGGCCCGTTCCTGGTGGATCGCCTGCAGCGTGGCCAGCGCGTCAAACTGCGCCGCCGGCAGAATCAGAGTTGCGCCGGTAAGGAAGCACACGAGCGAACTCATCACGCATCCGAAGCAGTGATACAGGGGCACTGGCGAGCAGAGTTTGTCCTCCTCGGTGAGGTGCAGACGGCCGGCGATCAGCCAGGCGTTATTCACCAGGTTGCGGTGCGTCAGCAGAACTCCCTTGGGTGAACCGGTGGTGCCGGAGGTGTATTGGATGTTGGCGACGTCTTCGGGGCCGGATTGAGGCTGGGCGTATTCGGTGCCGCCGGCGAGGAAACGAACCCAGGAATCGTGACCGAAGTAGACGGCGTGGCGCAGGTTGGCGGGCCGGGATGCTTCGAAGATCTGGCGGTAGTCGGCGCGGGTATCGCGCTCGCGCAGGAACAGGGCTTCGATGCCGGATTTCTCCAGGACATAGCTCAATTCGTGGGTACGGTAGGCGGGATTTACGTTGACCAGCACCATTCCGGCGCGCGCGGCGGCCAGTTGCAGCAGAATCCACTCCAGGTTGTTGGTGGACCAGACGCCGAGGCGGCTGCCCGGCTGCAAGCCGAGGCCGGCCAGTCCACGGGCGGTCCGCTCTACGTGTTCGTCGAGTTCACGCCAGGTGAGCCGGACGTCCTGATGGGAAACCACCAGGGCCGGGCGTTCTGGATGGCGGACTACGGTGGCGCGGAATCCCTGGTCGATTGTCAACTCGAGGATCGGTTCGTCCGGGCCCTTGGCGTAGCTCAGCGGCATGAAGGTAGTATATCCGCCGGAAGCCGGTCACAACGATTTTTGCAATCCCGCCGGAGTGCCTTCGATCAGGGTGATGACTCCCGCAATCAATCACTTGGCGAGAGCGGCGGGCAGCCTGGCGGGCACGGGCTGCCGCTGGCGGGTTTGGCGGGCTGTGTATGATCTGGCTGGGATGAGAACGAACACGAACTCACGCTACCGCAGACAATCGCCAGCCGCCGAGCCGCCGGTTGACCTGCTGAAAGCCCTTTCGTCGAAAGTGGTGGGCCAGCCGGGCGCGCTCGAAGCGATTGTGCCATATGTGCACATGTACCAGGCGGGCCTGGCGCCG
>JANRLE010000051.1:0-4630 GCA_033762895.1 Bryobacteraceae bacterium | reverse complement strand
GCTGGGCGCCGATTTCTCCGATGTCCCGCAGCCCGGCTTCAACAAACGCACCAACATTGTCGCCTCCAACGACAACGGCCGGACTAACGCCGCTTCGATCACCAATCCGTTCCCGGCGGGCGTCGATTCACCGGTGGGTGCTTCGCAGGGACTCACCACGTTTCTTGGCCGGTCACCGGGCTTCACCGCCGCCGATGGCCGCCGCCCCTACACCCAGCGCTGGAGTTATTCGATTCAATTCGAGCCCATGCCGCGCAGCGTCGTCGAAATCGGCTACCAGGGAAACCGCGCCACGCGCGTCCGCGTGAATACCCAGTTGAACCCCATCCCGCGCGAGTACCTGAGCACGCTGCCCGTGCGCGATACGGCGACCATCAACTCCCTTACAGCCGCCATCCCCAATCCCTTCCGCGGCATCGCCGGCTTCCGCGGCACGGCGTTGTTCAACAACGCCAACACCACCCGTGCCCAACTGCTCCGCAGTGCGCCGCACTTCGGCGACTTATCCACCGGCCTGCCAGCGGGCTCCACCTGGTATCATGCCTTCACAGCCCGCTTCGAACGGCGCTTCTCGCAGGGGCTGCTTCTGCAGGCAAACTACACGTGGTCAAAAGCCATGGATGCCGCCGCCTATCTGAATCCGGCCGACGACATTCCCACACACGTGATTTCCGATCTCGACCGCACCCAGCGCTTCACCCTCGCCGCCATGTATGAACTGCCGTTCGGGCGTGGTAAACGTTTCGGCGGAACGATGCCGCGCTGGCTCGACCTCGCTGCCGGCGGCTGGCAGTTCCAGGCACTCTACCAAGGTCAGACCGGCGCCCCGCTCAACTTCGGCAACGTCATTTACAGCGGCACCTATACGGACCTCAAAGAGTCCAGCCAGAGCCTCCAGCGCTGGTTTAAGACCGAGGGCTTTGAGCGGCGCGCGGCCTTCCAACTCGATCAGAACATCCGCACCTTTCCGCTCCGGCTGGCGAACGTCCGCGCCTACGGCATCAACGTCTGGGACATGAGCATCAACAAGAACTTCCAGATTTTTGAAGGGCTGAAGGCTCAGTTGCGCGGAGAGGCTGAGGGGGCGATGAACACACCCAATTTCAGTCCGCCCAATACCGTGCCCACCAACACGCTGTTCGGACAGGTCACCAACACGCAGACCGGCCAGGAAGAGCGCCGCATTTTCGTTGGCCTCAAGCTGATTTTCTGATTAGAACGACCGAACCTTGTCCCAAAGTCCCACTTTCGCCGCCAGCGCGGGGAAGCGGGGATCGGCGCGGAACGTTTTCATCCAGGGCTCCACCATCAGCCACGTCAGACAGACACACTTTTCACCCAGTCCCTGCTCCATCCAACGGTAGGCTTCATCCATTTCACCGAGCGCGGAATGGAGAGTCGCTACCTCGTAGGCACAGATATAGCGGCGCTTGCCGATGCTATGAGCTTTGGCGAGTTGGGCCAATGCCCCCGGCCTATCTTTTGCCAGAGCCTTCATCAGGCCCAGCATCAGAGGCACCATCGGGATCTGGTCGAATTTGGCGGCTCTCTCGAAGTAGGGTACTGCCTTCTGATGGTTTCCCCGCAAGGCGTGGGAAGCACCGACCCATAAGTTGACCAGTGGCGCGTCGGGAAACATCTGCAGGGCGGCAAGTCCCACCTGTTCCACCTCCTCATAGCGTTCCGCCACGATCAGGAGCCACTGGAGCCAACCATACGAATGCTGAGATACCGGATCGAGTTGCACAGCCCGGCGAGCCGCCGCAATGGCTTCCTCGAAGCGTCCCATCGACCCGCACAACACAGCAAAAAAAGTAAGTGCTTCGGCGGAATTGGGATTCATTTGCAGCGCCTTGCGTAGGTCGGTCTCGGCCGCTTGAATGTCGCGATCGTAAAAGAGGGCGGCCGCTCCTCGCACCGCGTAGGCTTCCGCCAGGGACGGATCGGCTGCCACTGCGTCCACAGCGGCAAGCTTGGCCAGCCGCAGCGCATCGGCGGGCAACATGAAGAAATCGCTCAACAACACATAAGACTGGGCTTGGCTCGCTTTGGCCAACGCCATTTGTGAATCGATTGCCGTTGCCTTGCCGTACCACTCGATCGCCTGGCGAATGGCGGCCTCACTCCCCGGGCCGGCGAGATAGCGGCCTTTCAAGTACGCAGCGTACGCATCCGGATGCGGGGCTTTGGCCGGGGGCGGCAGCGTTGCCGCCGGCTGGATCTGCCGGGCCAGAAGGCGGTTCATCTCCTCTTGCAGCCCGGCGAAATCTCTTTCCTGATGTTCCAAAGTGCGGCTCCAGAGATTACGCTCGCGTTCCCTAACGTCGATAAGGTTCAGGTTGACGCGGATGTTACCTTCGGTGCGAGTCATCGAACCTTCTACCAGCGCGTCAACCTTTAGCTCACGGGCAACGGTTGCCAATGACTTCTTCGTTCCGGCGTAACTCATCGCGGTCGTCCGCGAGATTACCTGCAGGCCAGGCACTTTGCCAAGGTCGGTGATCAGGGTGTCGGTGAGCCCATCTGCCAGGTAGTCTTGCGCCGCGTCCCCGGTCAGGTTGCGAAAGGGCAACACGGCCAGCGATTTGATCTGTTCGGGGCGCGGATTCCACAGACTCCCTATTAGGACGGCGGCCACCGTCAACGCAGCGGCGATTCCTGCCCAGACCAGCCACCGGGGAATGCCCGCGGCTGTTGGGGCAGCCTCCTGCGGGGCATCATTTTTGACGCTAGGAATCACCTGAACGGCATAAGAGCCCGCAGGGACGGAAATGACCAGTTCGTCGTTGCGCCCTTCGGCGGCGCAGTAGTCACGCAGCTTTGTCCGCAGGCGCGATGCCTGTACCCGGACGATACCATCGGTTTTGGGGTCAAATGACGGGCCGCGGGCGAAGACGTCACATCCCACCGTCAATTCCTTTATGGCGGCGCCGCGCCCGGCGAGAGTTTCCTCCACCAGGTAGCGCAGGAGGTTCGAGAGGCTGTCCGCCTGGGCGAAATATTTTGATGCGAGCACGCGCTGCAGGGCAGCACGTACCTCGGCTTCCCGGTCAGTTTCGATTGCCATTTACCGCATCCTCATTCGGAAGTATCCCCTACAAACCCTTCGATTGCAACGCTACATCACGTTACCGTATCCGTTTCACCGCCTCTATTGACTTCCAAAGCCGGGGAAAGAAGGCGCACGCTGTCGATTCGGGGAAAGACAAAAGAGGAGAGGGAGGTCAGACTGTGCCGGATCCAAGTATTTCAAGACGCGACCTTTTGAAGGGCGGGGCCAGCGCGCTTACGGGGCTTTCAATGCTGCAAGTTGCCGGTCCCCAACGGGCCTTTGGGCAGTCCGGAGGGGAACTCGTCCCCTGGATTGATCCACCACCGCCGAATCCGGCGCCGCCGGAGATTGTGGGCAAACTCCTCGATTGGCAGAGACTCGATTCCTGGACGACCAGCGCGAATGACTTTTTCAACATCAGCCACTACGGTCTGCCGGGCGGACTCAACGAGGCCAACTGGAAGGTGGAGTTGACCGGGCTGGTGGCACGGCCTCGCACGCTGACCATGGCGGACATCAAAGCGCATCCGCTGCAGGAGGTGGATTTCACGCTGGAATGTTCGGGCAACACCGGGATTCCGTTCTTCATCGGCGGAATCGGCAACGCGAGGTGGGGCGGCGCGAGACTGGCGCCGCTGCTGGAACAGGCCAATATTTTGGACGGCGCCACGGAGGTGATCTTTTGGGGTGTTGACCGCGGCGGGGTAACGGTACGCGATAACTCGGGGATTCTGAGCGCCGGCCAGTCAGGGAGCGCGCAGCCGGATGGCGCTGGCGGCCTTGATCTCACCTTTACGGAACAGTTTGCCCGCAGTATGTCGGTGGAGGAGGCGTTGAGCCGCGATAACATCCTGTGTTACCAGATGAACGGCGGGCCGCTGCCGGCGGACAACGGATTTCCAGTGCGGCTGATCGCGCCCGGCTGGTATGGTGTGGCCAACGTCAAATGGCTGACGCGCATCGAGGTTACGGACCGCCGTTACACGGGCCGGTTTATGGCGCGTGACTACGTGACGGCGCGGGAAACGCGGCGCGACGGCCAGGCGATCTGGACGTTTACTACTGTCGGTCTGGCGCGGCTCAAGTCGGCTCCGGCGAAGGTGACGCGTTCGGGCGACCGGTTCACGATCATGGGGGCAGCCTGGGGAGCGCCGATCCGGGCGGTGGAGGTGCAGATTGACGGCGGCCCGTGGATGCCGGCGGTTCTCGATAACTCGACGCCGCCACAGGCGCGGCGATTTTCGTGGCGGTTCTGGACCTTGGATTGGGCTGCTCCCGGATCCGGTGAGCATACCATCCGCTCCCGTGCGATCGATGTGGACGGAAATGTCCAGCCCGCGCCCGATGACGAGTTTCTCTCGAGCAAGCGGACGTACTGGGAGAGCAATGGACAGATCACCCGGCGGGTGAGGATTGCCTGAGACCTGAGGCACGCTATGAAAGTACTGACTGCGCTTCTCCTGGTCCCGCTCGCCCTCTGCCAGACGCCGAAAACCGCCGATTGGCAAGTTTGGCGATCGCTCATCGACGAAGCGGCCCGGCTCTCAAGCCGGGGGGATTTCCGCGCAGCCATGCCGC
>JANRLE010000050.1:0-7068 GCA_033762895.1 Bryobacteraceae bacterium | reverse complement strand
CTGGGGATCCCGTGCATCTATTACGGCACCGAACAGGCGTTCGCCGGGCCCGCGCAATCCCAACTGCAGTTCGTCTTTGGCGAAGGCTGGAACGATGGCGGCAATTCCGGCGACCGCTTTCTACGGGAAGCAATGTTCGGCCCTGAGCATCCCCGCGCGCCTCACACCGACGACCTGCCTACGCAGGTGGCGGGTAAAGACGAGAGCCTGCCGGGATTCGGACCTTTCGGCAGCGCCGGCGCGCATTGCTTCGACAACGAGAGCCCGGCCTACATCCGCATCGCTCTGCTGGCCGCCGCCCGCGCCAAACTGCCCGTACTGCGGCTGGGGCGCCAGTATCTCAGGCAGGTGCGCCTGCCGGGCACGGGATTCGAATTCCCACCGGCCGGCGAAATCGTTGCCTGGTCCCGAATTCTGGACAACATCGAAGCCGTATGCGTCGTCAACCCCAATCCCCACCAGTCCCGCGGCGGCGACGTGGTGGTGTCCTCCGAGTTGTGGCGGCCGGGAACCGAGTTCACTGTGGCGGTGAACACGGGGGTCGGCGGGCCGTTATTGGGATCGCGCCTGACGGTGAAAGGCGGGTCGCCTGCCTACGTGGAAATCCGCGGCGTGGAGCCGGGCGAAGTGGTCGTGCTCGTCAAGGAGTTTTGACGCATGGGGGGAGTACTTCTACTGCTGACGCTTCCCCTGACCGCACAACCCACGCGGCCGGAGATCTACGGCCAGTTCGGCGTCCTGCGTCTGGCTGGCGACGAAGGCTCGCTCGGAAGCGGCGCGGCCTACGGCGCGGCGGCGATTGTTCCCTTTACCCGGCGATGGGCGCTGGACATCGATGTCCTGACCGCGAAGGTGGAGAGCGAGCGCCCGGATCCCGACCTGTTTTCCGAACGGCGCCTGCTGGTTGCCCCCTCTCTGGTGGCGCGCTGGGGCACGGAGCGGTTCTACGGTTATGCTGGGGGCGGCGTTGGATTGCAGTCCGAGTTCAGCCGGTTCCGTTTTCAGACCTATTCCGGAAGCCCGCCCCAGCCATCGGGCATCGTCTCCGGCAAAGCAACCGAACACGGAATGACGCTGCACGGAAAGGTCGGGTTCGTCATCTCGCCAGCGGGGCATCTGCTGCTGCGGGCCGACTTTCTGCTGCCTTTTCGCTACGTACTTCCGAGTGTGGGATTGAAGCTCGGCGTGGGCTACCGCTTCTGAAAACGCAACGAATCGCGAGCGAACGCCACCAGTTGACACTATGCCGCTTCGTGCGATTCAAATCGGCTTCTTTGGCAATTTCCAGTGCCGGCTGGCGACTGATCCGGATGCTCCGGACGCCTCACCTGCCGATCCCCGAGCCGGAAACGGATGGACTTTCACCTTCGGCGAGGTCGCCTTCGACCGCCGGATTCGATTTGACCAGCCCGTTTCACTGCGCGACGGATTGATGGACGGCTGGCGTTCTGTTCGTGTCAATCATGTGCGTGGGGACCGTGGCGGCGGAATGGCTGCCGTCCCTACCGATCCCGCCATGGGCGCCCTGGTGCGGTTAGGCGAAACCGCATATTTTGACCAGGCGGCGGGCGGCGGCGCCTTCACGCAGGACGCGGTGATGAACATCAATCTTCGTTTTGGGGAGGGCCCGGCGATTCTTCTCAGCGCCTCCCCTGTCTCGACGCCAAACATCGTGGTGAGCTCGGACCAAAACCGGCAGGATGAATACATGCGCGTCAAACCCTCCCGCGCGGTGAGCCATGCCGGACGCAGGGCCGAAATTGCCTCACGACTGCCGTGGTATTCGGCTGTGTTCGGCTTCATGGGAACCATTGATCAGGTGGCGATGAATCAACCTTCGATCAGCCGGTTGGGCGGGGTTCTGCAGGAAGCTGCAAGCGGCCCCCGCGGCGCCTGGCAGTTACATCTGGACTTCTATCGCTTCGACGCCGATACACTGGTGGGCACGGCAAATGGCTGGCTGGATGGCGTCTTCCCGGCCGCTGGCCCCACGTAACCGGAAGAGATCAGCGGGCCGGTGCACACGCCTTCACCTCCGGCGTCAACGGCCTGGGATCGGTGGGCGTGCCGTGAACATAAACTCCCCAATGCAGGTGCGGACCCGTGGCAAAACCGGTTGCCCCCACGTATCCCACCACATCTCCCTTCTTCACCCGGGCGCCCTGCCTGGCCCCCAGCCGCGACAGATGCAGGTAGTGAGATGTAACGCCCTGGCCATGATCGATTCCGATGGTTCCCCCATGCATGCGGAACATCTTCGAAACCAGCACCGTACCATCGGCCGTCGCCTTCACCGGCGCGCCCGGCGGAGAGCGCAGGTCCAAACCACGATGGTAGTTCCCGCTTGGCTGTCCGTTATGCAGCCGCTGCACACCGAAAGAGGAATTTGCGCAATGCGGCACAGGGGCCGCGAAAGGTTCCGCCCAATACGCCACCGGCGACACAGTGGAATACAGCGCGCGCATCGTCTCCACTTCACCCGGCATCGGCCGCAGCGCCTTCATCGCCTTCGATGCGCGGATGTTCTGGGTGGGATATTGCGCATCGATGACCTCGAACTTCCGCTTGTCCACTTCCTTGCCCGCGCCGTCGCGCACCACAACTTCGTAGGCGCCCGGCTTCTGGATCACCGGCACCGGCATCAGCGCCAGCCCACGGCCCGTGCGCTCAAACACCGGCACCGCCTTATCGCCGAATGCCACACTAAGGCCCTGGGCAAACGGCGCCACTTCCACCCGCAGCAGTTGGCCCTGTTTCACCTGTGGGGGAACGCGCAGATCCATTCCAAACACCGCTGCCGCAACAAGAAACCCGATCACGCCAGCTTGCCTCCCTCCACTACCAGCTTCCCTTCGCGGAAGACATACCGGATGCCTACTGGCGATTCTTCCGGCTTCTCATACGTGGCCGGGCTCATCACGTTGCCGGCATCGAACACGGTCACGTCGGCGTAGTAGCCGCGCAGCAGCAATCCCCGCCTGGCGATGCCGAACCGCCCGGCCGGCCGCGCGGTGATCTTATGCACCGCCTGATGCAGTGGGAGCCACTTGCGATTGCGCACCATCTCACCGAGCCACAACGGGAAAGTGCCGTGGAGGCGCGGATGCGGCTTGCCTTTGACATAGAATCCGTCGCTGATGATGATCGACAGTGGATGGGTAAGCGTTTGCCGCAGGTTGTCGTCGCTTTGGTTGAACGAAATCATGTTGACGACGGCCTTCTCCTCGATCAGCAGGTCGATCATCGCATCGATGGGCGGCTTGGAGCGCTTTTCGGCGACGGCCGCAAGGTGCGTCCCCACGGCGTCCTGATTGTTCGCCGAACCGACAGCGGAAATGAAAATGTCCTGCCAGTCGTGCGACATGCCGTCAACGGTTTCCTTGGCGATCTTTGCGCGCATGCCCGGATCCTTCAGCCGCCCCATCAGCGCATCGGCGCCGCCATCGAGCGTCCACTGCGGCAGCAGTTGCGTCAGCACGGTTGAACCGGCGACGTAGGGATAGCAGTCAAACGCCACATCCACGCCCGCGGCGCGGGCCTGTTCGATCTTCTCGAGGGCCGGCGCCTGCAGTTTCCAGTTCACGCGGCCGGCGGCCTGGAAATGGGAAATCTCCAGCCGGCATCCGCTCTCCCGCGCCAGCTTCAACTGCTCTTCCACGGCATCCACAACCGTGCGGGAGTAGTTGCGCATGTGCGTGGAATAGACCTTGCCCCGGCGCGCCACCACTTTGCACAAACGCAGCAGTTCGGCGTAGGGCGCGCTGGAGCCCGGCGCATACATCAGGCCAGTGGAAAAGCCGCAGGATCCGCCGTAGAGCGCCTCATCCAGCGTCCGTTCCATCGCCTGCAGAGTCTTCTCCTCAAGCGGTCCCTGTTTGGGTCCGGCGTGCGCGATGCGCAGCGTGCCATGGCCAAGCAGCGACGAGACACCGGCCAGCCGGGATGACTTGCGTACATCCTGCAGGTATTGGCGGGACGACGGCCAACCCCAGTTCCCCTCCCCGCGAAAGATGCCATTGGCGAATTCATGGAGCGCCTTGCGATCGGCCGCGGCCGGATACGGTGAGAACCCGCAATTGCCCACCACCTCCGACGTCACTCCCTGTACCGCCTTCTCCGGCAGGTTCTCCAGCACCTGCAGGTCAGAGTGGCTGTGTACGTCAATGAATCCGGGCGCAACCGTAAGGCCCGTGCAGTCAATCACGCGGGCATCCCTGGGCGGCGTGAACCGGCCGGTTTCCGCAATGCGATCCCCCGCCATCAACAGATCGCCTGGAACGCCGGGCTTGCCCGAACCATCAATGATCATGCCGTTGCGGAGCAGGATGGATTCCATCATCATCGTCATGATGACACGAACCGTGCCCGTCCTCCTGCTGGCCAGCTTGGCGCCGGCCCTGACATTCGCGCAGACACTCAGGATTGACAAGTTTCAGGGGCGCCAAGCCTATGTCCTTGAAAACGGCGTCATCCGGGTGAGCGCGCTGCGCGGCGGCGGCCATATCGCCGAAATCCGGTTCCTCACCGGCGACGGCCTGCGCACGGTCAATCCGATGCGAGTGCCGCACTATCCCACCATCGAGCCCTATCAATACGACCCGGCCCGGCATGATGCCATCTACGGTGACGGCTCCCACCGGTTTCTTTCGTCCGGATACATGGGCCACCTGCTGTGCTTCCCCTCGTTCGGTCCGCCATCCTCCGATGACGAGGTAAAGAACATGCTGGGAAACCACGGGGAAGCGCCGATTGTGGAATGGAAACAGATAAAGGTGGATCGGACCGCTGACCGCGTCACGCTGTGGTATGCGGCGGACCTTCCCCGCACCCACTACAAAGTGGAACGCGCTCTGACGCTGCGCAAGGGCGAAAGCGCGATTCATGTGGAGGAGTGGGTGGAGAACCTGGCCAGCTATGACCGGCCGATGAACTGGGTGCAGCATGCCACCTTTGGCCCGCCCTTCATTGAGCCCGGCAAAACCTACTACGACGTGTCAGGCACAAAGGGCGAGGTTACGCCCGGCGCCTCCAACTCCCTCCAGCCTGGCGCCATCCAGTTCCCGAGTGGAAAGTCCGCCGATGGTAAGCCGGCAGACCTGCGCGTGATGCAGCCCAGGCAGGGAGCGGGCACCTATTATGTCGTGCGCACCCACCCCGGCCGGGCGCAGGGCTGGTTCACGATGTACCACACCGGTTATCCGGTACTGATCGGCTACGTCTTCCCGGCAGCGGACAATCCTTGGATCGCCGACTGGCAGGAGAACAGGCGCAACACCTTCAAACCCTGGAACAGTCAGGTGATCGCGCGGGGAATTGAATTCGGCAGCACCCCGATCGCCGAAGGGCTCCGGAAGAGCGTAGAACGCGGGACGATGTACGGTACGCCCACCTATCGCTGGATTGCCGGTAAACAGCGGCTGAAGACAACGTGGACCGCGTTCCTGGCGGAAGTGCCGCCGGGCTTTGCCGGTGTCCGCGACATCTCAGCCGGCGGCGGAAAAATCCGTCTGGTGGGCCGCAACGGATCAGCGATCCAGATCGAAGCCGCGGACCTTCGATAATGGTTGATGATGCGCAGGCGTGACCTCATTGCATTCCTTCCCGCGGCGTTGGCCGCTCAGTATGAAGAAAGCCGCGGCGAAGCGCCGTGGGTACCGACTCCGGATGCCGTGATTCGCACGATGCTGACGATGGCGCGGGTGGGTCCGAACGATGTCGTCTACGACTTGGGTTGCGGCGACGGACGGGTGGTGATCATGGCGGCGAAGGAGTTCGGCGCGCGGGGTGTGGGCGTCGATATCGAGCCGGTACGGATCCAGGAAGCCAACGAAGGCGCAAGGGCGGCAGGCGTCGCCGGCAGCGTCAGGTTCATCGAACAGGATTTGTTCGAGGTCGATGTGAGGCCGGCCACGGTGGTTACGCTTTACCTATATCCCAAGATGAACGCGAGACTGAAGCCGGCGCTGTTGCGCGATCTGCGCCCGGGAAGCCGGGTTGTGGCGTATCAATTTAACGGGATGGGGGACTGGAAACCGAATCGTGTGGTAAAAAGGCACACATACCCAGTCTATTTGTGGGTAATTCCTGAGAAACGTTAATGAAGGGGTAGCCAACGAGATGCGACGAAGAAGAGTGCTTTTCGCCGGCGTCGCCGCCGCGATGCTGATTCCGGCCCTGGTGGCGCAAACCGCCCAACCCAAGCGCCAGCCCGATGTCCCATACGTCCCAACCACCGAAGAAGCGGTAACCGCCATGCTGAAGCTGGCAGATGTGAAAAAATCAGACGTCGTCTACGATCTGGGCTGCGGCGACGGGCGGATTGTGATTGCGGCCGCCAAGAACTTCGGAGCACGGGGAGTCGGCATCGACATCAATCCGGAACGCATTAAGGAAGCCAAGGAGAACGCCAGGAAGGCCGGGGTGGAACACCTGGTGCGCTTTGAAGAGAACGACCTGTTTGAAGCCAAGATCAGCGACGCCACCGTCGTGACCCTATTTCTGCTTTCGAACATCAACCTGAAGCTGAAGCCGAAACTGCTGGCCGACTTGAAACCAGGCACGCGGCTGGTTTCGAACACCTTTGACATGGGCGACTGGAAGGCCGAAAAAGAAATGAACGTAGGTGGCGACGATTACGAGGCGTATCTCAGCCGCCACCTTTATCTATGGACGATTCCGGCCAAGGGCCGCAACTAGCGGCGATGGAAACCGCCGCGCACCAACACCACCGGCCGGCGGTAGAATCCGCCGTAGCCCCACGGGCCCCAACCGCCCCAACCCCAGGGATAGCCCCAGCCCCAACCGTAGCCGAGGTGAATGCCGCCGGGGTACCATCCGCCACGGCGGTAAACGGGGCCGCGATCCTGCTCCATGATGCGGTCACGGCGCTGGTTCCATTCATCAAATGAGTCTTTTGACGCAGCCGATGCGGTACTGCGCTGGCTCTGATCGGAGGCGCGCACAGCCAATGTCTTGTTCTTCTTGAGGATCACGGAATGCTCCGGCGTGAGCACTTCGGCTTCGCCCTTGCGGACGGTGACGCGGGTGTCGTCCATGGCAGCCACCTCC
>JANRLE010000049.1:0-2286 GCA_033762895.1 Bryobacteraceae bacterium | reverse complement strand
TTTGCGGATGCCATCGCGCGAATCAAGGCGCAGGTGGGCGCGGACCGGATTGGCTTGCGGGCCATGGCAGGCGTAGCACTTGGTGGCGAGGATGGGACGGATCTGTTTCTCAAAAAACTCGAGTTGCTGCGCGGTTTGCGCGACAAGCGGAGCGGCGATGGCGAGGAGGGCGGCCCAACGCATGGCCACTATCTTATATTCGGAAGGGCACGGCAAAGCGGCCGCGAACTGCGTTCATCGTGCCACCGGCGCGGCTAACGCAGACTTCAAGACCTCTGCCGCCACCGGGGAAGAGTGGTGGACACCGCTGGTGTGCCGGATAGGGGTGTATCCGTGCTTGTCCACGTGGCGCGGATTGGCGCCGAGTTCGAGCAGGGTGCGGAGCGCATCGTTCTTGTGCAGGAGTGCCGCCCAGGAGAGCGAGGTCATGCGCTCGCCGTCGAGCGAGTCGACCTGGGCGCCGCCTTTGACCAGAGCATGCAGGACGTCGAGGTGTTCGAACTGAGCGGCGATTTCCAGGGGCCGGACGAGGAAGCCGCCCAGAAGGAGCGACTGGCGGCGCGGGTCGGCGCCGTGCCGGATCAGGAGCGAGACGATTTCGGCATCCCCGGCGAGGGCGGCGTGGAAGACGGCGGACATAAAGCGGTAGACGCCCTTGCGCGGCTTGGGGCTGGCGCCGTGTTGCAGCAGCAGGCGCACCGATTCGATGTTGCCGGGATAGAGTGAGGCGACCATGAGAGCGTCGAATCCGGTCTTGGCGCGGGCGTTCACATCAGCGCCACGGGCGAGAAGCGATTTCACTTTGACGGGGTCGTGGGCGGCCATCATCAGCGCGGTGGTGCCCTCGGGTGTGGCGGCGCGGGGATCGGCGAGGGAGTGCATCCAGGGTTGTTCGCCTTTGACGATGGCCGTGCGCACGGCGAGCGGTTGGGCTGGCGTGGCAGGCAGCGCTTCGGCCAGCGCCATGACGGCCCAGGCGGTGGCGGCGCAGGAGAGGAACTGGTTGCGGCCGCCCGGAAAGCCGCTCTCAAAGTAAGGCGGGCTCATGGGGACGACGGGGTGAAGGCGGGTCTCGACGATCCAGGAGCCGTCGGGTTTTTGGGAACCGAGGAGGTACTGCAGACCGGCCTGGTTGAGGTCGCCCGTGGCGAGGCGGAGCGCATACACGAGTTCGGCGGTGGAGTAGGCGTCGCTTTCGAGAGCAGGAAGTTGGCCCCAGCCGCCGTCGGGGCGCTGGAGGGCGAGCGCCTCGCGCGCGGCCTGTCTCCGCACAGACTCGGGAGCAGATGTCCAGACGAGGCCCAGGAGGCGGAAAGCGTGATCTTCGGCGGCGGCTGGTTGAGCGCGGGTCAGCCACTGACGGGCGCGTTCAATCGCGGCGGTTTCCCCGGGGGCGTAGAGCGCGATGGCACGGGCGGCAAGAGCGCTGGGCGTGAAGATGCTCGCTGAGTGCGGGGGCCGTCCGTCAAAGGTGCGCCAGTGGCCGGCGCTGGTCTGCAGGCGGGCGAGGCGGCGGGCGTAGATGGAGGTGGTGAGGCTGGGTGCGATGTTGGACGCAGCGGCAGCAGTGAGTTGATAGCCGTCAACCAGGGCTGGATCAGCCACGTCGCTGTACTGAACGGCGAGGTCGACGGAGGAGAGGTAAGAAAAAGTCTGTTCGGCGGCTCGCTGGGCGGCCGATTCGTCCACGGGGATGCCGTGACGGCGGGCGGAGCCGAGCGCCATGAGGGGCAGAGACTGGTGGTGGCAGGATTTGCAATCCTGCTTCCACTGGCCCATGGAGGACTGCAGCAGTTTCACCGAGCGGGCGGCGGCGGCACGGATGAGAGCATCATCGGCGGCTTGGGCGGCAAACAGGACCGCAGAGATGGCGAAAATCTCAACGCGCATAGCCGCACGATAGCATGACGCCGCCGCGCGCACCAACCGGTCCTGATTTCCCATGAACTCGCGCTTGGCAAACCCCGTATAATATAGTGATCGGGGTGGGACGCCACCCCTCCCAACAACATGACCAGCGCGCCGCTACCGTTTGCGTTTCTCTTCGCGAGTTCGTTAAGCGACCAGATCTCCCGCACGTTCTTCGACGACACGTTCGCGGGCATCCACCAATTGGGGTGGTTCGATTACGCGCTGCTCATTCCGTACTTTGTCCTGCTGACGATTTTGTCCTTTTACGGGCTGCACCGCTACGAGACGATCCGCGGGTATCTCAAGAACCGCAAGAATATTCCCACCGAGCCGCCGCAGCGCTACGCCGAACTGCCGAAGGTGACCATACAGTTG
>JANRLE010000048.1:0-1682 GCA_033762895.1 Bryobacteraceae bacterium | reverse complement strand
GGCGCCGGAGCGGCGGGCGGAACATGAGCGGCAGCCGCGGGAGCGGGGACCGTGCGCGCGACGCCGTTCGCCGGCAACGCGCCGTCGGCAACGACGATGGCGCCCGGAATCTCGCCCGAAGTGAAGAGATCGCGCACGTCGACCGGCGGGCCCTCGGGCTGATCCGCATCGAAGTGGACGTCGTCGACGGAAACCAGATCGAAGTTGTTCGGCACCGGCGTCGCGGCCACGAGAGCCGGCGCGGCGGCGGGCACGGGCTCGGCCGCGTGCGGCGCGATGACGGGCTGTTCTGCGACCATAGATGGCGGCGGCACGGCGGGCGCGGCCTTGCCGTTGACGGCCGGGCGGGCGGCGGAATCCTCCACGCGCTCAAGGGGCGCGGCCGGGCGCCGGCTGGTCTCGTACGAACTGAAGTTGCCCCCGGCGTATTCGATGTAACGCAGGTCCATTCTCGCCCCTGAATCCTCCGTCACGGCACGTAGTGTGCCGCTGCCTTCCCCTCAACGCGCCAAATCATCCTCCCCTTCTACGATGGGGCTTGCAGCGCCTTGCCCGCCCGAGCCGCGGGCCCCGGCAGGATGCTGAGACACCCTAGCGGTGTCAAATTATTAAGCCGTTAAGAATCAACGCGGTGGGAGGGCTGGTCAGCAAAAATTAGGCATAGTCCGCATGGCCTCGGCCATTCGGCCGGGCGGACCCGCCAAGGCGCCGAGCCCCGAAATCGGCGGCGCCGGAGGCCATCGATCCGGGCTGCGCCAGGCTGCCGCAGGGCGCCGGCCGCGCGCGCCGGCGCCGCCAGTGTCGGCGCCGCGGCGTGCTGCACTGCGAAATAAACCCTTGATATCCAATCGCTTGCTGCCTTCTTTCCGTCGCGGCGGCGATCTCCCGCGGGGCGCGCGCGGCGATTAAGAAAAAGATTTGACACTCCGAGGTCGCCCGCATATATAGCCGCTCCCCAGCACGGCCCGGGGCGATATCGAACCCGGGCACACGGGCGTGTCCCCCGCTGTTGGGCGCTTCATACCGAACCGAGTTGTTCGAGACCGAAGCAAGGTCGGGCACCGCTATTTTGACAAGTGAAGAGCAGGAAAGGGATGCGCAGACGGCGGCGTGTCGTCGTGGCTTGCCACAACGAGCTCGCTCGTCTGATCTGTGCATCGAACCCTTCATCGCGAACCTTCGGGTTCGTGATGATGTGTAACACGCAATCAGTGCGAGCGGGATCTCGTCATGATCTGATCGGAACCAGCAATGGAACCGACGCGATCAACTTGAGAGTTTGATCCTGGCTCAGAACGAACGCTGGCGGCAGGCCTAACACATGCAAGTCGAACGCGCGTAGCAATACGCGAGTGGCGCACGGGTGAGTAACACGTGGGAATCTACCCAGAGGTTCGGAATAACCGCGGGAAACTGCGGCTAATACCGGATATCCCCTACGGGGGAAAGATTTATCGCCTTTGGACGAGCCCGCGTCCGATTAGCTAGTTGGTGAGGTAATGGCTCACCAAGGCTCCGATCGGTAGCTGGTCTGAGAGGACGACCAGCCACACTGGAACTGAGATACGGTCCAGACTCCTACGGGAGGCAGCAGTGGGGAATATTGGGCAATGGAGGCAACTCTGACCCAGCCATGCCGCGTGGGTGACGAAGGTCTTCGGATTGTAAAGCCCTTTCGGCGG
>JANRLE010000047.1:0-4642 GCA_033762895.1 Bryobacteraceae bacterium | reverse complement strand
GTTGGAAGATACGGAGCGCTCGGCCGCCAGATTATCCCAATTGCGAACCGAGTTGTCGCCGCTTTCGGAGAAGTTATTCCCGCCGTCTCCCGTATTGTTGTCGATCAGCTTCGAGAAGGTATAAGCCAGCAGAAGGCTGAGGCCCTGCGAGAAACGCTTCTCGACACGGAGGGTCGCCGCATGATAGATGGAATCGGCGAGCGTAGCGTAACCTGCGGCGGCGGCAAACTGCGGATAGGTATCGAGCAACGATGCCTGCGTGACGCGGCGTTGTCCCAGCGCGAGGTTCCCTGGAATGACTCCGAAGTAAGGGTTATCGGTCAACTGTTGCAATTGAGTTCCCAGGGCGCGCAGAGCGCCCGGCAGAAAGTCGAAGGCCCGGCGTCCGGGCAACTGCACGCCCCGGTTGCCATATAGCCCGCCTGCACCACCCAGTTCCGCGCAAACTCCCGCTGGATCGACAGCGTCCACTGATGCGAGTATCCGCGTTTGATATTACGGAGGTTCCCACCGATGCCCTGGCCCAGCAAGCGTTAGCGCGCCCTGGCTACTGTTCACCGGCGCCGGACGCCGGTTTCGGTGTTCAAAATGGACACGCCCGCATTCGCTACGGTGGCCGAAGAGGAATCAACCACCCGGCCGGTGATCTGTGCGGTCTGCGCGAATGCGGCGCAGGCGAACATCAGGGTAACAATAACGCCGGTACCCGCAAAGAGGGCGGCAGCACAATCGAGGTGCCGATCGATCGCTGGGGGAGTTTTGTGGCTGTCCGGATTGCCCCAAACCGTCACGTGGGTTGTCGCGGGCAAGGCACCCTGACATTCTTAACAATTAGTACCCATTTGTTCGTCTGAGGTCGCTGCTCCCTCGACCTTCTCCGCGCCATCCTTCGACAAGGTGGCGCCGTCACCGGAACGAGGCCGAGAATCGACGGCCGGAGCAAGTTCCTGATGCAAGGTTTGGCCGACATGTACGTCCACCTCAAAGGCATGCCCTGGAGCGAACTGAATGGGCTATTCGCCGCCAACGACGTCACCACCGTGCGCGGCCGATCATCGACGGACGGATACGTGGCCGAGAGTATGGGAAGGGGCCTGGAGCACGCGTAATCGTGGCCCCGTTCCGGCGTCGGTGGGTATCGAAGGTGTGCTCGCCGCGCGGTAGAGACGCTCGTTGCCGCCCCAGAGTTGCGCGCTTTGTGGAAGAATGATCCGCAACTTGCGGCGATTGGTGCGGCGGAATTTCTCGAAGAGCGCTGGGCGATGGGGTACGGCCACGATCGGTGCCCGGCTGATTTGATCCTTACGACGGCAGACCCGCTCGAGGATGTGGCATTCTGTGTGCTGTCGCTACGGTAGAGAAAAAAGCGGGCATGCTCGCCCGCGATCCACCGGGCGCTATCGCCCGAGAATGATATCGATGCCGCTGAGAATCGACGCCATCGCGTTCTTACTGAGCTTCGCGACACGCTCGGTCAACAGCTCCTTGTCGAGGCTGACGATCTGAGTCGGATTCGCCACGGAATCCTTGGGTAAGCCGGCAGCCCGTGCACTGAGCAAGACGTTACCCGGCGCTTCGGCAAACTTCAGGTTGCTTGTCAGTGGAACGCAAACCACGGTGGCCAGACGGCTGCGATTGAGGTGATCGCTTTGAACGACGACGACCGGCCTTCGGTACCCGGGTCCGGAACCAGCAGGTGAGGGGAGATCAGCCCACCACACCTCGCCCTGCCCGACTACCATTCAACTCGCGCCAAGGCGCGTTGGGATGCAGCGGAGGTGAAAGGGTCGGCCACATTGCCCGTGGCGTCGATGACCCGATTCATGGATTCGGTGATTTCGTCTCCGGAATGGCGGGCAAGATACTCGGCAAGGGCATCGCTAAACAGTTGGCTGCGGGACCGTTTGGCACGACGCGCAAACAGTTCGGCCTGTTCAAAGATGGCGTCTGGAATGGATACGGCCGTTTTCATACCACTAGTATAACCGAGTCGCGGGCTAGACGCCCCAAACGGCGCTGGCAGAAGCGGCGGGAATGCTCCAGGCGAGTAGTCATTGGGGGGCTAGGCCCAGAACTTCACATACGGCGGGGCTCCCGGCTGCGCCGCCGCCACGCGGTCGGCCTCTTCCGAATCGGCCGATTCGGGCCCATCGGGGTAACGGTAGTTCGCCACGAAATCCTCTTCCATCTCCAGCCCCCAACCCGGCGCCCGTGGCAGCACCCAGTGCCCGCCGCGCACATCGAGAGGATGGAGGAAGACACCCGCCTGCAGAAATTCCAGATACTCCAGCCACCTGCCCTCGCTGCCAAACCAGGCCTGGTCGAAGATGGCCATCGGCCCCACAAGCTGCCCCAATCCGATCCCGCCGCTATGCGGGCAAACCGGAACATTAAACTTCGCCGCCATCGCGATGATGGCGAACAGTTCATTGACGCCGGCGACGCGCGCGCCGTCGATCTGGCAGTGCGTCAATCCGCCGCCGGCCAGCAGTTGTTTGAAGGTGACCGCGTCGGGCGCCTGTTCCCCGCCGGCCACGCCAATGCCCACTGGCGCGAGCGCCTCGCGCAGTCTGATATATCCCAAAACGTCGTTGTAGGCGATCGCCTCTTCGATAAACAGCGGATGATAGCCGGCAAGCTCGGTCATGTAACTGGCCGCGTTGCGCCAATCGCCCAGATTCTGATTTGCGTCGGTCAGCAGGAGCGCATCGGGCCCGGTGGATTCGCGAATCGCATCCATCATGCGGCGGTCTTCCTCCAGAGCCCGTGGCCGGTCGTATTGCTGTCCGCGCCCGACCTTCGCCTTGAACGCACGCGTGCCATTCTCATAGAGACCGCGGCACAGCCGGCGCACTTCATCCAGCGGGCGGCCGGACCACCCGGCGGTGCTGTAGACGCGCACGCCGTCGCGCTCCAACCGCGTGAGGTTCGCCTCGCGATCCTTCTCCCGCGCCCGCAGCATCTCCAGCAGTTCATCGGCGGTAAGCACATCGCGCAGATGATGAAAGTCAATGCACTCCACGACACGCTCGGGCGAAAGCGAGGTCAGCAGCCGCCACATCGGCACACCATCGCGCTTGGCCCACAAGTCCCAAAGCGCGTTCACCACGCCGCCCACAGCCATGCGGTAGGCGCCCAGGGCGAGCCAGCGCAACTGATGATGTTCGGTAAGCGCCTGTGCGAACAGCCCGGGCTCGGCGATGAATTCCTCCAGATCGCGCCCCACCACCAGGCGCGCCAGCGCTTCGATGGCGGCCTTCTGAATCTGCGTTCCGTCGCCGCAGGTGAACACCAGGGACCGGCCTTCCAACCCGCCATCGGTGCGAAGCACCGTCACCGCGCAGGAATAGTTCGGCGCCAGATGCCGCGGATCGGAGCCCGCCAGTCCCAGGCGCACTGTAGGATACCGGATGTCGATGACTTCCAGTGAGTGAATTTTCTGTTTGGATTTCACAGGATCTTACCAGTTGGTGAATGAGCCGTCAGGGCGTTTCAACATCGGCGTGAGGACGTAGTGCTCCTTGTAATCGCCGATCATCTGCAGCTTCGTTGTATCCACGTCGACGCCCAACCCCGGCCGCTCGTTGGGCCACAACTTGCCGTTCTTCAGGTCGTAGCTCTGGTTAAGATAGGGCCACGGCCGCACGCCGCCCATCACCAGTTCCATCAGCACAGGGCCGGAGAAGGCGGCCGAACAGTGCACCATCGCCGCTTCTGAAATCGGACCCGTAAAATGCGGCACGAGGCCCACATAGTGCGTCTCGCACATGGCGGCGATTTTCTGGAACTCGGTGATGCCGCCGACGTTGGGAATCGTTGCGCGGGCGTAGTCGGTGAGGTGCTGCTCGATCAGTTCGTTCCACTCCCACTTTGGCCCGAACTGCTCGCCCACGGCAATGGGCACCTTCACCTGGTGGCGCAAGGTGCGGTAGATGCCCGGATTCTCACTGCGCACCAGATCCTCTACAAAGTAAGGCCTGAGCGGTTCAATCATATTCGCCAGCGCCACCGCGTCAGGCATGTCGAGTTCGGTGTGAAAATCGATGCACCAGGCGCCGTCCCTGCCAACCCCTTCACGCACCTGCTGGCAAAGCTCGTAAACACGCTTCACGTTGTCGAAGCGATCCACAACCGGACCGCGGCTGTCGGTGGAAATGCGGTAGGCGCGGAAGCCGGCATCCACGCAAGCCTTTGCCACTTCCTTGGGCGTTCCCTTGGCCGGGAAGCCGGTGGAGTAACACTCCACGTAATCCCGTGACTGGCCGCCCAGCAGTTGATAGACCGGTACGCCAAGCGCCTTGCCCTTCAGGTCCCACAACGCCACGTCGAGGGCGCCCAGGGCATGTACTTTCTCGCGGCCGGCGGGATAGAAATAGGCCCGGTACATGGACTGCCAGAGCCGGTCGGTGCGGAAGGGATCCTCGCCGATCAACAGCCCGGCGCACTGTTCCATGGTGTCGCTTGAGCCACCTTCACCCACGCCGACCAGGCCCTAGTCGGTTTCGACAAGAACCACGTTGGTGCTCTGATTGAATAGCGGCTGGCGGTTGTTGGGCCGGCCCGCGGCATCGGTGGGCGTCTTGTAGTAGCGGATGCGGGTGATTTTCGTTTTCGGCAGCCCGGCGGCGTCGGCCTGACCGGC
>JANRLE010000046.1:0-3318 GCA_033762895.1 Bryobacteraceae bacterium | reverse complement strand
GGCCGGTTGAGGATGAAATCGGCCTTGGGCGAGCCATCGGCCTCATAGCGCCAATCGTTAAAGAGCTGATCGCCAAGGCCCTCTTTCGAGATGGTTTTCAGAAACCGCGCCGGAATGATCTGGTCGGTATCCACGTTGTCCACCGGCATGGAAACGAATTGGGAAGCGAAAGTGGTGAACTTGATCACAGCATTGTCCTCACGTCGGTAACTACGCCGGTGATGGCGGATGCGGCGGCAGTCAGGGGGCTGGCCAGGAGTGTGCGGCCACCCTTGCCCTGACGCCCTTCGAAATTGCGGTTGGAAGTCGACACGCTGTACTGGCCCGGCTGAAGCTGATCGCCGTTCATGGCGATGCACATCGAACAGCCTGCTTCGCGCCATTCGGCGCCGGCGTCGCGGAACACCTGGTCCAGCCCTTCGGCCTGCGCCTGGCGCTTGATCTCCATTGAGCCTGGAACCACCATCACACGTACGTTCGGGCTTACCTTGCGGCCCTTCAGGATGCCCGCCGCCGCGCGCAGATCGCTCATGCGGGAATTGGTGCAGCTTCCGATGAATACGACATCAATCTTATGCCCCAGAAGCGGCTTGCCCGGCTCCAGCGCCATGTAGCGCAGCGCTTTGGCCAACGATTCACGCTCAATCGCGTCGGCAACGCCGGCCGGGTCGGGCACAGGGGCTGAGATCCCGATGCCCTGCCCGGGGTTGGTGCCGAATGTGATCATGGGCTCGAGTTTGTCGGCATCGATGGAAATGGAATGGTCGTAGGTTGCACCCTCGTCGGTGGGAAGCTGGTTCCATCTGGCCACAGCCGCGTCCCAATCGGCGCCCTTGGGGGCGAAGCGGCGCCCATGAAGAAACTGGTAGGTCGTTTCATCGGGCGCCACAAGACCCGCGCGCGCACCGCCTTCGATGGACATGTTGCAGACGGTCATCCGCTCTTCCATCGAAAGCGATCGAATGGTTGAACCGCAGTACTCAAGAACGCAGCCCGTGCCTCCGCCCACGCCGATGCGGGCAATGAGGGCGAGAATGATATCCTTGGCCGCCACGCCGGCCTTCAGCGCGCCATCCACCTTCACTTGAAAGGTTCTTGACTTGCGCTGCAGCAGGCACTGGGTGGCCAACACGTGCTCGACCTCGGAGGTGCCGATGCCGAACGCGAGCGCGCCGAAGGCGCCGTGAGTGGCCGTATGGCTGTCGCCGCAAACCACGGTCATGCCGGGTTGTGTCAGTCCCTGTTCGGGTCCGATGACGTGTACGATTCCCTGATTCTCGTTCTGGTAGCCGAGACAGGGGATGCCGAATTCGGCGCAGTTGGCCTCCAACTGAGCAACCTGCGTGGCGGCGATCTTGTCCATGATCGGCAGGGACCGGTCCGTGGTGGGCACGCTGTGATCGGCGGTGGCGAAGGTGAGATCGGGGCGGCGGACCTTCAGGCCGCGGGCGCGCAATCCGGCGAAGGCCTGGGGTGAGGTGACTTCATGGACAAGGTGAAGGTCGATATAGAGCAGCGCGGGGTTGCCTTCCTGTTCATGAACGACATGAGAGTCCCACAGTTTCTCGATGATAGTACGTGGTTTGGACATTGACTGCTCCTTTATCCGATGGCATCGCAAACGGCCTGGCCCACCTGGACTGTGGTGAGCGGCGCGCCCTTAGGTTTCAGGTCAGCGGTGACCTGGCCTGAGTCCAACACGGCTTCGATCGCGTTGTTCACCGCAGCGGCTTCCTGCATGAGGCCGAAGCTGTATTCGAGCATCGCGGCCACCGATCCGATTGCGCCCAGAGGGTTGGCCTTGTTCTGCCCGGCGATATCGGGCGCCGAGCCATGCACCGGCTCATAAAGCCCCACCCATGCCCCCGAAGGGAGCTTGTCGCCGATGGATGCCGAAGGCAGCATGCCGATTGATCCGGCCAGCACCGCACCTTCGTCACTGAGGATGTCGCCAAACATGTTCTCCATCACCAGTACGTCGAAGCGGCGCGGATTCAGCACAAGCTGCATGGCGCAGTTGTCCACCAGGATATGCTCCAGCTCGACATCGGGGAATTCGGCGGAAACTTCGGTGGCCACCTTCCTCCAAAGCTGCGAGGTTTCGAGCACGTTGGACTTGTCGACGCTGGCCAGCTTCCTGCGCCGAGCGCGCGCCAGATTGAACGCCATGCGGCAAATGCGGCGGATTTCCGCGCGGGTGTAGGTCATCGTATTGGTGCCGCGTTCTTCGTCACCCTCGCCGGCAATACCGCGGGGCGTACCGTAGTAGATGCCGCCGTTGAGCTCGCGGACAATGATCAGATCGGTGCCTTCCACCAGGTGATTCTTCAGCGGGGAAGAGTCGATCAGCGCCCTGTAGGTTCGAACCGGCCGGAGGTTGGCGTACACACCGAGCGTTTTGCGGATGCCCAGCAGGCCCTTTTCGGGCCGCTGCGACGGCGGCACGTTATCGAACTCGGGCAGTCCGACGGCGCCCATCAGGGTCGCGTCGGCCTCGAGCGCAAGCCTCGCGGTTTCGGGCGGCATCGGCTCGCCTGTCTTATGAATCGCGATTCCGCCAAGCAAGCCTTCGCTCAGCTTCACGTGATGGTTGAACTTCCGGCAGACAGTCTCAAGTACACGCACGGCTTCGCGCGTCACTTCCACGCCGATCCCGTCGCCAGGCAGGGTAAGAACTTTCAATTCCATGGTTTCGCTTTTTTGTCCGATTGTTATTGAGCGATCACCGCCGAAGCCCGCGGCACGTGCATGCGCACCAGATCGCGGATTTCTTCGTTGCGCAGGCCTTTCTTGCGGTCGGCCAGTTCGGTGAATCTCACGTATACCAGTTCCAATTCTTCTTTGAGGAGGTCGAAGCCCAGGTCCTCGCAGCGCTTTTTCAGCGCGTGGCGTCCGCTGTGCTTTCCCAGCACCAGTTTGCTCTCGGGCACGCCCACGCTCTTGGGATCAATGATCTCATATGTGGTGCGTTCCTTGAGGTAGCCGTCCTGGTGAATGCCTGCCTCGTGCGCGAAGGCATTGTCGCCGACGATGGCTTTGTTCGGCTGCGGACCGAAGGTGATGATGGAACTGAGCAGCCGGCTGCATTCGTAGAGATGTTCGGTGACGATGCCGGTGGTGAAGGGCAGCCGGTCGTTGCGAACCTTCATCGCCATCACAACCTCTTCGAGCGAGCACTTACCCGCCCGCTCACCGATGCCGTTGATGGTACACTCGATCTGCCGTGCGCCGGCTTGCACCGCGGCAATTGAGTTTGCCACTGCCAAACCCAGATCGTCGTGGCAATGCACGCTGATGACCGCCTTGTCACCGAGCGCT
>JANRLE010000045.1:0-12065 GCA_033762895.1 Bryobacteraceae bacterium | reverse complement strand
GTGGTCAGTGTGATCACTGTGTCCGGAGTCGTCTCCATGTGCTCGATCAAATCCGGATTGAGGTAGATCGGCACGTGGTTTAGCCGTGTGAGCCGTACCATTGCCAGATATTTGCCCGCACCGATCTTATCGGCGAGGGCGGCGGAGACTTGACTGGATGCGCGCTAGCTCAGGAGTTGAAGAATGGATTGCAGTTCCTGGCGGAACTGGTCGAGCGCGGCCAGTGGAATGCCGCTGCCAAACAGATCTCCCTGCGTCGGCGTGACAGGAGCCACGGCGACAGCCTTTTGCCGTTTTCCCGCTGCTTTTGGCGCCGCTTTCGCCGGCGCCGCCGCATGGCGGTTCTGCAGAAAGTTCCTGGCGCCTTCGATTGTGAAGCGTTCGTCGTAGAGCAGCCGCTTGATCTCCAGCACCATCTCGACGTCCTTGCGCCGGTACAGCCGGTGCCCGGTGCCGGACTTTTTCGGGGCCAATTGTGGAAACTCCGACTCCCAGAATCGCAATACGAATGGCTTTACGGCCGCCAGACGGCTCACCTCGCCGATGCGGAAGTAAAGCTTGTCTGGAATTTCCGGTGTTTGCTGTTCGGGGACTACAGGTTCGGCGATCATGCTGCTACCGTGCCTATCCTACGCTAACGCCTTTCGGGGAGGTATCTCCAATCCTACGGGAAGTGGTGCGGGTTTTCAACCGGACCCGGCCGCCCGCGGACCTAGTCCCCTTGCGCCGGCTGGTAGCTTTCGGTCACGGGTCTGCGGGCTGCGGCGCGTTCGGTCCGTTCTTCGAAGAAGCTGTAGACCACGGGAATCACCACCAGGGTGATCATCGTCGATGTCACCAGCCCACCGATTACGACGCGCGCCAGCGGGGCCTGCAACTCGGAGCCTTCGCCCACGCCCATGGCCATGGGAATCAGGCCCAGCACGGTGGTTACCGTGGTCATCAGAATGGGGCGCAGCCGGTTGCTGCCTGCAACAACCACCGCATCGTGGACGTTGTAGCCATGCTCGCGCCTGAGCTGATTGGTGTAATCGATGAGAATAATGGCGTTGTTCACCACGATTCCCACCAGCACGATGATGCCGAGGAATCCCTGCATGTTGAAGGTGGTGTTGGTGGCGATCAGAATCCCGACGACACCGATGGCCGCCAGCGGGATGGAGAACAGGATGATGAACGGATCGCGCAGCGATTCGAATTGCGACGCCATCACCATGTAAACCAGGATCAGGGCGAGGATCGCCGCGAAGGTCAATTCCTGGAAGTTCTCCTGCTGTTCCTCATATTCGCCACCATACTTGAACTCATAACCGCTGGGGCGCGGGATCAGCTTCAGCTTGGCGTCGAGGTCGGCCATGATGGAGCCAAGGTCGCGGTCAGCCATGGTGCCGCTGACAATGACGATGCGCTCCTGATCGGCGCGGTCAATCGACACCGGGCCCTCCTGACGGCGCATCCGCACCACGCTCTCGGCGGGGATTGTGCGGCCGCCGACGGTGGTCAACGGCACCTGGCCCACCTGGGTGATCTTCAACCGGTCACGTTCGTTCAGCCGCACCAGGATGTTGAACTCGTCGCCCTGCTGGCGATACATGGAAGTGCGGCGGCCGCCGATGGCGGTTTCAAGCGCATCGGCGATGTCAGAGACGTTCAGCCCCATGGTGGAAGCTTTCAGCCGGTCGACAGTCACCAGCATTTCGGGCATGCCGGGCTGGCGCGAAATCTGCACTTCGGGAACGCCGGCTACCGAAGCCATGGCGTCGCGCACCTTTTCGGCCAGCTCTTCGAGGACCTGCAGTTCGTGGCCGCGAATCTCCACCGAGAGCCGGTCTCCGCTGCCGCTGGAGCCCGACCGCGAGCCGCGCGTGGACATACCGCTTGATACGCGGGTCCGAACCACCACGCCCGGCTGCTGTTGCAGCATCGGGCGAATCTCATTGGCGATCTGTTGCGCGGTCCGCTGACGTTCGGACTGCCGCTTCAACCGCAGCCGAAGCTCACCGGTATGAGTGGACGAGCCACGCGAGAAACTGCCGCCGCCTGTTTCCACCATGATATTCTCGGCCTCCGGCACCTTTTCGCGGATCAGCTTCGCCATACGTTGGATGTACTCATCGGTGACTTCCACGCGCGTCCCCGGCTCCAGTTCCACATCGGCCCGGACCTCGCCTTCATCGGCTTCCGGTGTCAGTTCCACGCCGATCAGCGGAACCAATTGCCAGGAACCGAACAGCAGCAGTACCGCGACGCCAAGGACCAGGGCGCGGTTACCCAAGGCCCAAACGATGATTGATCCGTACTGTTCGGCCATCCGCTCTTGAGTCCTTCCGGCCCAGTCGGAGATCGAAGCGAGCAGACCGCCGCGCGTTCCCCTGGGGTTGCCACCGAGGTAGCGCGAACACAGGACGGGGACCAGGGTGAGCGCCACCACCAATGAGCAGAAGAGCGAGAAGGTGACGACATAGGCCAACTGCTTAAACGTCACGGCTGAACTGCCGCGCATAAAGAGCACCGGCACGAACACGGCAATCGTGGTCAGGGTGGAGGCCGTCACGGCAAGTCCTACTTCCTTGCTTCCGTCGATGGCGGCCTGCACGATCGCTTTGCCTTGCTCCCTGTGACGGAAAATGTTCTCCAGCACTACGATGGAGTTATCCACCAGCATGCCGACTCCCAGCGCCAGCCCGCCGAAGGAAACCGTGTTCAAGGTGAAGCCTGCCATGTGCATCAGTGCAAAGGTGGAGATGACTGAGATCGGAATGGCGAGGCCGATGATCAACATGCTGGACAGACTGCGCAGAAAAACCAGCAAAATCAGGATCGCCAGTGCGCCGCCCTGCACCGTGGCGTCCTTGACGTTATTGATCGCCGCCTTAATGTATTCGGAAGTATCGCCGGTGGAGGAGACGCGGATATTCGGATAATCTTCGTGGATGCGCGCCACTTCGCGCCATACCGCGTCGGCCACTTCCACAGTGTTGGCGCCGGACTGCTTGTAAACAAACAGCCGGACCGCGGGAGAGCCGTTGACGCTCACCATCTGGCGGACTTCCTCGTGCGAATCCTCAATCACGGCGATGTCGCGCACATAAACGGGCACATTGCCGCGCGTGGTCACCACCAGGTTGCGGATCTGATCCAGGTTCTGGAATTCGCCCTGGGTACGCAGCAGCACCTCAAAACGGCCTTCCTGCACAGCGCCCACCGGGCGGTTGATGTTTTCCTGACGGACGATGCGCACGACGTCGGCCACCGAGATGTTCAGCGCGCGGAGTTTTTCGAGGTCGAGGTCCACGTGGATTTCGCGGCGCAAACCGCCGCGCACGGTAAACTGCGCCACGCCATTCACCCGCTCCAGCCGGTACTGAACCTGCTTCTCCACAAAATGACGCAGTTCTTTCGGATCCAGGTCCGTGGAAGCCACCGTGAGAAACATGATGGGATACTGCGACACGTCGTACTTGTACATGACGGGCGCTTCCATGTCCTCAGGCAGCAAACTGCGCCTGCGGTCCAGCCGGATCCGCAGTTCGTTGGCCGCTTCATCCAGGTTCGTGCCGTAAGTAAATGAGACGCGGATGTTCACGGTTCCTTCCGTTGACGTGGAAGTGATCTCCTCGACGCCGGGAGCCGAGCTAAATGCTTCTTCGAGTGGCCGCGCCACCAGGTTTTCCATCTCCTCCGGGGCTACGCCGGGATACTCGGCGCGCACACTGATGGTGGGGTACACGATATCCGGCATCAGATCCACGGGCAGCCGCACGAATGCGATTCCTCCCAGCAGGATCAGGATGAGGCAGCACATCAAGACGGTGACGGGGCGCTGGATGGAAAATTCTGGCAGACTCATCGCTCGTAGACCTCTATGATTTATTGGCCGGGAACGGTTTCGGTTCCCGAAGCCCGCTGTTTGGCGCCGCCGCCGGCATTTTCATCCGCGACACGGATCTCATCGCCCTCGCGCAGCATGGTGGCGCCGCGCGTCACGATGGCGGTGCCGGCATCCAGATTCGCCAGCACCTCCACGTCGGCGCCGATGGTGCGGCCTGTTTCGATGGGACGGAAAACAGGCTTGCCGTGCTCGGTGGCGTAGACGCCGGGCTGCTGGCCGCGGTAAACGAGGCCCTCGCGGGGAATGATCACGGCTTCGTGCGTGCTTTCGAGATCCAGAGTGACGCGGGCGAACATCTCCGCCTTCAGCCGATGGTCCGTATTGGCGATCTCCACTTCGACGGTGGCGCTGCGGGTGGCCGCATCGAGCACGGGACTGATGCGCGCGACCTTGCCTTGAAACTGCTGCCCGGCAAAGGCGTCCACTTCGATCATGGCCTGATTGCCGATGCGCAGCTTTCCCACCTCGCGCTCCGGGACGTTCGCCATTGTCACCATCGTGTTGAGATTCACCAGGCTGATGATGGGAGTGGATGCGCTTACCACCGCCCCTTGGTCGATATAGCGGCGGGCCACCACGCCCGCCATCGGCGCGTAGATCCTGCTTTGCGCCAGGCGGATCTCCAACTCATTGATCTCGGCCTGCACCTGCCGCTCCTGGGCTTTGGCCAACTGGATCTGCGCCTGCACCACCTGGAACTCGGTTTGCCGGGATTCAAAGTCGGTCTTGGGGATCAGGCCTTCTTTGAGAAGCGTGTTGGCGCGCGTGAGGTTGGCCTGGGAGTTACGAAGTTCGGCCTCGCGCTGTTGAGTGGAGGCGCGCACAACGGCGAGGGAAGCCTTGGCCCGCAACACCTGCTGCTGCAGTTCGTCATCTTCCAGTTCCGCGATGAGATCGCCTTTGTTGACGCGATCGCCGAGTTGGAAAAACAGCTTCTCCACGCGGCCCGTGGCCTTGGCGGTAATGTCCACCTGCTCTTTGGGGCGCAGCGCTCCGGTAAGCAGAATCTCTTCGCGCACGCGTCCCACGCGGGCTTGTCCCACGCTGACGCTCACGATGCGCGCGCCGCCTTTTTTCGCGCCTTTCTTGGGAGCCTCGGCATGCTGTTTGCGGGCCTCGTAGATGCGGAAGCCCATAAAGCCGGCCAGGGACGCGGCAACAAGAATCGCGGCAAATTTCTTCAGCTTCAAAACAACTTCCTCGCTCAGACCGGACTTCCGGGTCCGATTTCGTATACTGTGATCCCAGTATATCCTGCCTGCGGGCTCCGAGGGTGTACAATGGCGTCTTCGCCCTTATGAACCCCCAGCAGAAAGCCGAGAGTCTCGGCATCCAGTTTGAGAAGCAGGCGCCGGGATACCTGAATCTTTGCGTCCGTTCCGGCAACCAGTTGATCACCTCCGGCCACGTGAGCGCGCTGAAAGGCAAGCTGGGCGCGGATTTGACGACGCAGCAGGGCTATGAGGCGGCGCGGGATTGCGCGGCCAGGATTCTGCGCTCAGTGTGGGACGCGCATGGAACGCTGGACGGCCTGCGGGTTCTGAAGGTGCTGGGCTGCGTGAATTCAACGCCCGCTTTTATCGAACAGCACCTGGTGATTCACGGAGCTTCGGACCTCTTTCACGAGGTTTTCGGAAAAGATGGCGACGGCTTCCACGCCCGCAGCGCGCTCGGGTTCGTTTCGCTGCCGACAGGTGTGGCGGTGGAGGTGGAAGCGGTGTTTGAGATCAAGGGCTGATCTACTTCAGATCCAAGGCCACCATCGATTTCCGGTCGCGCAGGTATAAGCGCGTGCCGGCGATGGATGGCGGCGTCCAGGCCAGGTTCTCCAACACCTGGAATTTCGACTTCACCACCAGCCCTTCCGGTGACAGCGACACCAGATACAGCACGCCCTCTTCATCGAGTACCAGCGGCTGATCGCCAACCAGCAGCGTGTTGGCGCGAACGATGGCGCGGTCCCGCCACTTGATCTCGCCGGTGCGGATATCGACGCACATATAGATGGTCGACCCGAAGTCCCCGTTCGATGCGTACACATAGCCGCCGATGCGCATCACGTTGCTGTGATGGACGCGCATCTGGCGGTGGAACCACAACTCCTTCACTTCGGTCCTGCCGCCAGCCTGGCTGAGCTGCAACGTGCGGCTGCCGCCCTGGTAGGCGCCGGAGAAAAAGAGCAGATTATCCGGACCCCAGATGAGCGTGGTGGTGATATCGCCTCCGCGATTTTCGTGCGGATGGCTCCACAGGGTCCGGCCGTTTGCCGGATCGAAGCCGGCGACAGCCTTTTCCACCACCACGGCGATCTGATCCTGTCCATTGACGTTGATGATGACGGGTGAAGAGTGAGAGTTGTTGAAATCCCCGCCCTGCCAGCGGAGCTTGCCGGACTTTGGATCGAGCGCGGCGATGGTGCGGCCTTTTCCGCCGAGCATGACGATGAGGCTGCCCTTATACAGCAGCGGTGAGTTGGAATAGCCGCGCAGCATCACGTTGCCGCCCATCTCCTCGATCAACCCGCGCATCCACAGGACCTTGCCGGAGCGCTTGTCCAGGCAGTGCAGCTTTCCGGTGACTCCCGCTGTGTAGAGGCGGTTGCCCACCACAAGCGGCGTGGCGTGCGGGCCGGGACCGGTTTTCATGTTCATGCCAGTGAGGAACGCGGCCGGGTATTTGTACTCCCACACCGTTTTACCGGAGCCGGCATCCAGCGCCATCACCACTTCGTTGTCGACATCGCGATACATGGTGTAGAGGCGCCTGCCGTCCACCACCATGCTGGAACTGCCGAAGGGCATGGGGCGCTTCCAGAGGACCTGGGGACCGGCCTCGGGCCATTGGCTGGCGATGGAGCGCGCCGGGACGGTGAAGTTGCGGTTGGGCCCGGCCCATTGTCCCCACTCCGGGGAGGCCGCGGCGAGGGTGGCTGCAAGCAGGAGGATCATTTGGGTAGCGGCTCCGTGCCTTCATTGAGGATGGACAGATAGCGATCATACACGAACAAGCGCGAACGCTGGCGGCCTGTGATTTCGCGGAGGACACCGAGTTGGCTGAGGGTTTCGATGGCCGTGGACGCTGTCGGGAACGAAAGACCGGTTGTGTGCGAGGCGCGTGCAATTGTGAGGATCGGCCGGGCCTGAGCCTGTTGGAAGACTCTCAAAACGGAACCGGCGCTCCTGCCGATCGCCTCGATTTTGCGGCGGTCTTCATCAAAGACGGCCAGAATCAGCCGGGCTGCCCTGGTTGCCTGGGCCGATGTGTCGCGTACACCGGTCAGGAAGAACTCCAGCCAGGTCTCCCAATCGCCATGGGTCCGCACTCTCGTCAACAAATCGTAGTATGTCTGCCGGTGCGCTTTGAGATACAGACTGAGATAGAGAATTGGCTCCCGCAGAACCTCGTGAGCGCACAGCAAGAAGGTAATGAGTAAGCGGCCGATCCTTCCGTTACCATCGAGGAACGGGTGAATGGTTTCAAACTGCACGTGAGCGAGTCCTGCCTTCACGAGAAGTGGCAAGTCAGGGCGAGCATCGTGCAGGAACAGTTCGAATTGACCCATATACTCCATTACCCTTTCGGGTGGAGGCGGAACGAATGCCGCGTTACCAGGCCTTGTTCCACCGATCCAGTTCTGGCTTCGACGGAACTCACCGGGGTCCATGTCGCTGCCGCGCCCCTGGGAGAGAAGCACTCCATGGATCTCGCGAATCAGTCGCAAGGATAGCGGGAAACCGCCTCTGAGGCGTTCCATCCCATGAGTCAGCGCTGCCACATAGCAGGACACCTCCCGAATGTCGTCCATCGGAACGCCGGGAGCCTCCTCGTTCTCGAACAAAAGCAGGTCCGAAAGTGACGACTGCGTAACCTTCGATCTGCGACGAAAGAACCGCTTCCTTGCGGACATAAGCGTACAGGAACAGCGGCAGGTCGGGGAGAACGCTGGCGAGGCCGTCGAGGCGGCCGAGGGCCTGGTTGGCCTGATCGAGGAGGGTCTGAAGGTGGTCCAGGCGAATTGGCGGCTCTGGCGGAAGGGGTGGCGGCAGGTAGGCACGCACGGTTTCGCCGCCGGAAGTCGCGACTGCATAGTGCCCAAGCCTCTGATTCTGTTCAGGTTCCATCGCTATTAAAGAATAGCTTAACGCGGGGCCCGGTTATTCAATTATTTGGCCTGAATCTTTAATAACGTCACGGCCTGCGTCGGGAGGCCGTACCATGGAGACTGGACGAGGATGAGGGAATCCTTTTACGGCCTGCACCCGATTGCGCAAGCCCTGGTGGCCACGGCCCTCACCTGGGCGGTAACGGCACTTGGCGCGGCAGTGGTTGCCTTCACGCGGTCCACATCGCAGAAGTTCCTGGACACGGCGTTGGGATTCAGCGCAGGTGTGATGATCGCAGCCAGCTACTGGAGCCTGCTCGCACCGGCGCTGGAACTCTCTGCCGGATACGGATCGGCGAAGTGGGTTCCCGCGGCCACGGGCTTCCTGGCGGGCGCGGCGTTTCTCCGATTAGCGGACTATCTGCTGCCTCACCTCCACCCAACGCTGGCCGAACCGGAAGGGATCAAGACAAGCTGGCAGCGCACGACGCTGTTGATGCTGGCCATGACGCTGCACAACATCCCCGAGGGGCTGGCGGTAGGGGTGGCGTTTGGAGCGGCGGCGGCGGCAGGGATCACAGAGGCGCAGCGTTTGGACATGATCGGGTCGGCGATTGCGTTGAGCATCGGAATCGCGCTGCAGAATTTTCCCGAGGGCGCGGCAATCTCGTTACCGTTCCGGCGGGAAGGGCTGAGCCGGATGCGCTCCTTCTGGTGGGGACAGGCCTCGGCGCTGGTGGAACCGGTTGCGGGACTGGCCGGGGCGGCGCTCGTGCTGCTGGTGATGCCGATTCTGCCCTATGCGCTGGCGTTTGCCGCTGGGGCGATGATTTTCGTGGTGGTTGAGGAACTGATTCCGGAGTCGCAGCGTTATGGGCATATCGACAGTTCGACAACCGGGGTGGTGATCGGATTTGTGTTCATGATGATCCTGGACACGGCGCTGGGATAGCGATCCTACACCCGCGGGCGGATGCGGGCGATCGCCGAACTGGCCGCCTGGGCGATTTCCGCGTCCTCGTCACGCAGCAAAGCGGCGAGCACGTCGAGCGCCTTCACATCCCGGCGCACGCCGATGGAGTTGATCACGCCCACGCGCAGTTTCCCGCTTACCTTGCCCAGCGCGGCGCGAAGCGCATCACCTGCCGACGGGTCCGGATTCGGCTCCAGCGCAAAGCGCGCGTAATGAGACAACTGCGCGTCCCCGAGGAGCGCGGCGAGCGGCCTAACGGCGCTCCTGTCGCCCGTCACGGCAAGCTGCTGGCACGCTTTCGCCCTTGCGTACACTGAGGCGGAAGGGTCCTCCAGAATCGCCACGAGCTTGGCCGCGGGCAGGGCCATGATCTGAGCCGCGCTCCCGTACTTTTCATCCACCATCTGCATAAGTCAAATCCTCCAGGGTTCGCGCATGGCGCGCGATCGCATGCGGTTGGCCTGTTCGTCGCCGGTGAAGGTATCCGTGGCCGGATCGAACCGCAGCTTCCGTCCGAGTTGAAAGGCGATGTAGGCGGCGTGGCAGGTGATGTGAGTTTGCGCCGCGGCCAGGGCGTTCGCTCTGGGCTGCTTCCGCGATTTTACGCAGTTCACAAAGTCCCGCACGTGGTGGGTGGTGGATTCGCGGGCTTCCTCCTGCGGCACGTCGGCGATTTCCGAACGTAGTTTCTCCGGCACGCCGATGCGTCCGCTGTCGGCAGTTTCCACAAATCCGGCATCGCCTTCCAGGCGGAAGTGGCAGCTTCCCAGCCCCATGAAGCCGGAATCGCGGATCACCAGCTTCATCCCGTTGGCGTAGCGGCATTCAATCGAATAGGGCGTGTCGCCGCCCATGCCCCTGGGCTCAAACTCCACCGGCGCGGTGGAATCCAGGTGCGCGGCCCAGTGGCACAGATCCACCGTGTGCGCGCCCCATTCGAGGATGCCGCCGCCGTGGAAGTCAAAGTAACCTCGCCACTTTCCGCGAACATACTCCGAGTGATAAGGCCGCCACGGGCTGGGGCCAAGCCAGCGGTCCCAGTCCACTAACTGTTTTGGGGGCTCCGGCTCGGCGGGCAGCCAGGCATGGCTGGTGGCGGGCGGCCAGCGATTGCCGGGTCCGGCTTCGGCGTGTATGGTGTGCAGCTTGCCGATTTTTCCGGAATGGGCCAAGTCGTAAGCGCGAATGAAGTTAGTGCCGTTACGGCGCTGCGTGCCGGCCTGATAGACGCGGCCCAGGCGCAGGAAGGTGTCCGCCAGGGCGCGGCTTTCAGCGATGGTCATCGAACAGGGCTTCTCACAATAGACATCCTTGCCCGCCGCGGCGGTAAGCACGGAGAGGGGAGCATGCCAGCGGTCGCCGGTGGCGATGAGAACGGCGTCGATGTCCTTGCGCGCCCACAACTCCTGCTGGTCGCTGTACATCGCGCAATCGCGGTTGCCATTCTTCTGGTCGGCCATACTCTTGATGGCCTCCCGGCGTTCATTGCGGACATCGCAAATGGCGAGGAACTGCACATCGCCCTGCTTGAGGAAGGATTCGAGGACGCGGGTTCCGCGGCTGCCGATGCCAAGCCCACCGAGCGTCACTCGATCACTGGGCGGTGTAGCGCCCAGCCCCAGGGCGGAGGCGGGTACGATCATCGGGGCGAGAGGAGCGGAGGCGGCGGTTTTCAGCAGGCCGCGCCTGGTGAGGGACTTCTGCTGAGAGGGCACGGCTAAAAGTATACACCCGCCTGCGTATCCTGGAACTGGGGAAACTACCAGAGCGGCGCCCGGCAAATGCGATATGATTCCGACGAATGCTCCGTTTCTTGCCAGTGTTGTTGTGTGCGTCCGCCCTGGCGCAGGATAGCGAGTTTTTCGAAGCGAAAGTAAGGCCCGTCCTGGCCGCGCAGTGCTACCAATGCCACGGCCCCGACAAGCAGTTCGGCGGCCTGCGGGTGGATTCGCGCGAGGCTCTGCTGGCGGGTGGAAAACGGGGGCCGGCGGTGATGCCCGGCAAGCCCGATGAGAGTCTGCTGCTACGCGCCCTGCGGCATCAGGACGGGCTGCAGATGCCGATGGGGGGACGGCTGAAGGACGGCGAGATCGCGGCGATGGAGCAATGGGTGAAAGACGGCGCGCCGTGGCCGGCCCGCTTTGTGCCCGTTTCCTCCCTTCCGGATCGCTATCCACGGCAGGCCCGCGAGCATTGGGCCTTTCAGCCGGTGCGCAAACCCGCTTTGCCGGCAGGACGGGACGCGCATGTGGTGGACCGGTTCATCCGCGCAGCGCTGGAGAAGGCCGGACTTGCCCCTTCGGGGCAGGCTGAGAAGCGTGTGCTCATCCGCCGGCTCACTTATGTCCTCACCGGACTTCCCCCCACGGCCCAGGAAACGGCCGCCTTCGTGTCCGATCCTTCACCGCGCGCCTACGAACGCCTGGTGGACCGCCTGCTGCAATCCCCGCGATTCGGGGAGCACTGGGCGCGGCACTGGCTGGATGTGGTGCGCTACGGCGAAACACGCGGCTACGAATGGAATTATGAAATCATCGGCGCATGGCGCTATCGCGACTACCTGATCCGCGCGTTCAATGAGGATGTTCCCTACGATCAGCTTGTGCGCGAGCATATCGCCGGTGACCTGCTGGAGCGGCCCCGCATCAACGCCGCCGAGCGCATCAACGAATCCGTAATCGGCACGGCGTTCTACCGGTTGGGCGAAGCCGGCCACGACAACTGCATCCAGTTCCGCGAGATCGCTACGGATGTGGTGGACAACCAGATCGACACGCTGACGAAGGCATTTCAGGGACTTACCGTGTCCTGCGCGCGCTGCCATGATCACAAACTGGATCCGATTCCGGCGAAAGACTACGGCAGCCTTTATACGATCCTGAACAGCAGCCGCCAGGTGACCCATACCATCGACACGCCCGAGGTGAGCGCCGATACGGTAAGGCGCCTCAAGGGACTAAAGGAGCAGATCCGAGCGGAACTGGCGGCCACCTGGCGGCGCGAAGCCGCTGCCCTGCCGGGGCGCCTGCGGCATTGGCGTGATTCGCTGCCGAAGACCGCCGCGATGGAGGATCCCGCCCTCCCGTGGCTGGAGTTGC
>JANRLE010000044.1:0-14608 GCA_033762895.1 Bryobacteraceae bacterium | reverse complement strand
CACGCCGATTATCGTATTGACGGCGCGGGGGGAGGAACTGGATAAGGTGGCGGCGCTCGATCTGGGCGCCGACGACTATGTGACCAAGCCGTTCGGGATCCCGGAATTGATGGCGCGGATACGGGCCCAGTTGCGCCGTTCGCGTGCGCTCGCTCCGCTGCCCGATTCCTGCGAGTTTGGAGCGGTAGTGGTGGATTTTCGCAGCCATCACGCGACGCGGGGCGGGCTGCCGCTGGCGCTTTCTCCCCGGGAATTCGAGATTCTGCGCTACCTGGTGGCGCACCGGGGTGAGGTGGTGACTCGCGAGCAACTGATGCAGGAGGTATGGCGGATTCGCGGCTATCCCCTGACGCGCACCATCGACAATCACATCGCCAGGTTACGGCAGAAGATCGAAACCGGGGGAGAGCCTGTCTTTTTGGTGACCGTGCACCGGGTGGGGTACAAATTTCTGGGTTGAGTCCCGGAGTCAGATCCGGTTGACGATGCCCTCTTCCGTGGCCCGGTTGTTGCGCACCAGGACCAGCACCGCCGCCATCGCCAGCAATGGGATGATGCTGGCCGCGATGAGAATCGGCTGGAACGAATAGCGGTCGGCGACTACTCCGGTGGCGTAAGTGGCGGCGATGGTGCCGATGCCCGCGCCAGTGCCCCCCATGCCGCTGACCGAGGCCACCGACCCTGTCGGGTAGATATCGGCGGGCAGGTTGAGAAGCATGGTGGAAAAGGCCGCATACGCCAGCGTGGAGATCGCGAAGCAGGCCACCAGCCAGAAGTACGATTCGGTAAAGACAGTGGGGATCAACAGCGTCATGCCGGTTCCGCTGAGCACGACCACCAGTTTCCGCGCCGCGCCAACGCCCCAGCCGCGCTGAATCAGCCAGCTTGACAAGCCCCCGCCGGCGAAGTTACCGATATCGGCGGCGAGGAACGGCACCCAGAATGCCAGCAGACTTTCCTCAAGTTTGTAGCCTTTACTGACAAGATAGATCGCGAACCAGTCCGTGACAAAGAACCACACCGGATCGGTAAGTGACTTCCCGATGATGTAGCCCCAGGTTTGCGGCAGCGCCAGCAGCGTGCGGTAAGTCAAGCGCTGTTGCGGCCCGGTGCGCGTGTCGGCGCGTCCGGTGAGAATCGTGGTCCGTTCCGCGGCTGTCAGGCGCGGATGATCTTCCGGCCGCTGGTAAAGCCAGCGGAACACCATCAGCCACAGCAAACCCAGCGCGCCGGTAACGATGAACGCCGGCCGCCAGCTTCCGAACGTGTGATAAGCCCAAAGGACGAGAAACGGCGCCACCGCGCCGCCGATCGCCGAGCCGCTGTCGAACAGTGCCACCGCCCAGCCGCTTTCCCGCTTCGGGAACCATTCGGAGACGGCCTTGGTGGCTCCCGGCCAGTTCGCCGATTCGCCCGCGCCCAGCAGGAAACGGAACATGGCGAAGCTTTTCAGTCCGGTGGCCAGGGACGTGAGCATGGCGGCGGCGGAATAGAAAGCGACGGCGATGGTGAGTCCCTTGCGGGTTCCCATGTGGTCGAGCAGGCGGCCCGATACGGTCTGGCCGATGGAGTAAGCCACACGGAAGGCGATGATCAGCAGCGCGAAATCAGAGTTTGTCCACTTATATTCTTCCTTGATGTAAGGGGCCAGTACGCTCAGCGTTTGACGGTCGATGTAGTTAATGACGGTGGAGGCGAACAGCAGCCCGCCGATCCACCAGCGCAAGGGCACGCTATGGCCTCACCGTGATGCCGAGAATGCGGGCCATGGTTTCGCCGAACACTTTGCGGCGGCTGGGCTCGGGCACTTCGTTGGCGTTCAGCAAGGCTTCGTAGCGGGCAATGTTACTTTCCAGGTTCTCCGGCGGTTCATCGGTACCGAAGACTAGCTTTTCGAAAGCATACACGGCGTCGGGCGAACTGTGCGCGGTGGGCCCTTCCCACCACAGGTATTCACGGAACACGCTCAGGTTCTTCGCCTTCTTGGTGAGCGTGGAGCCGGTGACGTCAAAGTAGAGATTCTTCTCCCAGCGCGCCACTTCGGCCGCCTCTTCATACCAGGGGTTGCCGAGGTGCGCGCCCTGAATCACCAGCTTCGGGAAGGAGCGTGCGATCGTGTGAAGGAAGGAGGGACGCATGCGGGCCATGGACGACGGCTCAGGCTCGTCGCTAAAACCCGAGACGATCCCGGTGTGAAACAGCGCCACCAGCTTCAGCGACTGCATTCTTTCGTAGAGCTGGAAATAGCCAAAGTCGTCCCAGTTCTGCTTTGGCGTGTGCATCTTGATGCCCTTGAAACCGGCGGCGGCGAACTGTTCGATTTCCTGCCTGGCGCGCGGGTTGTCCACGCTGATCTGGCCGTAGGGGATGATGACGTCCGGGTGTGCGGCGGCGGCTTTCCGGATCACCTCGAAACCGGACATCGGGGTCAGGACGCATGCCATGGCGTTACGTGGGCGGTAGGCTTTCACCAGCCGTTCGACGTAGTCCGGCGCGGCATTGTAGTGTTGATGAGCATCGATGATGAAGCGGCGCGGCGGCTGCGCGGTGAGGCGCGCCGCGCCGAGGGCGAAAATCTTTAGGAACTGGCGCCGGTGGTCGGGCATTGGATTAGTTTATAGGGTTCGCGCCCCGGATGTGGGAGTTGGACCTCGAACCGGTGGCGCCACGGTTAACGGCGCGGCGAGTCCATAAAATAGTAGGCAATCATGTGGCAGATCACCATATGGGCATCCTCAATGCGCCCCATATGCGGATTCGGCACATTCACATGAACCTGCGCCAGCGGCCCCAGTTTCCCGCCATCGCGCCCGGTCAACGCCACCGTCCGGCATCCAATGGAATTGGCGTACTCCATCGCCCGCAGCACGTTGGGCGAATTCCCGGATCCGCTGATCCCCATCACCAGGTCGCCTTCCCGCGCGAAGTTTTTCAGTTGCTCGGCGAAGATCGCATCATAGGAAACATCGTTGGAATACGCCGTAATCGTCGGCAGCGAATCGGTCAACGCCATGATCCGGAACCGTTCGGCCCTGCCGAAACTCGCGCCTTTCACCATGTCGCAGGTAAAGTGCGACGCCGTGGACGCGCTGCCCCCGTTGCCGCACACAAAGATCTGGCGTCCGGCGTCGCGCGCCTCCTCAAACAGCCTGATCACGCGGTCCACCAGGGCCGAATCCACCGATTCAATCGCCTTCAAACAATCCGTTTTGTAACTTTCCGCGAAGTTCACGTTCGAATCCTTTCCGAAGCCAGAGCCAGCGCTCCATATAACACTGAGTCATCGCCCAGCGCGGCGGGCACAACGTCAATGCGCGCCCGCGACCAATCCGTAACCTGCCGGCGCAGTTCCTGGCGCAGCGGGCCGAATAGCCGTTCGCCCGCTTTGCTCATTCCGCCGCCAATCACAATGCGCGAAGGGTTCAGCAGCATGATGCACGCCTTCAACCCAAGCGCCAGATTCACCACATAGCGCTCCACGAACGCCGGATCGCTCAACAACTCCCGCGCGCTTTTCCCGTAATCGCGCTCCAGCCACATCCCGCAGCACATCCGTTCCAGGCAGCCGCGCGCGCCGCACAGGCATTCAGGACCATCAGGCCGGATGGTGAGATGACCGATCTCGCCGGCATAGGAATCCGCCCCTCTCCAGACCTTGCCATCCAGCAGGATGCCGCCGCCAATGCCGGTGGAGAGCGTCATGTAGAACAGCGCCGCGCTGCCCCTGCCCGCGCCGTAGATCCCCTCGCCCAGCGCCCCGGTGTTGGCATCGTTATCCATCACCGAATCGAGCCCTAACGTCGCGCGCACCCAGCCGGGAAAATCGAACTCGCGCCAGCCGCCCACATGCGTGGAGAGCGTCACCTGCTGCGCGGCGAAATCCACGGGGCCGCCGAAGCCGATCCCGCAGCGGTCAAACGTCATCGCGCCGCGCCACTCGCTTACGATTTTCGCGATGCGTTCCAGCATCCAGTCCCGCCCGCCGCCGCGATCGGTGGGGTGGGACTCGCGCCTCACCATCCGCTCGCCATCAAACGCCGCGAGAGTGAACTTGGTGCCGCCCACGTCGATGGCCAGCGTGTTCATGCCCGGAGCGCGCGCAGCACCTCGGCCGGCGACGCCGTCCCTGTTCCTTTTTTCATGATGGTGACCGAGGCCACCAAATTGCCGAACCTCGCCGCCATCTCAATATCGCCGGTGATGGAATAGGCCACCGCCGCGCCCGCTGAAAAGCTGTCCCCGGCCCCGCAGATATCCACCGGCTTTGCGATGGCCTTGGCCGGCGGAATCCACGTCATGCGGCTGCCCACCACCAGAGCGCCGCGTTCGGCGTGCGTCACCACCATCCAGGGACCGCCGATCTGTTTCCAAAGCTTTTCGAAGTTCACCTCACCGAAGGCGCGCTTGCAGGCCGCCGTGGCCTCATCCTCGTTGGGCTTCATGATGACCTTGCGGAAATGCTCGGGCCGTCGCCTGGAATCCACCCAGATCACTTTTTCCTGGTGCCGCGTGGCCAACGCGGTGATCACTTCGCGCACGGCGGGAGTCACCACGCCGCCCGCCTCGGTCTCAGCCTGGTCGGACACCAGAATCACGTCGAAGTTGGGCGCGGCGTTTCTCAGGTTGCGCAGCACACGCTGTTCGGCGCTCTCCGGCATCGGCCGCTTGTTGACGAAATCCACGCGCGGCCTGTCTTCTTCCCCGTTGGTGGCATTGATCAGCTTGGTGTAGGTGAAGGTGGCCACGCCTGGATCGCTCACGCACAGATCGTGCGAAATGCCTCTGGCTTTCAGCGCCTGTTTCAGATCCCAGCCGGCGCCGTCTTCACCGATCACGCCCAGCACGGAAACGCCGCCCACATCGAGCGAAGCCAGATTGTTGGCGATCGTGCCGCCCGCCCCCGGCGTCAATTCGGTGGAAACCACCGCGATGCGGGGAATCCCGGTTTCCCTGGAAGGTTCCGCCTCGGCCGGATCGTAGGTACACCAGCGGTCCAGGCAGATATCGCCCACCACCAGCGCCCTGCGCGCCGGGAAGATGGCCATCATTTGCTCCACGGTCATAGTTCTAGAATCGCTTTTCTGAGAGCCGGCAGCGTCGCCCGGTGATCTCCGCAAAAATAGTAGCTTTTCCCGCCGTCGGCCACCGTCCGCACCAGTATGGTTTTGTGGGGGCGAAAGTAGTAACCCGGATCGGACTTCGGCAATTCCTTGTGGATGTCGCCCTGAATCGGAACCATGTCGAAAACCGCGGTGGTGAAATCGCGGATCTGGCGCCCTTGTTGATGCGCCACGTTGCGGGCCATCGCCAGCGCTTTCAAATAAACTTCCGGGCCCATGATGGCCGATCCGAAATTCAACAGTACGCCGCCCTCCAGCCTCTCCACGGTGCTGGTGAAGATGAGAAAGTCGCGGTAGGAAGCCTCACCCAGCGCCGCGCCATCGCAGTTGGGATGCTCGTGCAGGATGTCGTAGCCGATGCCGACATGCGAGGTCACCGGCACGCCGCGGCGATAGGCGGCAGCCAGCACGCTGAGATCCCGGTGCGGGAAGCCGCTTTCCAGAATCCGCCGCCCCACGCCTTCCCCCAAACCAAACCCGGCGCGCGCCGCCTCCCCGATCCAGTCATTCAACTCGCCGGTCTCGCGCCACAGGCCGAACTGCCCGGAACGGATATATCGGGCCACGCTTTCAGTGGTGGCGCCGATGCGCGCCAGTTCGTAATCGTGGATCACGCCCGCGCCGTTCATCGCAATATGGTCAAGCAATCCGCGCTCCACCATGTCGATGATGTGGCGGTTCACGCCCGCCCTCAGCACATGCGCGCCCATCAACAGGATGCGCGCCGCCCCGCTCTGCTTCGCCCGGGAAAGACTTTGCGCCACTTGCGCCAGGTCCGGATGCGCGTAAGCCGGTGTCTCATCTTCCAGGCCAAGCCATTGCGTCAACTCCAGATCGTGGGTTCGTTCCCCCAGCGGCCGCACCTCAAGCCGCGACCGGTCAAAGAGCGCATATCGGGAGCCCATCAGTTGGAAAACAGCAATTCGTTCAGCTTCTCAAGGCCTGTGAAGTTCGGCACGATGTAATCGGCGCCCACCTTCACCAGACGCTCCCTTTTCCAGGGGTCCACCTGCGCGCACTCGGGTTCATGCGAGGCCACGCCCACCGCCACGCCACCCACCTGCTTGACGTTTTCGATCTCCACGAACCCGTCGCCAAAGCCCAGGAACTCGTCGCCCCTGGCTTCGGCCGCGCCAATCACGCGCTGGATGAGAATCGCCTTGGAGAACGTCTTGTAGTCGTCGAGCGCGCCCCAGCATCCGCCATCAAAATAGCGGGCCACGTCCAGCAGCCGGGCTTCCTCTTTCATGTCCTTGTCGTCGGTGCCCGAGGCCAGGTACATCTTCAGGCCGCGTTCCTTCAACGATTCGAGCAGGGCCCGCGCACCGGGCACCAGATACTGTTCGGGCGATGCCTGCCCGCTGCGCAGGGACTCCACCCGCCCGCTGATTCTGCCCCACAACAGATCCAGGTAGCGGCGCTTGTATACCAGCGGATCTTCCGGCGTACCGCCCCGGCTGGCGACGTTTTCCGCCAGCGCCATCATCTGGTAGATCGTGTCCTTGCCGGTGAGCCGTCCCACGTATTCACGGACGATTTCCGTCAATTCGGCTTCCGTCTCGCCCGAGTTCAGATCGAGCAGGACTTCCACCATCATCGGCACCATCGTCTCCACCCACCCGGAACGGATGAGCGAAAGCGTGCCGTCAAAATCGAAGAGCACAACGCGGGCGTTGGCCGCGCTGGCGGGCCGTATGGTCTCAATCATCTCTACCAATATTCCCACTTCCCGGCGGCCAGTACATAGCCGCACAACAGGGCATTCGTCACCCCATGCGCCAGAATGCAATCGCCCAGGCTGCGCGTGCGCACCATCCACCAGTTGTAGAGGATACCAGCGATCAGCCCCACGAGCCAGAAGCCCCCGTGCTCAATGGCGAACAGGGCGGCGGTGATGGCGAAGGCCTGCGGCGCGTAAGCGCCCAGCGGGATGCTTTGAAAGTCCGGCTTGATCAGCCATCGCATCAGCCAGGCGCGCCAGAACAGCTCCTCAATGATTGGCACCAGAACCACAGCGCGAATCACGCGCGACCATAGGGCCACCGCGCTGAGCGTCTGGTAGCCGTCCTGCGGCGTTGGCGCGGCCCCCAGGATCGAATTGCTGAACAGCCAGTGCTGGCGGTATCCAGGGGCGATCAGATCCGGCCCCACCCATAACACGAACACCGCCACGCCAAGGAGAAACGAACCCGCGGGCCGCGCCAGGCGGAACGAAATGACGTGCCGCGAAAACACCCACAGTATGGCGGCCAGCAGCAAGGCGCGCAACGGATATTCCCACGCCGGATCCAACTTGAACTGGCCTTCCAGCGCCAGAAAAAAGAAGAACGCCGCAAATGGGATGACGTAAGGAAACGCTGGCTGATTCATCCGGGATCCGGCTTAGATCCGGCTCATCATTTCGCGAATTTTCTTTTCGTCCTGCGGATTCGGCTTATGGCGAAGCGCATTCTCCAACTCGCGCTTGGCCGAGGGCTTGTCGCCCTTCTGCGCCAGCGCCATCGCCAGGTGGTAGCGGTAGATGGGATTGGTCTCCTGCTTCTCCACCAGTTCACGGAAAATCTGCAGCGCGTTGTCGCTGAGATTCTTCTTCAAGTACACCCAGCCGAGCGTGTCGGCGATGTCGGTGTGATGGGGATACTTGGCCTTGGCGCGCTGGGCCATGCTGAGCGCCTGGTCCAGATCGGCGTTCGACTCAGCCAGCATGTAGGCCAGGTTGTTGAGCGCCACGGCGTTGTCGGGTTCGAGCTTCAACACCTGCTCATAGAGAGGCTTCGCTTCGGGAGCGCGGCCGCCCTGTTCGAGCAGCATCGCCAGCCGCAGGGAAGCCGTCGGATCGGCGGGATTGATGTCCTTGGCCTTCTTGAACTCCTCGATCGCCGCCGGCATATCGCCCTTCTGGCGCAGCGTCTCGGCCAGCCGGACCTGCACGTCGAAGGCGCGCGGGCTCTTGCTCAACAGATGGCGGTACTCTTTGATCGCTTCCTCAAAACGGCCGGCGCGGGCGCAGGTATTCGCCTTCGCCATGCGGTAAAAGGTGCGGTCGGGATTCATGCGAATCTCGTTTTCCATCAGCCCCAGTGCTTCGTCGAATTTCTTCTGCGAAACCAGGGTCTCCACCTGGCCCACCAGGCCGCGCGGATCGTTCGGAGCCACACGGCGCAGCTTCAGGAACGTGTCCATCGCCTCCTTGCCCTTCTGCTCCTTGAAGTTGAGAACACCCAGTTGGAACAGCGCGTCCGGCAGATTGGGATTGACCTCCAGGATCTGGTTCAGTTCGCCGCGGGCCGTGGGAAGATCCCCAAGCCCCATGCGGGAACTGGTGCGGATCATGCGGGCCACCAGGTTGTTGCGGTCGTAGTTGAGAATCTCCTCGGCCAGTTGCAGCGATTTGGCGAATTCATTCCTGGACAGGCTGATCTGCGCCAGTGCGATGCGGGCGGGCGTGTAGTCGGCGCGGTACTTCAGCGCTTCCTGGAACTGCACGCGGGCGTTGTTCAAATCGCCCTTGGCCACGTAGGCGCGGCCCAGGTTGTAGCGCAGCACGAAGTTCTCTGGCTTCTTCACGATCACCGCGTTCAGCTCGTTGATGGCGTCCTGCACCTTTTCCCGGTTGCCATCCTGCAGCCACAGCGAGGCGCGCATGGCAACGGCTTCAAAATCGTCCGGATGATCCTTCAGGATCTGCGAAACCATCTCCTGGGCTTCCTGGCGGCGGTTGCGCGACACCAGCGTTTCCACCAGGCGCTTCTGATAGAGCGACCTCTGTTCGGGCTCTTCCTTTACTCCCGCTTCATAGTGCTTCACCGCGGCATCCACGTCGCGGATGCGGAAGTAAAAATCGCCTACCTGCGCGCGGCCAAGGGGAAAATCCTTGAGGTTCGACGTGATGCGGGCGATGGTCTTGTCCATGTCCGCGCGGCGCTGGGTGAGAAAGTAGTGGCCGGCCAACTGGAGCAGGTAGGTGGCCTGCTTGGGGTTATTGTTTGCCTTGGTGGCGTAGATCTTTTCGCCGTCCTCGATGCGGTTGCGGGAGGTGTACTGCAGATAAAGCCAGTCGTAGACCGGCGAGAAGGTCTTGTCCTTCTCAATCATCTGGTAGGCCAGCTTTTCGGCTTCCTCAAACTTGCCGGCCGCGGTCAGCGTCTGCGCCAGCGGCAGGATAATCTCCGGCGCCAGCGGCTTTACCTTGTGCGCGGCCTCAAACGCCGCCAGCGCCTCCTGGTCGTTGCCGCCCGCCAGGGCGAGGTAGCCTTTGATTCGCAGCCCGAGGAAGGAATTGGGATCCTTTTTCAGCACGGGTGTGGCGATCTGTTCCAGTTCCTTCAGAAAGTCCTTCTGCCGCTTGGTGTCGCGCAGGTAGGCTGCCAGATAGATGTCGGCCAGTTGGGAGGATGCATCCAGGTTGTCCGGCTGCAGCTCGACGGCGCGGCGCAGCGTGCGGACGGCTTCGCTGTAGCGCCCCATGCGCAGTTCGGCCAGGCCCAGTTTATAGTAGGCCTCGCCGAAGCGCAGGTCCTTCTTCAGCGCACTCTTGTACATGATCGCGGCTTCTTTGTACTTCCCGTTCTTGAAGTACTCGTTGCCACGTTCCAGGTAGGCTTTTTTCACCGTCTCCGGATCTCGTGAACAGGAGACCGTCAGAAGACTCAGCGCGACGAACAGAAACAGCTTTCGTACACTCATGGCAGGATTTTCCTATGATCCTAGTTCAGCACAAATGGCCGCCGAAGACAAACCGCCGATCCGGTACTGCTAGTCGACGGCGATTTTTGGATCGAGGTCTCCGCCTACCGGGCTGCTGACGTTGCCCACGCGAATGGTCACGTCCAGCGATTCGCCCCGTATGTGGTCGCCGGGAACGTAAAGATCCACCTGGTAGATGCCCACCAGCCCCGGCGCAAGCCCGCTCCATTCCACAGCGATGGCTGCCTGCCGCCAACGTGGATCGCCAAAAAAGACGCTCACCGGCTCTGTGATGGCGGGCGGATCTTCAGGCGACGGACGCCCCGCCACCACCGCGCCGCCTTTTGTCGCGCCCAGGCCCACGGCGAACAGCCGCAGCCGCTGGTCGCGCTTTGCCGGGCGGCTTTTCGTCACCGGCGCGCCGTCGGAGTGGTAGATGGCCGCCTGCCTGGTCTCCGGATCCACGATCACAGCCGGGGCGTAGCGAGCCACCGTAACCAGCGCCGGATTGGTGGACACGCCCGCCGTAAGGTTGCGCACCACCAGCGGATAACGGCCGGCCGCCAGCGTGGGCGGAATCTGCGCCACAATCTGGCCTCCGGAAGTCGACATCAGCGGTAGCGGCTGATTGTTCAGCGTCACGCAAACGCCGCCCATGATGGTGGGCAGCGGCTGTCCGCTGTCGACCGAAGAGGATTCGCCCAGCGATGTGCCGCGAATGGCCACCAGGCTGCCCGGCGCCACTGCCGGCTTGAGATTGACGGAGCTGACGATGGCGTCACGTTGGGCGAATTGCGGCCGCTGGTTGGGAGCCGGCACATTCAGGTCCACGATGCTGAGGCCGCTTGTAGTCAACAGATAGGCCGCCGTGCCCCTGGCATCCACCGCCATCGACCGGCCGATCACGTTCACCCGTTGATTGCCGGTTTGGGTGGCGAGCGGCCCCTCGATCGCCGTCGCTACGCGCATCATGTTGCCGCTGGTGGCATCGGCCACTTCCACCGTGGGCGGCGCCGCCGCCAGCGGATTGTTCGCCTGCACGCGAATGGGTTGCGCAAAACGCACGTATTGCGTGGCGCTGAGTGGTGCAACCGCCGAAATCGGCCGGCTCAGCGTTTGCTGGTTCGCCCCCTGCGGCACCACCACCGCGCCCGCCGAACCGATGGGCGTCAGAGCGCTATTCAGAATGGTTCCATTCGCCAGGAAATAACGGCCCCCAGGACCCGCCGCCACCGGCCCGTAATAGCCCTGGATGGGGTTGGTAAAGATCTGGCGGCCAAGGACAAAATCGTCCACCCCGGAGTCATACAGATAGACGAAGCCGTTTCCCGCCAACAGGATCATGTATTCGCCGTTCGGAGTGGCCGCCATGGTCCGCGGCTGCGGCACCACGGGCGCGTTCGTGGCGCTGATCGCCGGGATCGATACCCGGGGTAGCAGTTCATTGCCCACCACACGCCACAGCCGGCCGTCACTCATCATTACCTGTGGTCCGCGCTGGGTCACCACCACCAGCGACGGGGTCACCAGCGCCGTGTTGAGATTGAACGGAACCGGCGGCATACGCAGTCTGCCGATCTCCCTGCGCTCCTCCAGGTCCACAATGCTGATCGATTCACTCCCGGAGTTGGCCACATACAGCAGGCTCCCGTCGGGCGTCATCGCAATCGAACGCGGCAACTGCCCCACCTTGATCGGCGCCTGGAACTCCTTCGTGCGCGGGTCAAACACCTCAACCCGGTTCATGCCGGAATTCGCGATGTAGAGTAACTGCCGGGTGGAGTCAAGTTGAATATCCACCAACCCTTCATTGGCCGAAACGCTGACCGGAACCGGCATGATTTCTCCGGTTGACTCGGCGTTGCGGTTATTCTGGTAAACGCGCAGCCGGTTCGGGATATTCACCGCTTGCGGCGACTGGATCAGCAGATCGTGTACGGGAGTAATCGTGCCGATGGTGCGGTTATTGATCGTGTTGTAAGTCACCGTAACCGTGGCGCCTTCATTGGACGGCTGCGTCTGAATGCGCGGGGCCGTCTGCAGCACGGCCGCGTTGCCGGCGCCGCCCGGTGCGCCGGGAAACCCCGGTAGCGCGCCTCCGCCACCCGGTGCGCCTCCGCCACCAGGTGCAATGGGAGGAAGGATGATGATGATGCCCCCGCCGGGAGGACCTCCCCCGGGTCCACCCACGCCACCCAGTCCACCCGGACCGGCCGGCGGCAATTGCAGCACCTGGGCCGTTGCCGTCAGCCGCCCGCCACCCGTATTCACCACCGGAACCCGGGCGCTCTGCGCCTTACTCACTCCACATTGATCGTTGGCCAGCAGCACCACCGGAGAGGCCACTTCGGCGATCGGCTGTGACGCGACGTTGCCGATCGGAATGGTGGCGAACCCCGATTCCGAGATCGCGTAGATCGTACCGCCGTCCGCCGTCACCACCATCTTGCCCACCAGATTTTCCGGCGTTTGAAACGCCCGGTGGATGAGCAGATTATCCGGATCGGAAACCATCAACTGGCCGATGTTGGCCCGGGCCGGCGGATTCTGCACAGGCGAGACGTTAAACGCCCCGTACACGGCTGACCCATCGGGGGCGAACACGCTGCCACCCTGGTTCTGCTCCAGGTTAAAATTGATGCCGTTGGGGACCGGATAAGAAGCATTGGCCAGATTCTGCTGTGCCAACACCTCGAGTGTCCGGGAGTCGAAGAGCGTCAGCCCCGCCATGAACCGCGAACCGTCAGGCGCCACTGACAACACCGGGGAGGCGTTATTAATCGTGCGGCTTCGCAGCACCGTGCCCGAAGCCACCTCATAGACGAAGACCGCCCGGGAGTTGGCATTGGGGATATTGATGCCCATGATGAAGTTCCCGTCGGCGCTCACCTCCAGCCGGCTGCGGCTGGACAAGAACAGGCGTCCCGCGGGCGGAGTGAGGTTGGGAATGGCGGCCGTGGGCGGCGCCACCACAACGCTGAGGACGTTGCGCGCCTCCGGGTCATACAACAACAGCGTGTTCTGTAGATTGTTCACACCGGTTCCCACGGTGGTGATCAACACCCTGCCGTCGGCGCCTACGGCAACGCCTTCCGGCCGGGCCGGCAGCGCCACCTGTCCGGTCACCTGCAAAGTGTTGAGATCAATCACGTTGATCGCCGATGCATTGTGCGCTGCCACGTACAGGATCCCACCGTCCCAGGACAACGCCGCGGCCAGCGGCAGCGAACCCACCTGAATCGACTGTGTCTGCCGAAGCGGGTTCAGGGAGTAAACCTCCACCCGGCTTTGCGCCCCGTTCACCACATAGATCCGGCGGCGGGCTTCGTCCAGCACAATGTCGGAGACCGAGCCGACAACCGTCGTCACGGAGCCGAAGGTCGCAGAAAAACCTCTTTGAATCAACAGGATAGAGGCAATAACAAAAAGCAGGCGGGACATCGCAATAGTTAAACCCCCGGTGGGCGCGAAAGTTGCAGGCCCCCTCAGTTTAGCGGAGAGCCGCCACCAGCGTCCCGGTGTGCTTCAGCAGCTCAAGCCGCGCGCGCTCGAGGGCAAACTGCGCGTCGAAGTACTCGATCCAGCGGTCCTGCTCGGCGGCGCGGCTTTCCTCAAGCTGGTGGACGGTTGCCCGTCCTTCCTCCAGTTGCGCCAACAGGATGCCCACCTGGTCACGGGCCACGTCCAGTTCCAGGCGGGCCACCTCGCGCGCCCGGTCCAACACGGCCACCTGCCGGTAGCTACGCTGGGTTTCCACCGTGATCCGTCCGCGCGTTTCGGCAAGCTGGGTCTTCAGCCGGATGACCTCGATATCGCCCTGCGCCGCCTGGGCCTGGCTGGCCCGCGAGGGAAGCAGCGGAAGCTGCAGCGCCACACCCAACTGCCAATTGTGCCTCTGGAACTTACGAAAAAAATCTTCATAGTTGTTGAACCGGGCAAACAGACCATACTGCGCCACCAGATCGGCCGTAGGCAGACGCGCCGCCTGATGGCTGCGGATCTCATGGCCTTTGGCGAGGATGGCCGATTCAATCCGCTTCAACTCCCTGCTCTGATCGAGCGCGGAGGCGATGCTGGCCTGTTCGGACTCCGGCAGGCTGAGTGGCGCGGGTTCGCCGGAAACCGGCCGCACACGGTCCTCCGGGCCGAAGCCCAACACCAGGGCCAGCGAGGCGGCGGCGTAATCGCGCTGTTGTTCCAGGCTCTCCGTCCGCTGCCGGGCGCGTGCGATGGCCAGGGCGGAACGTTTGGCTTCGATCTCCAGTTCGCGCCCCGCTGCCACGCGCTGACGGATCGCCTCGCCTGCCTTTTCGAGACTCTCCACCTGCCGGTGGAGCGTGCCGGCGGCACGCTCCCAACGGGCGGCGTCAATGTAGAGCAGCGCAGTCTGATGGGCGATTTCGTTCTGGCGCAGTTCGATGTCGATGGCGGCGGCCCGCGCCTGTTCGGCGGTCTGGGCGACGCGGTGAGAGAGCGGCTTATTAAAGAGGCTGGCGATGCCCTTGGCCTGTACGATGCTGGGCGCCGCGCCTTCGATGCTCATGGGAAAGCCGCTGGTGTAGGCCATGCCACTGCCGATGAAGGCTTTGGGAAAGAACGGGTCCCGGGCCACGCGCGCGGCGAGGGCGGCCTTCTGCTGTTCCAGACGGGCGAGGATGATGGCTGGGTTCTGCTTGAGGGCAAGGGCGACAGCGTCCGGCAGGGCGAGGGTGCGTTCTTCAGCGGGGAGGGCGGCGGCGAGCAGGAAGAGCAATGGGAATCGCATGTTCTTCAGTATCGCGCGGGAGGTAGAATGTCATCGG
>JANRLE010000043.1:0-68782 GCA_033762895.1 Bryobacteraceae bacterium | reverse complement strand
AAAGAGGCGATCATCCTGCGCCGCGACACCCACGTGGACCAGCTTGCTGACAAGCTGAAAGAGCCCCGCGTCAGGATGGTCCTCCAGCCCATACTCACCGGGGCCGACACGCTCGATACCGCTGAGTCCGACGACACGCAGTACCTCATCGATCTGGGTCTCATCCGCCGCGCCGGCGCACGCCTGGAAATCGCCAATGCCATCTATCGCGAAGTGATCCCCCGCGAACTGAGCCAGCAGGCCCAGCTCTACTTCGGTATCCGGCAGGAACCCGCCTGGTACATCGGCCCCGACGGCAAGCTGATGATGAACAAGCTGCTGGAGGGTTTTCAGCAGTTCTACCGCGAGAACGCCGAGGTCTGGCTCGACCGGCTGCTCTACAAGGAAGCCGGTCCGCAACTGCTGATGCAGGCCTTCCTCCAACGCATCGTCAATGGCGGCGGCCGCATCGACCGCGAGTACGGACTGGGCCGCCGCCGCACCGATCTGCTGATCGTCTGGAACCACCCCGGAGGAGTGCAGCGCGCCGTCATCGAGTTGAAAATGCTGCGCGGCTCATTGGAAAAGACACTGGCCGACGGCCTCGCCCAGACCAGGGACTACATGGACCGCGTGGGAACCGCGGACGGCCACCTTGTTATCTTTAACCCCGATTTGGCCGCGCCGCCCGCCTCCCGCTTCTTTCAACGCAGCGAAACCGCCGGCGGCGCCCCGATCCAGGTCTGGGGAATGTAGCTACTTCTTCTTCCGCATCTCTTTCATGTCCGACATCTGCTCCTGATTGGCCACGCGAAGATTGTTCGTCACCGCAAAGGCGCCGGGCGTGCTGTTGGCCTGCAGTTCGGCGATGGTCCGGTCTCCCACCGTATCCACCACGCCTTCCAGCGTAATATTGCCCCGGTTCACGATGATATGGATGGGATGGTAGCCCGGGGGCGGATCGTTGGCGATGCCGGACGCTACCGAAGCCCGGCTGCGAAAGATCGGGCTCCCGCGATTCGGATTGTAGCGGCTCAGCGAAGGATGTCCGTAGATGCGTACGTAGGCGGCCACCCGGATGTCGTCATCCTGAGGTGACAGCGGCAGCACTTCGATTTCATTGGTCACCTTCTCCACGCCTTCGATCTTTTTCACCACCTGCTCGGCCGAACTCTTCAGTGTGGGCCGCGACGCCAGCCCCTTCAAAATCACCTCATAACCCTTGATGGCGAAGCGGATATCGTCGAACAACCCGTAGTTGGGCAGCGAGAGGATCCCCTTCTGCACTTCCCTGGCGATCCGCAGCACCGCCCGTTCCGACATCGGCGCAGCGCTGCTTTGCGCAAAGCATGCCCCGGCCACAAGCGAGCTCAATATCAGTCTCATCAGCATCTTTCTCGTACCTCCCTCATTTCATAACGCGCAAACCTTTGAAACGGATTTATAATCACCCAAGCGACATCATGCAGATTTCCAGACGACAGGCTCTTCAATCGGCTCTGGCGCTGGCGGGGGCTTCCTGCGGCAGCCCGCGCCGCCGGCCGAACATTCTGTTCATTATGACCGACGACCACGCCGCCGGACATCTGGGCTGCTACGGCAACAAGCTGGTGAAGACGCCCCACATGGACCGCCTGGCCGCCGAAGGCGTGCGCTTTGAGAACAGCTTTGTCAACAACTCTCTGTGCGCCCCCAGCCGCGCCGCCGTTCTCACCGGCTGCTACTCCCACATCAATGGCGTGCTGGGAAATTCCGAAGCCAAAGACAATATCGAAAAGCTCAACCCGGATATTCCCACCTACCCGCAACTGCTGCAGGCTGCCGGCTACAAAACCGCGATCACCGGGAAATGGCACCTGTCCACCGAACCCAAGGGATTCGACTATTGGTGCGTGCTTCCAGGCCAGGGTCTCTACTTCGACCCCGAGTTCATCGAGAACGGATCCAGACGCAAAATTCCCGGCTACGCCACCGACGTCACCACCGACCTGGCGCTGGACTGGCTGAAGAAGCAGACCGGGGAATCCCCATGGTGCCTGGTCTTCCAGCACAAAGCGCCGCACCGGCCCTTCCTTCCCGCTCCCCGCCACGCCAGGTTGTATGAAGGAGTGGAACTGCCCTACCCGCCCACCTTCGATGACGACTACGCCACGCGCAAGGTGGCTCGCGAAGCCGAAGACATGCGTTTCGATATCAGCGTGGCGGGAGACTATAAGGACCTGCCGAAGAATCTCTCCGCCAAAGAAAAAAAGAAGTGGGTCTATCAGCGGTTCGTCAAGGATTACTACGGCGCCATTGCCGGCGTGGATGAGAACATCGGCCGCGTGCTGCAACACCTGGACGCCAACAAACTTACTGACGACACGTTGATTATCTATACCGCCGATAACGGATTTTTTGTCGGAGATCACGGCTGGTACGACAAACGGTTCATGTATGAACCTTCGCTTCGCGTGCCCATGATCGTGCGTGCGCCGGGCGGCGCCCGAGGCCGCGCCATCGGGCAGATGAGCATGAACATCGACATCGCCCCCACAATCCTGGACTTCGCAGGCGTCCCGGCGCCGGCCGTCATGCAGGGCAGCAGCCTGCGCCCGTTTCTGGAGGGAGGCGCGGCGCCCGAATGGAGACAATCGGTTTACTACGCCTACTACGAAAACTCCTGGGCCCTGGCCGGCAAAGGGAAGGAGGCGATGTCGGATCCCAGCTTCCAGTTCTTCACTCCACACCGCATCGGCCCCCACCGCGGCGTCCGCACCGCCACCCACAAACTGATCCACTACTACGCCGAAGGCGACTATTGGGAACTGTTCGATCTGGCCAAAGACCCCAACGAAATGAACAACCTGTACGGCCAGGCCGGGCAGGAGGCGGTGACCGGCCAGCTCAAAAACGAGCTCGAACGGCTGCGCCGCCAGTATCGCGACACGGCATGAAAACAGGTGAGGTTGCGTTCCGTTAACCCCAGTTGTGTCTCTGGCTTAGACGGATTCCAAGACCCCGGAAAAGGCCATTTTCACCGATTTTCCACAATCTTTCCTCAGTCTGTGGAAACCTGTAAACCACTGGTGGTCAATGGGATAGGGTGATTTTTTGAGCCGGACCTTTTTTCCTTGACTCAACTTCCCGTTGGGCTTAAGATCCAAATCAAACGGAAGGATTTGACGGGTTGCGTCAATGCCGTCGAATCTGATTCTCCCAATACGTCACCCTGGATAGTACCAGGGCTTCTCGTCAAAAGCCCACCCTCAACCGGTGGGCTTTTGACGTTTAGAACCAGTCGGTTACTGCAAAGTTTCGCCTTCCCGAGCCCCGCCTTGGCAAAATCGGACCATAATGGTAGAAAGGGCCCATCTGAATGGCTCGTGTACCCGAGAGGTGATACCACCGTGGTCACTCGACTTTGCGCTGCAATCTTCTTTGCCTCGCTTGCCAGTGCGCAATCCATGCCCCGTCCCAAGGCTGGTCCTGTGCAAATCCTCAAGTCCTCAGAACTCAAGCCTGGCATGAAGGCCGTCACCTGGACCGTCTTTGAGGGCTCAACGCCCGAAGAGGTTCCGATTGAGATCATTGGCCTGTGGAAAAACGCCTGGGGCCCGCGCCAGGATATCATCCTCGGCAAGATGGGCGGCAGGGCCCAGAGGACCAATGTGGCGGGCGGCATGTCGGGCAGCCCGGTCTACGTAGACGGGAAATTGATCGGCGCAGTCGCGCTGCGGCTGAGTGTTTTCTCCCCGGATGCGATCTGTGGGATTACGCCGATCGACCTCATGCTCGAGATTAACGATTTTGACGATTCCCGCCCGGCAGGGGCGAAAGCGCCCGGGTCGAACCCAGTACGCGCGGGGGTGGAAGTACCAGGGGATCTACTGGCGAGTGTGGTGGCAGCAGGATCGGGCGGCCAGTTTCCGGCGGCGCCCCTGATGACGCCGATCGAAACCCCGCTTACACTTTCCGGTTTCACCGAAGACACGATCCGCGAGTTTGGCCCGATGATGAGGCAGATGGGACTGAATCCCGTTCAGGGAGGCGCATCCGGCGCGCTACGCTCCCCCAAGCCTGCTGCCGGATGGCAGACGGCCCTGCAGCCGGGCGAACCCGTGGCGGGCGTCCTGGTGGCCGGAGACATGAGCATGACGGGACTGGGCACCGTCTCCTACAACGACGGCAAGCGCATTCTGGCGTTCGGGCATCCGTTCTTCAATCTCGGCCCGGTGAGCATGCCGATGGCGCGCAGCGAGGTTCTCATGACGCTTTCCTCCGCCTTCCAGCCGAACAAAATCGGCAACGCCACCGACATCGTGGGGGCACTGCGGCAGGATCGGCACTCCGGCATCATGGGTCATCTCGGCGAGACCTCGGAAACCATTCCGGTCACTTTCAAGATCCGCACCTTTAACGGCGGAGACACGGTGCAGAAGGAAAAGGAATTCAGCTTTCATGTGTTTGTGCAGCAGAAGTGGACGCCCTTCCTGATGATGGTTACCCTGTTTAACTCAATCAGCGGCGTCAATGACTTCTCCGAAGAGGTGACTTACCGGCTCAGCGGCAAAGTGGCGCTCGAAGGGCAGGACATTTCGCTAAGTACCATGCAGGCGCCCTCGGAACTTCCCATTCCGGCGCCGATGGTTCTGGCCGGCTGGTGGGGCGACAAGTTCAACCGTCTGTTCCTCAACGCCGTGCAGACGCCGAAGCTGAAAAGCGTGAACGCGGTGGTGGATCTGCTGCCCAAGCGGCGCACTGCCTCGATTGAAAGCGCCTGGATCGAACGCGCTGAGGCGGCGCCAGGGGAGACGCTTCGCGGCCGCGTGTTCCTGCGTCCTTTCCGCGGGGACCGGATCATGCGTGAGTTCGAACTGAAGATTCCCGCCAGCATGCCAAAGGGTGATCACCGGGTGCTGCTCAGCGACGCCGACACCCTGAACCGCATGCAGATGGCAGCCGGGGCCGCCAACCGGTTCATCGACATTCCCGGCACGGTTTCCCTGATCAATCAGGAGCGCAACAACAGCAAACTGTACGTCTCTCTGGTGGAGGCGCGGCCCACCGTCTATTCAAACGACAAGACCATGCCCAGCCTTCCGGCCTCCGTCCTGAACGTGATGCAATCCGGCCTCACGCAGAACCGGCCGTTTGTCACCACCGGCGAGAGCGCCTCACAGCAAACCGCCATCCCGTTCGACCTGGTGATCAATGGAAGTTACTCGCTGAAGCTGACCGTCAATTAACCCATGCGATTGAAACCTGTTCTGTGGACCGCGGGCCCCATCCTCGCGCTCTCGGCCTACGCCGTGGAAACCTCATTCTGGCAGCACTACGACGCCGCCGACTTTGAAAACGCGGAGTTGAAAAACGTCGCCCTGCGCAGCGATGGCAAACTGTCTCTGGCGCCCGTTTTCAAGGAGATCCATGAAACCACGGCTGCCTATCTTTGGGCCATCGCCCAGGATTCCAAGGGCAATCTTTACGCCGGCGGTGGCGCTCCGGGATCGAGCACGGCGAAGCTCTTCAAGGTGGACACGGCAGGCAAGGGCAGTGTCGCCGCCGATCTGGATGGACTGGAAATCCACGCGATCGCCATCGACCGGCAGGATCGCGTGTACGCCGCCACCTCGCCCGACGGCAAAGTGTTTCGTATTTCCGCCGGCGGCAAACCCGAGGTCTTCTACGATCCGAAAGCCAAGTACATCTGGGCCATGGCCTTCTCCAGCCAGGGTGACCTGTTCGTGGCCACCGGAGACAAGGGCCAGATTCATAAGGTGGCGCCCTCCGGCCAGGGCGGTGTCTTCTTTGAGACCGATGAGACGCACGCCCGTTCGCTGGCCGTCGACGCCAAAGACAACCTGATCGCCGGCACCGAACCAGGCGGCCTGATTATCCACGTTTCCCCCAAGGCCGAAGGATTCGTACTTTACCAGTCGTCGAAGCGCGAAGTAACTTCCGTCGCGGTTTCAAAGGATGGACTGATCTACGCCGCTGCCGTAGGCAATAAGAAGACCGCGCCGCTGGTCAGTCCTCCCCCGGCGCAGATTCCCGTCACGCCCGCTCCCGCCGCCGGCGGCGCCGTCACGCTCGCGCGGACGCAGCCCATTCCGCCGCCAACGTTCGCCTCCGCCATCCCCTTAATCTCGGGCGGTTCGGAAGTGTACCGGATCAACCCGGACCGCTCTCCGCGCCGCATCTGGCAGCACGCAAGTGAAGTAGTCTACGCCATCGGTTTCGACGGCGGCGGACGTGTGCTGTTGGGCACCGGCAACAAGGGACGCATCTACCGTCTGGAGTCAGACCGGCTGCACACGATGTTGGTCAATTCCTCATCCACGCAGATCACCGGATTTCTTACCGCCTCCACCGGCGCTGTCTACACCGCGGCCGCAAACCTTGGCAGAATCTTCCAGCTTGGACCGGGAACGGAGAAACAGGGCCAGGTCGAAAGCGACGTTCTTGACGCCGGAGCGTTCTCCTATTGGGGCCGCGCCCGCTATGAGGGCGAAGAGCATGGCGGCCAGGTCTCACTGGAAACCCGCACCGGCAACATGGACCGGCCGCAAAAAAACTGGAGCCCCTGGAGCCAGGTCACGCTCGGCGGACGCACAGGCCGCATCGGATCGCCATCGGCGCGATTCCTGCAGTACCGGCTGAGGCTCACTGCCGCCGCGAGCGGATCCTCGCCTCTGGTGTCGCTGGTGGAGATGGCGTATCTTACGAAGAACGTCGCGCCGGTGGTGGAGGAAATTGAGGCCACGCCGCCCAATTACAGATTCCCCGCCCCATCCGCCTCTTCTTCCGCGCAGACACTTTCGCTGCCGCCCATGGGCCAGAAACGGCGCTCCTCCTCCAGCCTCTCTCTCGATTCTGGCTCATCGTTGAATTACGCGCGCGGCTGGGCCGGCGTGCGATGGAAGGCTGCTGACGACAACGGGGACAAGCTCTCCTACACGGTGGAAATTCGCGCCATCGGCGAACAGTCCTGGAAGCCGCTGAAGGACAACCTGCACGAAGCCCGCTATAGCTGGGACACTACTTCGTTCGCCGATGGCGAATACCAGGTACGCGTCACCGCCTCGGACGCTCCCGGCAATCCTCCCGCAGAGGCGTTGAAAGCCTCGCTTGAAAGTGAGGCCTTTCTGATCGACAATTCCGCCCCGGAAATCAGCGGCGTCGCCCTCACCGCAGGCGGCGGGGGAAAGGCCACGCTGCGCTGGAAAGCCAAGGACGGCCGCAGCGTGATCGAAAAGGCGGAATATTCGGTGAATGGCGGCGAATGGCTGGTGGCCCAGCCGGCCGGCCGCCTCGCCGATTCGCCCGAACTCACCTACGAAGTGACGCTGGAACGCGGCCAGGGCGAACTGAGCGTCGCCATTCGCGCTACCGACGAATTTGAAAATCAGGCCGTGGCGAAAGCTTCGCTACGCTAGAGCCAAGTGGATCTGAAGACTCCGCTGATGTATGTGAAAGGCGTGGGCCCGGCCCGCGCCCAGATGCTGGAATCGAAGGGCCTCACCACGGTTGAGGATCTTCTTTCCTATCCGCCCTTCCGTTACGAAGACCGCTCCAACGTCAAGACAATCTCCCAGCTTGCGCCTGGAGAGATGGCCACCGTCATCGCCGAAGTTGCCTCGGTGAAGACGGCCCGGCTGCGCACGCGCATGGACCTTTTTGAGGCGCGTTTTCGCGACGTCTCGCGCGTGGTTCTCATCGGCAAGTGGTTCCGCGGCGAGTATCTGAAGTCCCTGCTGATGCCGGGAGTGCGCGTCGCGCTATACGGCAAGATCGAGTTCGATTCCTTTTCCGGCGAACTCTCCGTCATGCACCCGGAGTTTGAAATCCTCTCCGGCGCCGACGATGAGGGAGACACCGCCACTCTCCACCTGGGCCGCATCGTTCCGGTTTATGAAGCGGCAGGTAAGGTGACGACGCGCGTCATGCGGATTCTGATCTGGCGCATCCTGGAAGGTCTCGAACGCCAACCCGACCCGTTGCCCGAGGTCGTCCGCGACCATCTGAAGCTTCCCGATTTCTGGCAGGCCGTACGCGAGCTGCACTTCCCGCCCGGCGCCGAAGATCTGCGCATGCTCAACGCCTTCCGTTCCCCCGCCCAATTCCGCCTCATTTTTGAAGAGTTTTTCTGGCTGCAAAGCGGCCTGCAACTGCGCCGTTCGAAGGTCCGCCTACAGCCCGGAATCGCGTTTCAATTGACGGATCGCGTGCGCGAGCAGATCAAGTCCATGCTGCCCTTCAAACCCACGGGCGCACAGAAGCGCGTGCTGAAGCAGATTGCCGACGACATGGCCGCGCCCCATCCCATGAACAGAATGCTGCAGGGCGATGTGGGCAGCGGTAAGACGCTGGTGGCCGCCGAGTCCGCCGTGATCGCCATCGAAAACGGCTACCAGGTGGCAGTGCTGGCGCCGACGGAAATTCTCGCCACCCAGCATTTCCTTTACTTCAAGAACCTGTTCGCCAGGCTCGGCTACGTCGTGGGGCTGCTCACAGGCTCCCTGTCGGCCCGTGAAAAATCGAAGATGAAGCAGCTTTTCGAAGCGGGCCTGATCCAAATCGCCGTGGGTACACACGCGCTGCTGGAAGAGGATGTGGCCTTCAAGCGCCTGGGTCTCGCCATCATCGATGAACAGCACCGTTTCGGCGTGATGCAGCGGCTTCGCCTGATGGAAAAAGGCATGCAGCCCGACATCCTCGTGATGACCGCCACGCCCATTCCCCGCACCCTGGCGCTCACCCTTTACGGCGATCTGGACGTGTCGGTAATTGACGAACTGCCGCCAGGACGCCAGCCCATCGTAACCAGGCACGTTACCGAGGAGCGGATCGAGCAGGTGTGGAGTTTCCTCAAGCGGGAGATCGAAGGAGGCCGCCAGGCCTACGTCGTGTACCCGGTAATCGAGGAATCCGAGACCGCCGCGTTCAAAGCCGCCGAGAAGATGTACGAGCATCTGTCCCAGGTGGTGTATCCCGAACTGAGCGTCGGTTTGCTGCATGGGCGTATGAGGCCCGACGATAAGGAGGACGTGATGCAGCGCTTCAAGCGCGGCGAGTTGCAGATCCTGGTCTCCACCACCGTCATCGAAGTGGGGGTGGATGTGCCCAATGCCACCGTGATGGTGATCGAACAGGCCGAACGCTTCGGATTGTCCCAGCTCCACCAGTTACGCGGGCGCGTGGGCAGGGGCGCGGCGCAGAGTTACTGTATCCTGGTCACCGGCAAGCTAAACGACAACGGCAGGGAGCGCATCCGCACCATGGTGGATTCAAACGACGGCTTCCATATCTCCGAAATCGACATGAAGCTGCGCGGACCGGGCGAATTCTTCGGCACCAGACAATCGGGCTTGCCCGCGCTGCGTATCGCCAATATTCTGCGCGACACCGAACTGCTGGAGTTGGCGCGCAACGAAGCGATCGCATTCCTCGAGAACCCACCGTCGGAAGCCGAGCGCGACCGTATGCTCAACTATCTGCGCAATCACTGGCAACAACGCTACGGGCTGGCGAGGGTAGGTTAACCATGCGTGTCATTGGAGGCGAGTTCCGTTCCCGCAGGCTAAAATCGATTCCCGGCACCGACGTGCGCCCCACGCCGGACCGGTTGCGCGAGGCCCTTTTCAACGTGCTGGCGCCGCGCATCCGCGATACGGTCTTCCTGGACGCATACGGCGGTACTGGCGCCGTCGGCATTGAGGCGGTCAGCCGGGGCGCGGCGAATGCCATCTTCATTGAGAAGACCCGCGCGGCCGCCGAACTGATCGAAGAGAATGCCGCATCGTTGGGAATTGCCGATCGCTGCCGTGTGCTGCGTGGATCGGTGCAACTGATGCTGCCCCGCCATCCCGCCGATATTGTCTTCCTCGATCCGCCTTATGACCAGGAGAAGGAATACGAACTGGCACTGGCGATACTGGGCGAGAGCGCGCCGCCGCTGGTCATCGTGCAGCACGCCTCGCGCCTGGTTCTGCCCGCCGAGCGCGGCAAACTGCGGCGCACGCGCGTACTGCGGCAGGGCGACAACTCGCTCAGCTTCTACGAGCCAATCTACTAGATTCACAGTATGGCGATTGTTGCGCCATCCTGTAAGACTCGTTTGACGTGCCATCCCTGGCTGGACAGACGTCATGGTGTCAGGCTTCGTTGGGCCGCCGCGCCGTGATGGTGCTGGCGGTGCTGACGGTGATTTGCGTAACGAGAATCTCCCTGGCGCCGAAGTATCTCTACTACTTTGACAGCGTCAACTTCGCGCTCTCACTCGAAGAGTTCAACCCGGCGATGCACCAGCCGCAGCCTCCAGGTTATCCCCTGTTCGTCGCCTTTCTCCGGCTGGTGCATCTGCTCATTCCGAAACCAGAGCATGTTCTGCTTGCCGCGGGAATCCTCACCGCGGCGTTGGCCGTGATCCTGGTCTGGTGGCTGGGGGAATTGATGTTCTCCGCCCCTGCCGGTTTCTCGGCCGCCGTCCTTCTGACGTTAAATCCGGCGTTCTGGCTGGCGGGCATCTCCAATCAGGTGAGGCTCTGGCTGGCGGCGGGCGCGGCGGCAACGGCCATTGCATGCTGGCATTCGATCGAACTTCCGGCCTCCAGAACTCCCTTTCTCATCGCCGCCGCGGTGCTGGGAATCGCGGCCGGATTCCGCCCGGCGATGCTGGTTCTGCTGCTGCCGCTGCTGATCTTTTCCGGCATCGCCGCCAGGAGGAAACTCCGGGACTGGATCGCAGGCGCATCGGTCCTGGCTGCGGCCACCGGCATCTGGCTGGGTTACACCGTCGTTGTGTCCGGAGGGCCGGCCGCCTATGTTGGCCTCTTGCGGGACTACGCGAAGGACCAGTTTTCCGCATCCTCGGCGCTGATGGGCGCGCCGCTGTCCTCAGCCTGGACAATGTGGAAAGCGGCGCTGGTCTGGAATGGGTTGGGCGTGCTCAGTTGGGTATGGGCGGCCGCGCTGTTCCGCCGCGGCGATTGGAAGCCCGGACTTCGCCTGTGGTTTCTGGCCGCCTGGTTCGTTCCGCCCTTTCTCTTCCACTCCCTGATCCATGTGGGAGACCCGGACCATACGTTGATCACAGTTGCCGCGCTCTGCCTGGCCGGCGGCGCTGTGCTGGCGCGCCTTCACCAACGGCTGACGCCCGAGGGATGGCTGATTGCAAACGGCCTGGCGCTTTCGATCAACGCGCTGCTGTTCTTCCTGCCCGCGGGCGGGCTGGCCGGAGCCTCCACATACAGAATGGTGGCGCGCATCGACAGCACCACCCGCGCCACCTTCGAAGCCATCGGCGAACTGGGCAAACAGGGGCCGGTTACACTGGTGGCCTACGACAGCTTCGTCACCTGGCGCCACCTGTCCTATTACCTCCCCGACACGCCACTCATTGTATTGCGCGAGCCACACCGCGGGCCGGTGGATCCCAGCCGCGTATGGCGGATCGAGCAGCGGCGCACCATGGCGCCCGCCATCGATGCGCACGGCCGCATCCGGCTTCCGGCGGCGCGCCGTATCGTCTGGTTAATGCCGGTTCAGGATGCCGCCGCTCCGGCTGAGTTGGCCCACTCCGTGGACCTTCGCCAGTGGGGTCCGGTTCACTACCTTGAGATTGCGGACGAAACGGCCTTCGGACTCGGTTCTTACCGCTTCATCGTTCAGCCGCCCGCGGCATCGGGCCACTAGACTTTGTCGGGTACAACGTAGGGCGCGCGGTATTCGCGCCGCAGCAGTTTGTCGGCCTCGGGCTGGTTGACGAACTTCTCCTGCGCGGTGTCAAACTGCAGTTCCCGTCCCATGCGGTAGGAGATGTTGCCGAGATGACAAAGCGCCGTGGAGATGTGTGTTTCGCGGATCTCCGCATTGAGTTTGCTTCTGTCGCGTGAGCGGACCGCATCGGTGAAGTTCTCAAAATGATTGATCTCAGCCAGCGGCTCCACTTCCGGCTCCGCTTCTTTGTTCCTGCCCTTGACGATGCGGATCTTGCCATCGGCGAACACGTGCATGTGTCCCTTGCTGCCGAAGAAGTCCCAACTCATCGGCTCGGCGGTGTACAGGCCGCGGAGTTCGCCGATGATCGTGGCGCCATCGGCGTATTGCCAGGTCACCATCTGCGTATTGGGCGTCTGGGCCTGGTCTTTGTATCCGAATCTGCCGCCCGAACAGTGGACCTTCACCGGCAGGTCTTTTCGCATCGCCCAGCGCGAGACGTCCACCAGATGGATGCCGTTGTTGCCCAGTTCGCCGTTGCCGAAATCCCAAAACCAATGCCAGTTATAATGGACCAGGTTGGCGTGGTAGGGCTGATCAAGCGCCGGACCAAGCCACAGATCCCAATTGAGCCACGACGGTGGAGGCTCCACCGGTTTGAAACCGATCGAGTCGCGGCGGCCAGGGAACACGAATTTGCCCTGGTAGACCTCCCCGATCACGCCGTCGTGAATCAGTTCGACAAGCTTGCGGAAGCGGCCCATGGACCGCCGCTGCGTCCCACCCTGTACGATGCGATTATATTTCCGTGCGGCCTCCACCAGCTTCTGGCCTTCAAAGAAGTTGTGCGACACCGGCTTTTCCACATAGACATCCTTGCCCGCCTGCATCGCCCAGATCGCCGAAAGCGCGTGCCAGTGATTGGTGGTGGCGATGGTGACCGCGTCGATTGACTTGTCTTCGAAAATCCGCCGCATGTCGGACTCGATGCGGGCTCGCTTGCCGGTCTTCTTGAACAGCAGGGATGCTGCTTCCTCGGCCCGTTTTCCATCGGGTTCCACCAGTGCCCCGACTTCCACGTTGTTGAGGCTGGAAAATCCGTTCAGATGATCCTTGCCGCGCCCGCCAAGGCCGATGATGGCCACACGCACGCGATCACTCGCCTGCGCCCAAAGGTGAGAGGAGCCCCAAAGGGAGGCGCCGGCGCCGAGAAAATGCCTTCGATCCATGCCGGTTATTCTACCAGCCGCGGCCTCTCAGTAGCCGAACAGCAGTTCCAGGCAGCGCCAGATGACGTAGATCAGGATTGCCGTTTCCGTGTACTGGATGGCTTTCAGGATCCAGCCCTCCAGAAATTCGAATCGCAGCAGCAGGGCCATTGCCACCGCCACCAGCACCAGCGTGGGGTTGATGGTCTCTTCGAACTTTCGCGCGTAGGCCACCAGCGCGATGTAGTAAAACAGCGGCCAGTTGCTGTCCAGCTTCGTGCGGTAGCGGATCACTGTGATCCAGACCGTCAACGACAACAGAACCAACGTGGTGATGTTGAAGGTCGTCGGCTGAATCATTCTGGGGGACGTCTGGCCCTAGAACGACCATAACAGACTTACATAGCCCGTGTGAGCCCGGTAATTCTGGTAGAAAAGCTGGGAAAAGTCCTCACGATAGGCATAGTGTTGATACCCTAAATTCCACCGCAGCTTGCTGGTCAGCACCACCGAAAGCCGCGCCATCGGAGCCTGGTAGGACATCGGAAATGTCTGCGCGAAGCTGAACACCTGGATCGCCGCATTGTCCACCGCCGGGATGGGCGAGGGGAATTGCCGCCCGTCTCCGGTGTCCCTCACGATCGAGTAGCCAACGTACAGGTCCGCCCGCTTGGCGAATGCCACTCTCGATCCCAAATGCGCCGAGTGCAGATTGCTGATGTAAAGTGACTTGGCTCCTTCAATGAACTGAGACGCGGCGAAGTAGGCAATGCCCGTGCTGGTATCCAGGTGAAGCTTCGAATAGCCGGCATCAATGCTGAACCGCGAGCCCGGCGTCCAACTGGCGTCGTAGCTGTACTGGCGCGACCGCGAACTGTGGGCGAACAGGCTCACCGAATTATTGTTGTAGAACGTGCGTGTCTGCGCCGAAAGAGACAGGTTGCGCGCGCGGTACTGGATGCGCCCGTTCACTGCATGGTAGTTCCGCTCGCTGACCGGGAAGAAAGGACGGCTGGCGCGGCCGATCTCGGTGTCCAGTTGGATCGTGAGCGCCTTCACCGGACGCAGGCGCAGCCCGCCCAGTCCGGAGTGAACCCGGTTGCGTTGTTCGAAAAATACCGAATCGGTGAATCCGTCGAATCTCTGTCCTTCCAGGGACTGTATGCGGCGGGTCGAGTAATGATATCCGCCGTAAACGCCGAACCACTTGGCGGCCGAATAGGTAGCGTCGGTGATACTTTGAATCGACCGGATTCCCAGATACTGGAAATTGAATAACTGTGCGCCGGCGCGGTCATTGTTGATTTCCTGGAAACTGGCGTCTCCACTCATCCGGCTGTGATGAAATCCGGTGTGGTTGGTGAGGGTGAGTTTCGAAGTAGGGTGGAGGGATAGATTCAGGCTGGCGGCAACCACCGGACGGCTGCCGGACCCGAAGACGAACACCTGCCGGTTGCGCGCCGCTCCCAGGCGGTCAGCGCCGATCGCCAATTCGTCCACCAGGAAATTGCGCCGCCCCGAGACGTTCGAGTAACGGGCATTCATGGAGAACTTGCGCGTGTTCCGGGTGAGAAACAGCCGCCAGTAGGGACTGTTGCCGTGGTAGGGTTCCGTGCGGCGGAACGAGGAAAGGGTAGTCAGATCGGCCGTGTTGTTGCCTGCGGAGAGTGTTTGCGGCCCGATCGGCGTGTCGTCTTTAAAGTTGTCCCAGCCGCGCAGGAAGTTCAACGTGAAGCCCGCGAGCGTTGCTTCGCCGCCCAGCCGGTATTCGTTTCGCTGGCGCCGTACGTCCATAAACAGAGGGAATTCGTCGCCCCGGGAGTCAAAGGCCTGCGCCGTGGAAAGGCCCGGACCAGTCTGGGAATTGCGTGTGTAGCCGGCAAACAGTTTGAAACCGGACTGCGGGAAGAGCGTAAAATCGTGATCCTGGAAGCGGCGGCGCGTATCCAGCAGGTGCTGTCCGGCCGACACGGCGAGCGCCGGATTGTAGTATTCCGCCAGCCGCCAGGACAGGTCGTAGCGGTAAATGCGGTTCTTTTCGAGGCGCAATATGGCCGACTGATACGGATCGTTTCCCAGCCCCTGGGTGGTCAGCGACAGTTCGTCGAACAGCCGGCCCCGTCCTTCGCGCGAGTTGAGTTGCAGCCGGCTTCCAAGTAACCGGATACCGTTGCCGAAGTTTACGTCGCTGCGGTACTTGCCCAGATTACCACCCAATGACCGGAACCGGTAGCCCAGTTCGAAAGAGTCCGAGATGTTGTAGCCACCTACGTTTTCGCCCCTCGCTGGACCGACTGGTTCGGTGCTGGGCGCCACCGTGGGCTGAGCGGTGAGTTGGCCGATGGCGATTGCCGCGATGAGAAGTGCATTGCGCATTGGCTTACCTCAGAAATTGCCGGTCCGAGTTCGATCCATGGATTCTCACGTGGCAGGTGGTGCAGTTCTGGTAGCGTGGGTTCCGCATGTCATGCGAAGGGGAGTGCGCCGGTATGCCGTCGGCCTGGCGTCCGAATTCGCCCGATCCGTTGTGGCACTCCAGACATACGGCAAACGTCGTCGCCCGCCGGAATAGCTTGGGATTCGGCGAACCGTGCGGGTAGTGGCACGTCTCGCAGCCGTCCACGCGAACAGCGGCGTGCTCAAAGGCGAACGGACCGCGCTTGTCGGTGTGGCATTTCAGACAGGGTTCCTCGTTGGCCAGGGCCTGGGTGACCATTCGTGGACGCAGGCCCATCCGCCAGGTGGGCGCCGGAGTGCCGTGTGGATTGTGGCAGTCCGTGCAGTTCATGAACCCTTCGTTCACGCGGTGCCTGGAGGGCATGGAAAACTGCGCCCGCACGTTGGCGTGGCACTGATAGCAGAGCGCGGTCTGCTGTTTGGCAAGAAGGAACTTTTGGGTCGAGGGTTTATGTATCGAGTGGCAGTGATTGCAGACGATTTCCGCCTGCGTGTGGGAGGACCTGCGCACGTCGGCCCGTGTGAAGTCTTTGCCGTGGCAGGTGAGGCAGCGGTCCAGAACCTGGTTCGGCCCCAGTAAGGAGAACGCGAAGGGAATCGTAGGCTTGCCGCCTCGTGCCTCCACGTGTTGCTTTCCGGGACCGTGGCAGCCTTCGCACCCGGTCTTTGCCGGGGTTTCTTTGCCCGACGCCACACTCTTATAGTGAGGATTGCGAAAGAAACTTTGCCACACGTCGGGATGACAGGCCCGGCAGACTGAGCCGCCTACATAACCATCGGGCGTGGCTTTGGCCACCGCATCCGCGAACGGATCTGGTGGCTGAGCTTGCCCCAGACCCCATCCCGCGGAAAAGACAACTATGGCGGTTAAAAAAATTCGCACGGCCCTCTGCAGACCCCCCAGTACTTTCATTAATATCACGAAAGGCCGGGCCGGGTCTGTGGCGACCGATCCGAATGCGTCAGAAAACGTAGCCGATGCCCACCATTGGCAGGAAGCTGTGGAACCAGCCGCCGAGGTCCGCGCCGCGGTTGGGGGCGAAGATCTTCTTGGGGATCGGAGTCAGATAGTCCCGCACCTCGACTCTGAGTATCCCTTTCTCTCCGATCTTCATCTTCACGCCGAAGCCGGCCGTCACAAGCGCCGTCATGTCATTGGTGCGAGTAAGCAGGACGTAGTCGGAAAGCGGCTGTGTTACCCGCTCGACTCCCGTGCCGCGGTATTGCTTGACGCCCGCGCCGAAGGAGAAGTAGGGGCGCACCCGGTTTCCCGTCGGCTTCATGTGCAGCACGAAATCATAGTGGATCGAATGGGCCTGCGCTCCGAAGCTCGCCTTTCCGCCGCTGCCGGACAACTCGGCATTGTTCCTCTGAAATGTGTACCGGATTTCTCCTCCCCAGAAACGTCCCATGTCCTGGCCCACGTACACGCCGGCCGCGTAGCCACTTGAAAACGTCGCTTTCACCGCGGGCCCGGACCCAAGTGTCGCATCCCGCGAGGTATAGAGCGATCCGCCGCCAACACCACCAACTTCCCATTTCTGGGCGTGGGCCGCGTAGGGAACACACGCCAACGCGGCCGCCGCAAACACACCGATGGCTTTCATTCCAGTTCCTTTCCGGATTTGCCTGCCTAATCGACTACCCGAACCGATACCGATGCGCCGCTTCCGGTCCCCTGGCTGATCGCCAACGTGACGTCAAGGCCCAGCGGAGCATTCATCGGAACACGGGCCGTGACCTGGTATACGCCCACCGCTCCTGGAGCAAGGCCTGCGGATTCCACATCCAGAACCGCTTCGCCGAGCGTTACACGCGGCGCCGTCACCACCGCCGCCATCGGGTCGTCAGGACCGGGAGCGCCCGTTTCCACCGCCGGGCTCGTCCTCCCCATTCCGGTGAGGAACAGTGAGATCGTGTCGCCGCGGTGAATCGGATTGGCTGCCGTTACAACCAGACCGTTGCGCGTCCGGTAAATGGCCGGCAGGTCGCGCTGATCGCCTGCCACCGCGTTACGGAAGACCGTGGGCGCCGTTGGCAACACCGTCAGGTTGAAGTTATCGCTGACGCCGCCCGGGGTCCGCAACAGCATCGTCACGTTGCCGTCGGCCTGGAATGGCATCTGTCCGTTGATCTGCGTCGAGGAGACGTAAACCACCGGCACGGGCACGCCGTTGACGGTCAGGCAGCTCTCGCCGAGCGCCGTCGGCAGAGGTGTCTGGCGGGTCGCCTGGTCGACGGGACTCAGGTTCGCGCCATAGATCGAAATCAGGCTGCCCGGCGCCACCGGGCCCGTTCCATCGGCGGCGTTCACCACGCGTTCGATTCGCGGAGGCGCGGTTGCGGCGTCGAAATCCCATGGCAACACCGTCAGTCCGGATTGCGTCAATGCCACCACCGCTTTGCGCGAATAGAGAGGAGCCACGGTGCGTGTGAAAATCTGGCTCCATGATTTCTGGACCGCGGTGGAGCCCGTTTGACCGGCCGATTCGGGAAGAACCGGCGCCTCGGCCACGCGCGAAGAGCGTGCCGACCGGCCGCCGCTCAGATCAACGCGCTCGATCAGGCCGGGGCTGGTTTGGCTGGCGGCCGTTAGACGGATGCCATACTGGTCAACGAAGGCGTATCCCGAGGAAACCGCGGTGCTGCTGCTATCGAGCGTTCCCACCGGCACCAGCGACGAATTCAGAATCGTGTTGTTGATCACGTAGAGATCGAAGCTCGAAGCCGCATAGGCGCCGCTCAGCGCCGAAAAGTCTTTGCGCGAGATCGTGAAGGTGTCCGCATTGGCGTTGTAGAGCAGCACCTTCCCGTCGGCCTGCGCCGCAAAGACCGTGCTGCCATTGGCCGAGCCCACCAGGATCGTGTCGACGTGAATGTCGTTCTCGTAGACGCCGAGCGATGGCATCTCGGTGGCGATCCTTGTGAGCATGTCCACGCGGGAGATTTTGTGCTTTGGCCCAGCCACCCGGCTCGCCACGAGAATTCCACGGGCGCTGGCGGCGATTGAGCGTGGATAGTGTCCTCCGGGCATGCGGACCGGCGCTGATTCCTCCAGCGTCTCCAGGTCGTAGACGCGGATCACCTGCGCATTGTCGTGGCCCACCAGCAGGTACCGGCGGTCGAAAGTTACTGCCATCTGCGTGGGCGTATTGGCCGTTTTCAGCGTCGCGATTTGCGTCTGCGAACTGCCGTCGAATACCAGCAGTTGGTTGGTGTCCTGGCGCAGCACGTAAAACCGGTCCCGCACCGGATCGGCAACCAGATCCACCAGTTTGCCGGCGACGGTGGCGAAACTGCCCCGCTGATCCGGCTCCCGGTTGTTGATCAGCACCCGGATCTGGGACGGCACGTTCACTCCGCGCTCGGTCTTCACGTCAATCGCCGCGCTCACGGTGCCCTTCTGGTTCTGAAAGGCCGTCGGGTCCACGCTGATCCTGATGGTTGCCGGCGTCACCCCGGCTGCCGGCGAGATGCTGATGCCGGCCTGGGTCGTCGACAGGCTGAAATCGACGTTGGCGCCGCTCGGATCGCTCAGCGTCACTTCCTGTACCGAAACCCTCCGCTCACAGTAATTGCCGCGGAACGACAGCGTCTCTTTGGAGGCAACCACGCGTGGTATCTGGTTGGCGCGTCCGATGGGAATAATCAGGATTCCGCTGTCGGAGATCGAATACATGAGCGAACTGTCGGAGTTGAGCACGCTTTTGCCGGCCGTATTTTCAGGCAATTGCCAGCGCTCCTTGACCGCCAGATTGTCCGCATCAAGCACCAGCAGGGTTGGTTTGCGCGCGGCGCTTGCCGGTTGCGCGGCCTGGCCCGATTCCTCGTACTGCGCGTACATCAGGCCGCGCCGGTCGTCGAAAACGTGCGTGCCGACCTCAAATCGCCCGCTCGCCAGCGGGAACTGGTTGAGCGCCAGATCAATGCGCCGGTCATACATCCCCCATCCCGAGGTGTGCCGCGACCCGTCGTGATTCATCGCCACCGCGCGCGGACCCGGCGGCGGAGTCCATGTCCACTTCACCGCTTCCACCCGCTTGGTCGTCACATCGTAGACAAACTCCAGGGATTCGTTGGTGGTGGCCCCTTGACCGTTGCCACCGGCCGAACCCGCGCCGACGCCCGCCGAGCCGGCCACCCACAATCCATCGCCCGACACCGCCATTGACGCCGAAACGATATTAGTCGGCAGATTCCCCTGCGGCAGCGGCAGCGTCCTGGTCGTGACTCCCTGGACCGTGCCAAGCACATCAGTGCGTCCGGTCCATGGGTCGAGCAGCAGAAATTCGCCCGACGTCACAACCAGCGCTTTGCCGTCAATGCCGAAGGCGACTCCCAGCGGCGCTGCGCCCAGCGAGTAGCTCTGCCGCGTATCGGCCGACAGATCCATGATTGTCAGTCCGTTGCCCGCCGAGCCGCCCTGAAAACTGCTGAAGTGCGCAATCACCAGGAACCGCCCGTCCGGACTCAGGGCGAGCGAGGAAGGTTGCGCGGCCACGTTGATCGAAGTCCGGATGTCGCCGTCAAGCGTCATCACTTCGATCCGGTTGGCCGTGTAATTGGCGACGTAGACCACACCGCGGCCCTCGTCCAGCGCCAGATCGGAGGCGTGACCTCCGATGGCCACTACTTTTCCCACCGTACCGGCGTAGCCGGCAAACGGGGCCGCGAGCAGCACATAAACGGCCGCCGCCGCGGCGATCCGCCAGGCGTGGGTAAATCCTGTCCTCCACCGAAAGATCGTCTTTGTCATAACCTTCACTCCGCCATCGACTTAATCCTGAATCCTCGCTCGAACCTTCTGCAAGAAACTCCCGCCCGGTGCGCGCCGCGGTTTTGCGGGAGCCTGCACGCGCCGGCATGCTTCCCCATGCCTTCAGGCAGCTCCCGCTCCCCACTTTGCCATCGCGCAAACCAGCGCCGGTTACTACTATTCAGCGCCCTTCTTGCGACGCATCACAATCAGTCCGAGCAGCGCCACTGCCAGCACTGCGCAAACGATTCGAATCATTGAACTGTCCATCGCTTTTTCTCCTTTCCCACGTTTTGCCTCCCGTCCAGCCTGGTCCCCAGTTTCCGGGAGTTTTACCTCTATATGCTGTTCATCATCGGGAGTAACTCCCGTATGATTTTCACCGCCACTGGACCTACCGTCACCACGAAGAGTGAGGGCAGAATACAGAAGAAGATCGGGAATACGAGCTTCACGCCGAGCTTGGCGGCCTTCTCTTCAGCCGTCTGCCTGGCCTGTACCCGCATATAGTCGGCGTGGCCGCGCAAGGACTGGCCCACGCCGGTGCCGAAACGGTCCGCCTGAATCAGGACGGCCACCAGTTTCTTGAGATCATCGACAGCCGTTCGTTCGGCCATGTTGCGCAGCGCCTCGGAACGGCGTTTTCCGGCCTTCAACTCGTAGTTCACCGTCGCGAACTCCTCGCTGATCTCCGGATGCGCATGCTCCAGTTCCTTGGCCACCTGAAGGATCGCCTGATCGAGGCCCAGTCCCGACTCCACGCAGACCACCATGAGATCGAGCGCGTTCGGCAGCCCGCGCCGCACTTGTTTCTGCCGCCGCCTGGCCAGCAGGTTCACGAACTCGTTCGGACCGAAAAACCCGATCCCCCCCAATGCGGCGATCGCCAACAGCCGTTCGGTCGGATCCCCGCCCGTGCTGATCGTTCCGACGATCACAAGCGCCGGCAGCCCCACGCCGAGAAGGACCTTCCAGCCGTAGAGCTGGATCAGCGCGTTGGGTGACCGTATCCCTGCCCGGATCAGCCTTCGCTGCGTGACGCCGACGTCCTTGGGCGACTGCGGAAGGTAGTTCCCCAGCCTCACCAGCAGATCCCGGAAGGCCAGGCTCGGGTGAGTCGGCGCGATATCGTTGACGCCGGCGGCGGCTCCGGTCACCCTTTCGATCGCCTCTTTCGGACGCACCCACATCCGCAGTCCGGCCGCGCTCAGCGCCACCGCCACCGCGAGAAACACCACGAAGCTGATCACGAAGGCCGTCATGATTAAACCTCGATCGTCACGATTTTCTGGATGATCGCGTAGCCGATCAACTGCAGCGCAATCGCCGCTCCGGCCATGTAGTGGCCCGTCTCATCGGTGAAGAAAAATGTCGCGTAGTACGGGTTCACGTAAAACAGGATCACCGCGCATCCCACCGGGATCATCGTCAGCGCCATTCCCGTCATGCGTCCGTGCGCGCTCACCGCCCGAATCCGGCCCCGCAACTTGAACCGTTCCCGGATGACGTAGGCCAGCTTGTCGAGAATCTCAGCCAGATTGCCGCCCGTGCGCTTTTGAAGCAGCACCGCCGAAACGAAAAAGTGGACGTCCAGAAGCGGAACACGCTTGGCGAGTTTCAACAGCGACGTTTCCAGTGGAAGGCCCAGATTGTGCTCCTCGAAGGTGCGCTTGAACTCGCTCGCCAGCGGTTCCTGAAACTCGCGGTGAATCATTTCAAGCGATACCGAAAAGGCATGGCCGGCACGCATTGATCGGGCCACGAACTCCAGGCTCTCGGGAAACTGTTCCTCGAATTTCTCCAGCCGTTTGGTCTTTTTGCGCGAAACAAACAGCACCGGCAGGGCCGCCGCTCCAGCGGCCAGTAAAAGCCCGATGGTTCTTAGCCCGGCCAGTTGCCAGGCCAGAACGTAGGTCCCGATGAAACAGGCCATACAGGCGTGAATCAGCCGCGGCACCTTCCACTTGAGTCCCGCCTGCTCGAGCATCTCCTGCAGCTTGTCGTGCAGGGCGTATTTGTGCAGCAGCCGCACGGTCACCCGGCCGGTGACGGTGTCTTCGCGCTGGATGAGTTCCTTGGGCTGGTCCTCGGAGGCCTTCTTTTTCTCTTTCGGAGCGCCATGCAGGCGCTGCCGTATCCGGTCGACGTCGGATTTGCGGACCACCCCGGACAGCACATACCAGATGCCGACCGAGGTGATCCACACCAGCAGAAGTATCAGGATGAAGCCCATGCTCAGACCTCCGCCACTTCGTCAAACAGATCGGGCCGCAGCCGGATGCCGGCGGCCAGCAGCTTCTCATAGAACTTCGGCCGGATGCCGGTGGCCGCAAAGCGCCCCACCACCCGGCCCTCAGGGGTCAGACCGCGTTTTTCAAAAACGAAAATGTCCTGCAGCGTCACCACCTCGCCTTCCATGCCCGTAATCTCGGTCACGTGAGTCACCCGGCGGGAACCGTCGGAGAAGCGCGAGGCCTGCACCAGCAGATGCACCGCGCTGGCGATCTGCTGCCGGATCGAAACCAGTTGCATGTTCGCCGTGGCCATCGAAACCATGACTTCCAGGCGCGCCACCGCGTCACGTGGGGCGTTGGCGTGGATTGTCGTCAGCGAGCCGTCGTGGCCCGTGTTCATCGCCTGCAGCATGTCCAACGCCTCGCCGCCGCGCGTTTCACCGACCACGATCCGGTCCGGCCGCATACGAAGGCTGTTGACCAGCAGTTCGCGCTGGCGCACCGCGCCGTTTCCCTCCAGGTTCGGAGGACGCGTCTCAAGCCTTGCTACGTGGGGCTGCTTGAGCTGAAGCTCAGCCGCGTCTTCGATCGTCACGATCCGCTCTTTTGGGCTGATGAAGAAACTCAGAGCGTTCAACAGCGTCGTTTTTCCCGCGCCCGTACCGCCGGCGATGATGATATTCATCCGGGCCTTCACGGCGGCCTCAAGTAACTCCATCATGCCCGGCGTCATCGCTTTTTTCTCCACCAGGTCGGCGGGCATGAGTTTGTCGGTCGAGAAGCGGCGGATGGACATCAGCGGCCCGTCCACCGCAAGGGGCGGGATCACGGCGTTGACGCGCGAGCCATCGGCAAGACGGGCATCCACCATCGGAGTCGATTCGTCGATACGTCTTCCCACCTGGGAAACGATCTTGTCGATGATTCTCACCAGGTGCGCGTCATCGCGGAAGGTCACCGAGGTCAACTCAAGCAGGCCCTTGCGTTCCACGTACACCTGCTTGTGCGTGTTGACCAGAATGTCGCTGATGGTGGGGTCCTGCAGCAGCGGTTCGAGCGGGCCCAGGCCAAATACCTCGTCCAGAACCTCTTCGCAAATCTGCTGTTTTTCGAGCGAACTGAGCAGTGTCGGCTCGTTGTCGATCAGGCTGAACAGCGCCTGCCGGACTTCGCCCCTCACACGCTGGTTGTCGATTGTCGCCAGCGCCTCCAGGTTGATCTTGTCCAGGAGCTTGCGGTGCAGCGTGAACTTCAGCTCCTGATATTCCGGCTTGAGCGTCGCCTTGGGCCGGCCGGCGTTCTTCAGAAGCCGTTGTTCCCAGGTAACCTGCTGGGTCTTATTGTCGCTTGAGGTCGGAAGCATAGTCTCGAAGTCTCCGCATTTCAGTTATTTCTAGGTCTCAGACAGCGCCGGACTGGCCGTCAGCGCCCCGCCCGCGCGTTTCTTGTCGCCAACTGCCGCCGCGCCACTGATCTTTGCCGCCAGGTTCTCGATGGCCTGGCCCAGTTCGCAGTCATTGGTCAGCGGTCTTCCCAGCGTGATCACCCTGTGCAACGAGAAGTAGTCGTTGGGAAAGGTCGCATGCACCGGACACTCAAACAGCCTCGCCATGTCCGTCCCGCCCAGATCGTCCTTCTTGCTGAACCGGTTCACGACCACGTGAATTCTGTCCTTGCCAAAGCCGACCTGGGTGAGCAGCGAGAGCGCTTTTCTCGTCAAATGCAGGCTGGGCAGTTCCGTGGTGGATACCAGAAAGGACTTTTCCGCCTGAGACAGGGCAAGCAGACTAATGCGGTGGAATACCACCGGCAGATCGACAACGATCCAGTCATAGAGATAGCGGATCGAATGCAGGATCTCCTGAAACCGCGCCGGTTCGACCAGCCCCGTATAGGGCTTCTCGGGCGCCGTCAGGATGTCCACGCCGCCGCAGGTGACCGTGTAGTTCGGCCAACTGGATGGTTCGGCCGCCGAGTGAAGCAGGTCGGCCAGCGAATAGCGCTGATTCAGCTTCAGGTAAAAGCCGATCGTCCCGGAAACCAGGTCAAAGTCGGCCAGCAGGATTCGCTTCCCGGTCGCCCGCTTCAGCGCAAATGCCGTCTGGGTTGCCAGCGTCGATGATCCGGCCCCGGGCTTGGCGCTCGAGAACACCACCATGCGGCCCATTTCCGGTTCCCCCGGCGAATCGGGCTGCCGCAGCCGCTCTAGCCTTGCAATAGCCTCCCGCTGGATTTCCGGATCGAAGGGCGCATAGAGAAACTCGCTGACGCCCTGCCGGACCGCCCGTAGAATCACTTCCGAATCGTTGTGCGTATGAAGCCCGACAACAGGGATTGGCGGACGCTGCGAGACCAGCACCCGGATGATCTCGCTTGCCCGCTCCAGGTCCGTCGACAGGTCCACCAGCGCCACATCGGGCTGCAACTGGCGCAGCCGGATGTCCAGTGTCTGCTGGGTCGGGTAGGCGCTCAGTTCCGCCAGAATCTGGAAACCCCGCACGCCGGGGACGGTAGCCAGAAAGTTTTCCGCCAGCGCGCGATTCGGCGCCAGCAGAATCGCCGTCAGTTCGGTTTCTCGCCCCGTTCGTCTCGAATACATAGTTCGCTCCGCGCTTACAGGCCCTTAGTTCTTGGCCTTCCTTGCTTTCACTGAAGCGCTCTTGGCCGCCTGCCGGCTCATCCCGGCGGGCGTGTTCGGCGTATTTGCCGGCAGAAATTCCTTCGGGAAGCTGATCTCAGGCCTCGGATCACCGGGCTGAAGCGGAACGGTAATCTCGGGCGTAACCATTACAAGCAGCTCGGTTTTGGTCTTGTTCTCCTGGCGGCTCTTAAAGATCGCGCCGAGAATCGGGATGCTGGCAAGGCCGGGGATCTTGGCGAACGTCTCGTTCACGCGGTCATCCAGCAGGCCGCCGATCACAAAGCTCTGTCCCTCGCCCAGTTCGATGTCGGTCTCCATCTTGCGGGTCGCCAGCGCCGGCACCGTGAAACCGCCGACGCTGACCGCGTTGGCAAGATCGATCGTCGACACCTCGGGCCGTACATGCATCTTGATGGTCTGATTGGCGGTAATCTGCGGATGGAAGTGCAGCCGGATCCCGTATTCCCGGAACATGATGGTCACCGCGCCGGAGTTGGCGCCGCCCTGAAGGACCGGAATCGGAAATTCGCCGCCCACATGAAAACTCGCCTCTTTTCCGTTGGTGGTCACCAGGTTCGGCTCGGCCAGAATTTGCAGCAACCCCTGCTGCTGCAGCGCCTTGATGAAGGCACCAAGGTTCAGGTCGGAACGGAACAGGAAGACATTGAGCAGATCGGTAATCTTGAACTCGCCGCCGATTCCCGGCCCCTGCGCGGGAGAAACCGTCCGCAGATCGGTAATACCGGGCGAGGGAAACTGTTGCGTCGTGGTCCGGCCCAGAGTATTGGTGGCGCCCGTGGACAGAATCCCGACGCCGAAGTTCTGGGCCGCGTTGCGGTTCAACTCGGCAAACCGGACCCGCAGCACGATCTGTTTGTCCACCGGCGCGGTGACCACGGAAAGGTTGTTGACCACGCTTTTGGCCATCGGCGTAGCAAGCACCGCCGCGCGGTCGGCCACAGCCTGGGAACTTACCCGCCCGGTCAGAGAGATCGATTCTTTGGCGCCCTGGACCCGCACATCCTCGTTCGGAAACGTCTCTTTCAGCAGCCTTCTCAGAGGTTCCAGGTTCTGTTCGACGTTGACGTTGTAAAAGGTGCGCTGACCGGACTTGGACCAGACCACCACCGTGGCCGACCCTAGCGCCTTGCCGTGGAGCAGAATTTCGCGCGTGGTCGCGGGCACCGCGTCGACAACGTCCGGGCTCGATGTCGAGATACGGGCGATATCTTCGGGATAGTCGACCACTACGCTCTTGCCGACGATCACCCTGACGTCGTCGACGGTCTGCGCGTTCCCCGCGCCCGGAGCCAGCATCAGAACCACCGCCGCGAGTGATGGAACCAGGCCGTAATGGAATCGGTTGAATGCCTTCATTGGAGTATTCCCCACTTAATTCAAGACTTCGCCTCGGGCTTGCCGCCTACGGCTTGAGAATGGACACGTTTTCCACCGTTTTCTGATTGCCGCGAATCACCACCACCTGGTCGGTGACCGGGGGTGGAGGAGGCGGGGGAGGCGGAACCGCCGCCACGGGAGCCGGAGCCGGGCGCGCCTGAGCCACCCGCCGGGGTCTGGGGCGCTGCGCGGGTTCCTCTTCGGTCTGCTGCCGCCGGGCCCGGCCGAACAACTCACCCAATTGCCGGCCGGTGGTCGGTTCCATCAACTGGTCGCTTCCGCTTCGCAGAATGAGTTGGATGCGGCCTTCGTTGCTGGCGAGCGTGAGCGTCTCGGCCTGTTCGGGCGTCACCAGCAGCGTGACGTTCGGCGCCGCGATCGCCTGGCCCCGCGCATCGGGCTGGGTTGTCGTTCCGGCCGTCAACACCAGGATGTTCTGCAGCACCGTCTTAGTGGTGGTGATCGCCTCGCCCCCCGGAGGCCGTCCCGTGCACAGCACGTCGACACGCATTCCGGGCATCACAAAGCCGCCCACACCCACCACGTCGTTTACGCGCACCGTCATCGCGCGCATGCCGACCGGAATAATGGGCGCGATACCTACGCCGCTGCCCCTTGAGGCCAGGCGGCCTTCCATGAGCGGCTCGTCCAGCAGAATGTTGCTGATCACAGGGCGGTCGATCACTTCCTCGACTTTCGCGAAGGCACCTTTTGGAAACTGCGCTTCCGGAACCTTCACCACCTTTACGTCGGCCGGCTTGACGGTGACGCCGATGCCGAGCGCCTTCGCCGCGACAACGAGGTCCTTAAGGTCCCCGGATTCCGTTTTCTTCGTCCCGCCGCGCGCGGTCATCTGGTAAAAAACGGCAGAGACCACCAGCGCGAACAATAGACTTACTCCCAAGACAGTCAGAAACCTGCGATCCATAGCATTCCCTTCCTAAGAGCCACTGTCATCTCAATCGGCATTTGCTGGAACCATCTTTAGTGCGGTACCAGCGCAAGCCACACACCGGCTGCGATTGCCGGCGCGTACGGAATCGATACCGGTCCACGCGATCCCTCGGCCTTCTTCCACCAGCGGATCGACGCGCTGACACCCAACACCAACACCGCCAGCAACGCGCCCAATACCGCCGTGTAAAGAGCCGCCTCAAGCGACCGCCACGGACCGAGCAGCGCTCCAAAGCCCGCCATCAGCTTCACGTCCCCACCACCCATTCCACCGAGCAGGTAGAAGATCAAAAAGACCATAAACCCGGCCACCACTCCCAGCGCCGCATCGCCGGCGCCTCGCCACCCGCCGCTCCAGATCTGCCATCCGAAACCGCCGCCCAACGCCGCCAGCGAAATCCAGTTGGAAATCTCCCTGCGCCACACGTCCTCGACGATGGCCGCAAGCCCCACCACCAGCGCAATCCACATCGGAGGAGTTAACAATTGATTCGTCATGCTTGTTGCCGCCCCGTGCGGCCCTCTCGTTTCCGCCCGGTTTTCCCCGCCTGGCCGGACCCACTTCCCCACAGCCTTCCCGCCGGAATCCGGGCGCTTGCAGTCAGCAGTCCCGCCGCCAGCGCGAACTCCGGCAGCGTTCTGCCCTCGGGCAGGAAGGAACTGCCTGTTGGCGCCAGCCGTCCTTCTCGCGCCGGCGCCGGACGCCGGGCCAAGCCTCTTGCCGATGTCATGGTTGGCGTTGATCTCCCTGGTTTATCCTTCGGCGGAATCGGGGATTTTCATTAGATGGGGCGCTTCCGGGAAGCCTGACTGCCATTTGTGTAAGGGTGCTTCCGGACAAAGAGAAGGGTTTTTCCGCCATCCTCCACCAGCTTCCAGGCCGGGTTCGCCTTCAGCAGCGTCGCCACGGGCCATTCCACCGGAACCAGCGCGGTATCAAAGCGATACTTCGCCATCACCGATTCCCACTTCCAATGGCCTTTGAGGATTCGCAGATAGTCGTCCCCAATCTCCTTGCCAAAAAAATCGCTGCGCCCATCCACAAACGTTTTCTGCCGCGGATACAGGCGGTAGATCAGGTAGTCCGCCCATTCATCGCTTGTAAACAGCCGCCCCGAGATGAGCGTCTCCTGGTGGCGCGCGATCATCTCCAGCGGGAACTTCTCCTTGGGGAAATCCTTGGGCCAGCGCACCAGTGGTTCGCCGGACAGCGCAAAGCCCGCCACCAGCACCCCCACCCAGATGCTCATGCGCCGGCAGCCGGGCAGGCAATCGCGGGACATGTCGGAAAAGATCGCCCGTACGGACTTCTTCGGCGCCCCCTCCATGAACCTGCGCCACAGTTCGGTGAGCCCCATGGCCACCCACGGAGCCGCGACGATCATATAGAGCGGCACGTGGCGCACGCTGCCGAGCGCTGAGTGCGCCCAGAACAGGATCCACAATGCCGGGGTCACCTCACGGCGCCGGATCAGCCAGAGCGCCGTCATCACGCCCAGCAGCAGCAGGATCTCAAATTGCAGGATGGTCTCGTCACGGAAACGCGGCGATTGAAATTCCTCGATATTGTTCTTGATCCAGTCCGAGCGCAAATAGGCGAACACGTGCTGGTGCAGTTTCCAACCATAAGGATTGACCAGCGACATCAGTCCGCAAAGCGCCCCCAACAGCGCGTAGCGCCGCACCGGATGCCAGTCGCCCCGCCTTCCTTCGATTGCCGGCGCGATCACCTGCTCGGCCAGCGTGCCGGCCACCAGCAGACCCAGACACGCAATCAGCGCCAGGAAGCCGCCATGGATGTTCACCCAGAACACCGTAAAGGGAACCAGCAGCCAGATGGCCCGGTCCGGCCTGTGCCGGTCGCGGTCAATCACCCATAGCGAGATTGCCAGAAAGAGCAGCGTATGGACATGCGGCCTCGCCAGATAATGGATGGAACTTGCGCCCACCGTCAGCAGCGTCACCACCAGCACCGCCGCCGGCACGGCGCCCTTCCAGATCATGTGCCGGAACAGAACCACGCCGAATCCGCAGATGACCACCGCCGAATACAAAAGAACGCCCTTGAGCCCGGCCGCCTGGTGCAAACCGGCAAACAGAATCTCCGACAGCCACTCCCAGGCAAACCATGGCTGGCCGCTTTTGGAAAACGAAAACAGGTCGGTTTGGGGCACTGCGCCGTGCTGCAGGATCCATTCCCCGGTGCGGATGTGCCAGCCCGTATCGCCATCGCTCAACAGGCCATACCACCCGCCGGCGCCGGTGGCGAAAAGCCACACAAACATCGCGACAAAGAGAAAATCGGCAAACGAGGGCAGCAGCCAGCGCGCCCATGGCTTGGCATGCACGTTCTTGTTTCCCAGCGTCTGCTTCAGCGCGGGGATTTCTCCGGGTAATGGATGTGTGTTCTCCAAGCTCTCTCCAGATGACGCCGCGGCGCGGCGCTACAGAAATTGCGAGCCCTGCTCCGAGCCGCCGGTTTCGTCCGCCGGCGCCGAGCCCAATAGTTGCCGGCCATGCATGGCCAGTTCGAACCGGTCCTTCACGCCTGTCTTCTCAAAAATGTGCATCAGATGCACCTTCACGGTGCCTGCGGTAATGGACAGTTCCTGCGCGATTTCCTTGTTCCGCATGCCGCGGCACAGGCAGCCGACAATTTCCCGCTCGCGCGGCGTGAGCCTTGGACTCTGCCGGCGCGTGAAGGCGCCGTTGAGGGGCGCCGGTTCATCGTTTTCGAGCCAGATATTTCCCCGCGCCACCGTGCGCAGGCATTCGAGAAAGACCGCAACCGGAAGCGAACGTTTGACGATCCCTCGCGCTCCGGTCTGCAGCGCGCGGAAACAATCGACTTCGGCCATTTCGGTCACCCATAGAACCGGATAGCTGGACGGAGAGAACTCCTTCGCCTCGCTCACGAAACGGAAAACACTCTTCAGCCCGGCGGTCTGGTCCATCAGAACGATTTGCGGGCGCAGTTCCGCAATGGCGGCCTGGCCTTCGGGAAACGATGCGGCGGATCCGACCAGTGCGAATTCGCCCGTCGATTCGAAGACTCGCCGCAGCCCCTCGATCACCATGGGCTGGGACTCACACGCGATGATGGTTATAGCACTCACGGCCTGCTCTTCCTATCGGACGCAGGCGTGAAAAGGATTAGGTGTGGTTGCCGAATGTACTACGCGGTCCTGGCTCGTTCGTACCCGCGCTCACGCACGGATGTCGTCCTTGCCGAAGTCCCACTCCACCTGGCGCTTCTGCTTCACTGACTGATTCACCATGTGCGCGCAGGCCGCCGCACGATGCCCGGTGATGGCGTCTTCATAGGGCGCCTTCCGCGTACGGATGGAATCGAGCCACACCGAAAGGTGCGCGGCCGTCATGTCGCCGCCCACCTCCTCCCAGCGCTCCAAACCCTGATCCAGTTTCGGCCGCCAGGCCGCTGGCACCTCCGCCGCGCGCACCTTCGGATCCTGGTAATACTCGCGTTCGAGCCGTTGCGGCCAGCTTTCCACAATCCAGCGGTTGTCTTCCCGCGTGCGATCGGGATGGAAGGTCAGTCCGTTGCCGAGCGTCAGGGCCCCTTCGGTCCCCAGAATCTGAAAACTGCTGCCGCCGGAAAGCTCATTGTTGAACGTGGAACTGAGGTTCACGGCGAAACCTTCGGGATACTCAAGCAACGCGTTCATCGTATCGGGCACTTCGCGGCTTTCCTTCCACCGGTAAAGCTGCCCCATGGCCATCACACGTGAGGGCGCGGTGGCCTTCATCATGAAATGAATACTGGTGCAAAGGTGCACGAACAGATCCGTGGCGATGCCGCCCGAGTAGTCGTCGTAACAGCGCCAGCGGAAGAAGCGCTCCAGGCTGAAATCACGCTTGGGCGCCGGGCCCAGGAAAGCATCCCAGTTTACGGTCCTCGGCGACGCATCGGGCGGAATGGGGTAGATCCAGGCGCCCGATGCCGTATTGCGGTTATACGCCGCGCGGATCATCGTCACCTGTCCAAGCCTGCCGGCGGCGATCATCTCCCGCGCCTTGCGCTGCGCCTCGGTGCTCACCAACTGGCTGCCCACCTGCACAATACGCTTGGCCTCAGCGGCCGCGCGCACGATTTCCATTCCCTCGGCGCTGCGGTAGGTCAACGGCTTTTCGCAGTACACGTCCTTGCCATTGCGCACCGCCTCAATCACCATCTCTTTGTGCCAGTGATCGGGCGTTACAATCACCACTGCGTCGATGGACTTATCGGCGATCATCTCCTTGTGCGAGGCGTAAGGTTTCACCTTCTGCCCCACCCGTTCCCGGGTTCGTTCCACCCGGCCGGTGTAGGCATCCACCACGCCCACGATTTCGGCGCCCGGCAGCGTCATCAGGCCGGCCATCAGTTCCTGTGAGCGCGCGCCGGCGCCGATGATGCCCACCTGAATCCGGTCATTGGCGGCAAACGACATGGAAGGCGCGGCGGCCACGGTGGCCGAGCCCTGCAGGAAATTCCGTCTGGTCACTGGCATGAGTTTCAAGGCTTTCGTTTACCGGGTTCGTTCCACAGGAGTGGGTGCGGCGCGCAACTGGGCGTCTTCGAGCCGCTTGGCTTCCTGGAAGGTGTACATCATGCGGTGAATCACGGTGAGGTTGCCCAGGATGGCGATCACCCATAGCACCGGCGCCATGCGGTCGAACAGGCAGCCGATGATCACCAGCACCACACGCTCAGGCCGCTCCATGAATCCCACTTTGCAGGTGGGAATCGTGTTTTCGGCGCGGGCGCGCGTGTAGCTGATCATCACCGACGCCGTCATCACGATGGCCGTCAGCACAACGTAGAAATTGCGGTTGATGGAGGCATAGTAGACCAGCAGTCCCATCAGCAGCCCAAGATCGGAATAGCGGTCAAGCACCGAATCAAAGAATCCGCCGAACCGCGTCACCTGATTCGTCTCGCGGGCGACGCGGCCATCCACCATGTCAAACAGCCCGGCGCCAATGATGACAACGCCGGCCCAGAAAAACTGCCCGAACGCCAGCAGCACCGCCGCGCCGACGTTGATCAGCAGGCCGAGAAACGTGAGGACGTTCGGATGAATCCGGGACAGGGCGAGCGCGCGCACGATCTGGACAATAATCCTGTCGCAGCTCTTTCCAATGAGGCTGGTATACGTCATGCCAGCGGTCCTTTCCTCCCACGGGGGCGCGGGAGATGTCTAGCTACTCCGGCGTCAAATCGTGGATGGTCGTCAGTTCGAGGATCTCCACCTCGCGTACGCCACCCGGAATCGGGATTCTGATTTCGTCTCCAACCTGTCTGCCCAACAGCCCTCTGCCGATCGGGCTCACCGTGGAAATCAACCCCTTTTCCACGTCGGCCTCCTCGCTGGTCACCAGCCGGTAGGTCAACTGGACATCGCGCTTGGTGTCGAGCAGCAGGACCCTCGAACCCAGCCCCACACGGTCGCGCGGGATTTTCGTCATATCCACCATGGAAAGCTGCCGCAGCCGCACCTGCAACTGGGCCAGCCGCGCATCCACGAACGATTGCCGTTCCTTGGCCGCATGGTATTCGGCGTTCTCACTCAGATCGCCGTGAGCCCTCGCCTTCAGAATCTCTTTGGGCAGCTCATTGCGCAGCTCATATTCCAGAGCCGCGATTTCATCCTGCAGTTTTTTTTTGACTTCTTGCATTGAGGCCAGAAATAGCCGGCCGGTAGGAGACCAGCCGCTTCGTTTCCGATCGTCTCTATTATACCTGTCTACTGGACCGGGAGGAACACGGTTTTCGCCGTGATCCCGTTGATTGTGATGACAACGGGTTGCACGCCGGCCGCGGCGTCTTCCGGAACCACCACGTTCAACTGGTAGAGTGCGATTGCGCCCGGCGTCAGGCCTGAGTAGAGAACCTGCGCCGGGCGGCCTCCAATCGTCACCTCAGGCGATAGCGTAGAGGCGGCGAGAGGTTGCGTGGGCGATGGTTCGCCCGTCGGCGGCTGGTTGGCCACCGGGCCCATGCCGTTGGTGTAGATCTGAATGGCGCGTCCGCGCCGCGCCGGGTTGTCTGTGCCGATCAGAAGAAACGCCTCGTCGCGCGCGGCGGCCAGTATCCGTCCCGTGCCCGCCTCGGGATACTCGAACGCGGCTGGCGCGTACTGGCTGAGCGGAACGGTGTAGAGGGCGCTCGAGAAATCGCCGATGCTGACCTTCATCTGCGCGCTGTTCAGCCCCGCCAACTCCCACGGAACCTGAAGGTTCAACTGGTTTTCACTTACATAATATAGCCGGCCGGCGTAACTCTCCCTGCGCGATGGCACATCGAAGCTGACGCTGACGCCGGAGAGCGAAAGCGGCAGGTAGGGTGTGGAGGCAAATCTCGTAACATCGCTCAGCCCGCGCCCGTAAATGGCCACATACGATCCCGGCGCCACTCCCTGTCCTGCGCGCAGGCTGCCGGCATTGACCACTCCATTGGTTTCGATCAGCGGGCGAAGCCTGGCGATACCGCTGAAGTAGACCGTCAGGTTTCCCACCCCGGCGGCAAACTCCTGTTCGCCCAGCCTGGGCCCTAACACGGCGCGGGCTTCGGCGATGCCCAACTCATCGGTGCGGGCGTTGGGTTCACTGATCTCGCCGTTGCCGAGCGTGGCGCCCCAGCGAACGGGCGCGTCCTTCACCGGCACGCCATTACGATCCACTACTTTCAATGTCAACCGGCCGGGAAGACGCTCATTCACGGCGCCAGTGAAGTCGAAACCGCGCAGCGGGAAAACGTTGAAGGGCTGGTTGTCTCCCACAAGGTAGAGGAAGGGGATACGCAAAGTCACCGCGCCGCCCAGCACCGCGATATCGCCCTCATAGGCGCCTGATTCCGTACGGGCCGAGGTCAGCCGCACCTGCAACTCGCGGCTGGAGTTGGCGGGAATCGCCAGATTCGCCGGCGAGAGTGTGATTGCCGCACTGGGCCGCGGGTCAAAACGGAGATTGACGGTGCCGTTCGTCAGATTCGTAAAAATCAGCGTCCGCACGGGCGGCGCGACGCCCGGGCCCAGCACGCCGAAAGAGAGTGTGGCCGGCTCCACGGTGACGTTGGCGCGGGCCATCTCGCGCACGTCCAGAATCCCGTTGCCGCCGGCGGTCCACGGCGCGTTGATCGGCTGGTCGGAGTAGTCAAAGTCGGTAAGCACGTCGGCGGCGGTGTTGACCAGCAGCGATTTCACCTGGCCGGGCCGCAGGCGTGGATAGCGTTGCCTGGCGATGGCGGCGGCGCCCGCCACCATCGGCGCGGCAAAGCTTGTACCCTGCGCCACCGTGTATCCCGACGGGTCATACATGTCGCCATTGGGATCGTAGGATTGCGTGGCCATGTACATGTTCGTACCCACGGCGGAGATTTCCGGCTTGATCAGAGAGTCGCCGATGGAGGGCCCTTGCGAGGAGAAGTACGCCACCAGATCCGCTTCGGCATCGGTGGCCTGCAGCGCCGGATCGAGTGTCACGGCCCCGCCCGTCCGGCTCTTGAGCGCGACCCCGTCGTCATGGCCCACCAGCGCCGCTGGAATCCCCGTCTCGCTGAGACCGGACATGGGCGTGATGGTGTTGGACTGGCTTTGATAGATCACCGCCGCCACCGCCCCGGCCGCCTGGGCATGGTTCACCTTGATGGAAAGGTTACAGCCGCCGCGTTCGATCAGCGCGATGGCGCCTTCGAGAACGCCCTTGGCCAGCGGGGAGCAGGCCTTGCCATCGTCTTCCAGTTTCGCCACATCCTGGAGGAGCGCTCGCAACGGCTCAGCCGGCTTTGGCCCGTTGCCGAATAGCGCCCGCATTCTGGATCCGCCCTCCGCGGTGCAACCGGCGTAGAAGGCGTGGCCATTGGTGGAGGCGCCCACGGTGATGGCGGAGGCAGCGGCACCGGGAGACTGCACCGAGTTCAGCGTCGGCAGCCGCAGCCCCAGGTCGCCGTCATTGCCCGCCACCGTCACCACGGTGAGGCCCGCGCGTGTGGCGTTGTCCACAGCCTCCACCAGTAGATCGCAGGCTTCGTTGGCGGGCGCGCCGCAAACGCTGCCACGGTCACCGGGCGCCCACAGCGCAGGGCCGCCGAAGGAGAGACTGACGATGTCCATCCCGTCGTCAATGGCGTCCTCGAGCGCGGCGATCACCACGTCATCGAATGTGGAGTCATTGATGCCGGGCGATCCGAAGATCTTGTAGTTGCCAAGGAAAGCCGCCGGCGCCACGCCGCGGATTTCCGCCGCCGGTCCGCGGGCCAGCTTTCCGGCCGCGGCGCTTGCAGCCGCGGTTCCATGCCCGACACGGTCGCGCGGCGATAAGTCATCGGGACGGGAGATGGCCGGTTCTTCGGGGATTACGAGTAAATCGACATAACTGCGCGCCGCGATGACTTTCCGGTTCGTGTAGCCGCAGTCATCGCCGCGGCACTTGGGATAGCCGGGGGGAATGGGGCTGCTGTCATCTTTCAGGGAGGGATGGGTGTGGTCGATGCCGGAGTCGAGGATGCCGATCTTAACGCCCTGCCCGGCGCGGTCCGGCCCGCCGGTGATGTTCCAGGCCGCGGGCGCGTTCACCAGTTCGCCCGCCTTGTTCAACGCGCGCCTGAGGCGGCGCACGCCTTCCACCCGTCCCACACCGTAGATCCGGCGGATTTCGGCCGCCTGCTCCTCTGACGCCAGCACATAGACGGCGTTTACCAGCCGGTTGGTGGAATGCAGCACGCGCACGCCCCGCGCTTCGATAGCGGCCCGAATGCCCGCCTGCGCCGCGCGTACTTCAGTGATCTTTGCCGGGTTCGTTTCTCCGGCCAGCGGCGGAGCTTCAAGCACCACCGCGTAACGCTCCAACCGGCTTTGCGCCCCGGCCAGGCCGGCCGCAAGGATCAACGCGAAAAGACAGCGCATGGCTGTACCTTCCGACGCGCCGCGGCCGGGCCCGGTTTCAGAAGCTCTAACCGCGCAAGCCGGCCAGCACCCCGCGCATATAGGCGAACGACTTCTGCATGCCCGGCAGCGGGTTGTCGCCTTCGATCTCGTATTCCAGCATCACCGCGCCCTGGTAGTTCATCTTCTTCAACTGCTTGAAAATGGCCACCACAGGCATCTTGCCATCGCCAACGGCGCACTGGCTGTCTTTGCCCATCAGGTCCTTCAGATCCTTAATGTGCATGTCCAGCAGTCGCGGGCCGGCCTCGGCGATCGCCTCCACCACATCGGTGCCGGTGCGCGTGGTGTGGCCGACATCGATACAAAGGCCCATGCGCGGATCCATGTTCTTGATCAGCTTTAGCGCGCTCTGCGGCGTGGGGATGTGTTTATCCTCGGGGCCGTGGTTGTGCAGGGCGATCTTGATGTCGTACTTGATGGCGTACTTTTCGATCAGACCGATGGACTCGGCCGAAGGCCCGATCACCATCAGAGGCATGCCGCAGGCCTTTGCGTAGTCGAAGTAGAACTTGACGTCGGCCTCGTCGTTCTTCTGCATATAGATGGTGCCGCCGCCCAGGATCTTGAGCCCGGCCTTCTCGAAATCGGCGCGCCCCTTGGCCAGTTCTTCCCTGGTGGCGCGGTAGGGAAGATGGAACTCCTTGATGTTCACGTAGGAAGTGCCAAGCTTCTTGAGAAGACGGATGGCATGGGCGCGGCTGAACTCGCGCAGGGTGTAGCTGGCAACGCCAAGCTTGATGTCTTCAGCCGCCGTCGCGGCCGAAGCGGGAGTGGACAAAGCGCCGGCGGCCATGGCCGCACCGCTGGTTGAGAGAAAACCTCGCCTGGATGTCATACGGCGCCTATTTTCTCACAACCTGACATTTCGATAAAGGCCGCCGCCGCGGCACCGATATGACAACCTGTATGAGCGAAGCCAACGACACCCAACCGATACCGGCGCAAACGGCGCCACAGGACGACGTCCGGCGCCTGATTACCGAAGCTCTGCGCGAAATGCTCGGCGAGGCCGGCCCGGGGCGGCTTGATTTCGTGGAAGAACGTCTCGCCGCGCTTGAACTGCGTTCACTGATGGGCGGCGGACTGCTCACTTCCTCCCGTAGTTGACGAAGAAGGGGCTCGACCACGCCAGCAGGTTCTTCTCTTCCTCCACGCGCACATAGTAGAAGTGGCGTCCGCTCACATCGCCCTTGTCGGTATATTCAAACTGCACGTTGCGGCTGTTGGGCGTCACCGTATAAAGGACTTCATTGTCCTTGATAATGGAGACCTTCACAACGTTGGCGGGCGCCTGGATCTTCACCTTGATCGGCGCCGCCTTGCTCATCCTAAACTCATCGCCCATGAAGTGATTGCCCATGCGCACATCCAGAATGATGTTATCCATGGCGCCGTAGGTGTGGCGTTTGCGGATCGCGTCGAGGATTCCCTGGCGGGAGGTGTCCGGCGTATACACCATGGCGTAGGAGATGTGCGTGGAGCCGTGGTCGGAACTGGTGACGATACCCAGCTTGTAGCCTTTGGCCCAGGCGTTCGCCACCATGCCTTCGGGCTGGTATCCCGCCTGGTTCATGTGCGGATCATCGGAGCCCTTCACAACCACCAAGGGCGCACCGAGCTTTTCGTAATTCGTGCGCGCACCCTGGAAAATCTCCACCACCGGCTCCAGATCGGGATCGTTGTCGCGCCAGTCAGTCCCCATTCGCGTGCCGGAGGTGTGAGAAATGGCGATGGCGTTGCGCGAGCGGATTTCTTCGTAGAGCAGCTTGGTATCGTTGGATACCAGTTCGCCCGAACCCACGCCCGGTTCATCGCCCATCGGGCTCTGGCCAAGAGAGAACTGCGCCGCGCCGTTCTTCAAAAAGAACGGAGTGACGCGGGAATCCGAGCGCCTGGCGAAAAACATGTTGCGGTGGCCGTTGGGAAATACGGCGCTCCGCTCGTAGCCGAAGATGGCGGCGTAGGCGCCCGGCACATGATACATGTCGGTCATCTTCTGCGTGTACCACCACCAATAGGGCCATGCGCCTCCCTGATGATCGGTGGATGCGCCGAAATCCATGGCGCCGGCATCGATCATGTAGCGGTAGAAGTCCTGAAGTGAGCCGTCCGTGGCGCCGCCGCCGTCCCAGCTCAATTCCGTGTGGCGGTGGAAATCGCCGCGCACGATGTGGTGCTGCTTGCCATCCACGTTGGTTGCATAGGTGCGAATGGCCCGCACGTCGGCCTCGTCGTTGGGGTGGCTGGGCGTGTAGCTGACATTTTCGGCCCTCACCGGCCCCAGTGCGGGAGTGGCGCTGGAAGGCGCGGGGAGGCTGCCCGCATGGACCTTTTGACGGATGGGCCGGTGATAGAAATCGCCGCCCCGGCCATCGGTATCCCAGGCAAGCCACAACGCGCCGCTTCGATCAAGCGCGGCGTTCACACGCGTGCTGGACCGACCCTTGCTTTCCGGCAAGGCAAACGCCTCGGCCCATCCACCGGAATCCATGTGCGTGAGCCAATATTCCCAGTAGCCGCGCGTGTTGCGCACGGCCGGGTCCGCGCGCCCGGCCAGCCGCTTCTTTGCCGCCACCCACACCGATCCCCTGCCGTCGGAAAACACATGTGGCTGATAGGTGTTGCTCTGGCCGAAGGCGGACTGCAATTGCGTGGAAGGCTCCTGCCAGCGGCTGCCGTCGTAGACGCGAATGCGGGCTGAGCGCGCTCCGCCGAGTTGCACGCCGCGTGGATTCTGCCGCAGGGTGTAGCCCTGATCTTTGCCCCAGTTCGTATTGCCCTGCTCCCATGCCACCCAGACGCGGTTCGCCGTGTCGATGGCCACGGTAGGGCGCGCCTCAAAATACGGAGTTTCCGATACGGAAATCTCCTGCCCCGCCTGGCCGCCGCTTACCTTGCTGAGAAAGACGTCGTAGTTGCCGTTCCTGTAACTGTCGTAGGCCACCCAGGCGGCGCCGCTGGAATCAATGGCCACGGCGGGCTCCCAGTCGTTGGCGGTGCGGTTGGTGACGCGAATCTCATCCGACCATTTCGCTCCATCGAAAGTCTTCACAAAGATGTTCGAGTTCTTTCCGCGGAAACCCTGCCAGGCCAGTGCGAAACGCCCCTTGCCATCAGTAGCCAGGCGCGGGTTGATGTCGGGAAGAGGGCTGCTGGTCAGCCGTTCGATCGCGCTCCATTCCTGCCCTTGCGGATCGAAGCGGCGGGCGTAGAGATCCCAGTTATTGCCCACCTGTTGCGACCAAACCACCCAGACGCGATTTTCCGCATCCACGGCCACCTGCGGCAGCCAGCTATCGCCGCTGGTGTTCGGCATCCATTGCAGCGCGCCCCACCTGCCGCCTTCATAGTGGCGGATCACCACGTCATCACGGTCGCCCACAAAGCTCAGCCACGCCACCCACAATGAGCCATCAGGGGCGGCGGCTATGGACGGCAGGTCGTCCTGGCGGAATTGGTGTCCCACCATCACGTGCTTCATCTGGCCGCCAGGGATAGAGGCAACCTGCGCGGGCGGCGGTGGTGCGGCCTCCACGCGCGCGGCGGGCCGGTTCAGGAATAAAACCGCGCCGGAGGCGGCGGCAATGGCTGCGGCAATCAGAAATCGGATCTTCATGGCGGTTTCTAGTCTTTCGCTATCCGGTAAAGTTTACTCTCGGTGCGGAGAAACAGGCTGCCGCGCGCGATCGCCGGCGTGGCCATGCACATTTCATCCACACTGTTCTTACCCAGCACCTGAAATTCGGCGCCCGCCTTGATGACGAAGGCGTCGCCATCCTCGCTCAACACGAAGATTTTGCCATTGTACGCCCAGGGCGAGGCTGTATAGGCGCCGATATCCTGCGAGATACGCTGTTTGCCGTACACCTCGCGGCCGGTCCTGGCGTCGTGGGCGGTGAACAGGCCGCGGTCGTAGAGGGTGTAGTAGTGGTCGCCGTAAACCAGCGGCGAGGGATTGTAGGGGCCGCCCTGCGGGAGAAACCAGGAGATGAAATCGTTCGATGTCTGGTCCGGCTTCAGCGAAATATCGCCGCGCGCGCCGGGTTTGACGGCGAACACGGGCCTCTTCTGGTCACCGACATAGCCTGAGGCGATGTAGAGCAAACCGTGGCGGGCGAAGGGAGTGGGAATGGTGATGGAAGAAATGCCGCCGAACTCCCACAGCAGTTTGCCGTCCAGATCGTAGGAGCGGACGCGGCCGGTTCCCGGCGCGATGATTTCCGCGCGGCGGCCGTTCTCCCAGAGAAACGGCGTGGCCCAGTTGCTCTTTTCCTCGCGCGGAATCTCCCAAACAGTTTTTCCGGTCTTTTTATCCAAAGCCATCAGCACGCTGCGGTCTTCATTGTCGTTCACCACATAGAGCCGGTTCTGGTGCAGCATGGGCGAAGCCGCGGTGCCCCAGCCATTGCGCGTGTTCACGGCATCGAAGCGCCGCTGCCATACCAGCTTGCCGTTAAAATCGTAAGCGAACAGGCCGGCGTTGCCGAAATAGGCGTAAAGCAACTGGCCGTCCGTCACCGGGGTTTCAGAGGCGTAACTGCTTTTCAGATGGCGGGAAAAGGTGGGAACCTGCCTGTGGGCCTCCCGCTCCCACAGAATCTTGCCGCTGTCGAAATCCACGCAGTAGACCACCCAGCGGTGTTCGTCGGAGGGGACCCCGCGTTCTCCGCCGAAGTAGAGCCCTTTGCGGGCCTTCTCTTTCGGCTGCGCGCTGACCACGGTGGTGAGGAACACGCGATTGCCCCAGACAACCGGAGAGGACCAGCCGCGGCCGGGAATGTCGATCTTCCACTTGACGTTCTTCGTGGAACTCCACTCCTCGGGCAGGCGCGGGTCATCGGTGGCGACGCCGTTCGATCCCGGCCCGCGGAATTGCGGCCAGTGGTCAGTGGCGAAGGCGGCAGTGAGCAGAATCAGCGCAAGCAGCATCGGTTATCTCCCCCCGGTGAAGGCGGCTTCGAAGCTGCGCGAACCGGTCAGCCCGCTGCCGCCGTCGCAGGCAAACGCCGCCCCCGTAATATAGGATGCCGCATCGGAGCTGAGAAACAGGGCCAGGTTCGCGATGTCCTCCACGGTGCCCATGCGGCGGATCGGCACGGCGTCGATCACGGCCTTACGCGCGGCTTCCGATGGCGCCAGCCGCCGCATCCCTTCGGTTCCATCAATCGGTCCGGGATAGATGATGTTTGCGCGAATGCCGTCGCGGCCCCATTCAAGAGCCAGCGTTTTGGTGAACAGATCCACGCCGGCCTTGGCCGCGCACACATGGGACTGGAAGGCGTAGGGCTGATGAGCGTGGTTGGCGGAGATGCTGATCAGGGAAGCGCCGGGCTTGCGCAGGTGGGCATAGGCGGCGCGGCAGGTGTTGTAGGTGCCCAGCAGATCGATGTCGATGACGGCCTTGAATCCATTGGCCGACATGCCCATCACCGGCGCGGGGAAGTTGCCGGCCGCCCCGCAGATGAGAATATCGATGCCGCCGTAAAGTTCGGCGCAGCGGGCGGAGGCTTCTTCCATTGCCGGATAGTTGCGGACATCGGCGGCAAAGCCTTCCGCCGTGCCGCCTTTGCCGCGGATGCCCGCTACCGCGGCGTCCAGCTTCTCCTGGCTGCGGCCCAGCAGCAGGAGCCTGGCGCCGTGCGACGCGAAAGCCTCGGCGATGCCCAGGCAGATGCCGCTGGATCCGCCGGTGATGAAAGCCGTTTTGTCTTTGAGCAGGTGAGGTTGGAAGATGCTCATGGTGTACCAACCAAGTCTACTAGAGGCGCGGCGCCTGCTAAGCTTAACCCTTTGCATGGGCTTTCGAAAACTCCTGTTCTGGATGCATTTGACGGCGGGATGCGTCGCCGGCGCCGTTGTTCTTCTCATGTCGTTCACCGGCGTGCTGCTGATGTATGAGCGGCAAATAATCGTCCGTTTTGACCGGGGCCCGTTTCAGGTGACTGCGCCTGCAGGGGCCAGACGAATGGAGGTGGAGGCGCTGCTGGCGGCCGTAGCTGGCGCACGCGCCTTGCCTGCCACGGCGGCGCTGACCCTCCGTTCCGGCGCGGACGAACCGGCGGAAATCACCCTGGGACGGGAAGGCTCGCTGTTCGTCAATCCGTACACGGGCGCGGTGCTGGGTGTGGGCACGGGCAGTACACGGGCGGCGTTTCAGAAGCTGCGCGCCTGGCATCGCTGGCTGGGGGTGGAAAGCACCCAGCGGCGCGCCACACCCAAGGCGATTACGGGCGCCTGCAACCTCGCCTTCCTGTTTCTGGTGGTTTCGGGGGCCTATCTCTGGATTCCCCGGCAATGGTCGGTGCAGCATCTGCGCCCGGTCGCGTGGTTCCGCGGCGGCCTCAGCGGAAGGGCGCGCGATTTTAACTGGCACAACACGATCGGGCTATGGTGCCTGATTCCGCTCTTGTTTGTGGTGGCGGGCGCGGTGCCGATCTCTTACTCCTGGGGAGGCGATCTGATCTACCGGCTCACCGGGACCGAGCCACAACGGCCGCCGGCGCCGGCCCAAGGGCCGCTGGCAGAGATCGCGGGCCTGAATGCCTTGTGGCGGCGGGCAGCGGATCATGCGCCCGGATGGATCAGCATCTCCGCCCCGCTGCGCGTTCCCCAGGGGACGGCGGTGACGTTCACGATCGACCACGGTGATGGGGGCCAGCCGCAGAAGCGGGCCACCCTGGAATTGGCGCAGCACAGTGGTGACGTGATTCAATGGCGGACCTTCGCCGCCAACAACGCCGGTCAGCGGCTGCGGCTGTGGTCACGATTCACGCACACCGGCGAGGCGTTCGGATTGGTGGGCCAGACGATTGCGGGCATCGCCTCGGCGGGCGCGGTGGTGCTTGTGTGGACCGGGATTGCCCTGGCGTTGCGGCGCCTTAACGTTTGGCGCCGCGCCCGCTAGCGGCTGCTGTTACACTATTGACCTGACCCCCAGATGAGTGAGCGCCCAGATCCGAATCCCGGCGAGATCACCCGGCTCCTGCGTGAGGCCGCGCGAGGTGATGCTGGCGCCGAGTCCCAACTGGCCGCGATCGTTTATCCCGAACTGCTGAAACTTGCCCGCGCCTTCATGAACCGCGAGCGAAAGGATCACACCCTGCAACCCACCGCCCTGGTGAATGAGGTGTTCCTGCGCCTGGCCGGACAGGATGGGTTGCACTGGAAGAACCGCAGCCAGTTCTTTGCCACCTCCGCCACGCTGATGCGGCACATCCTGGTGGATCATGCGCGCGAACGCAAAGCGGCAAAGCGGGCTGGCGACAAGCAGAAAGTGGAACTGCACGCGGATCTGGTCCTGTCCGAGGACCGGCTGGAGGAACTGCTGGAGATCGACGACGCACTGGCGCGCCTTTCGGATTTCGACCCGCGGCAGGCGCGCATCGTGGAGTTGCGATTTTTCGGGGGGCTTACCGAACAGGAAATCGCCGATCATCTGGATGTGTCCGTCCGGACGGTATCGCGGGAGTGGAGCATGGCGCGCGCCTGGTTGCATGGTGAGCTTCAGGCTCGGGCCGGCCGAGAGGGCGCCTAGGCGCATCCATGGGATTTCCCGAGTTCGGCGAGGGAACACCAAAGATTCTGTTCTTTAGCCGCGGCCGCGGACGCGGCCACGCGATTCCAGACATGGAGATCGCCAGGGAATTGGAGATCCTCGGCGGTGGGATCCAGGTGCGACTGGTGTCCTACGGAACGGGGGCGCGCACGCTTGCCGCTCACCAGTTCCCGCACATCGATATCGGACTGCCCGACCTCAACCCGATCAACGACACCATCGTGCTGGCAGGCAAGCTCATCGACTGGCTGGATCCGGATCTGGTGGTGGCGCACGAGGAGTTCATGGCGCTGCCGGCGGCGAAGATTTTCGAAAAACCGGCCGTGTTGATCACGGACTGGTTTACCGATCCCGGCAGTTACGCAATGAGCACGCTGAAGTTCGCCGACCGGATTGTGTTCCTGGATGAGCCAGGGATCTACCCCGAGCCCGAAGGGTTGAACCGAAGAGTGGACTATGTGGGGCCGGTGATCCGCGAGTTTCGCTACAGCCGCGATGACCGCGGGGTGGCGCGCGAAGAGTTGCGCATCGCCCGCGATGCGTTCGTAGTGGCTGTGCTGCCAGGGAGTTGGCGGGAGGCCGATGCGCCGGTTCTGGACCTGGTGCTGGCGGCATTCGATCTGCTGGAGGAACCCCGCAGGCATCTCATCTGGGTGGCTGGCGAAGACGCGGAATCCATACGGGCGCGGACCGCCTCACGCACCGATGTCCGCATTGTGGACTATGAGCCCGAGATCAGCCGGATCATGGTGGCGGCCGATGTGGCGGTGACCAAGGGGACGAGGAAGACACTGTTTGAACTGGAGGCGCTGGGGGTGCCTTCGGTTGCATTGCCAACCGGCAGGAATCCCGTGGATTCCCATCGGCTGGAGAGATTCGCGCTCAATCGCACGTTGGAACCAACGGCCTCAGCCGCCGGCCTTTGTGACGCTTTGCGACGGAAGCCCGAACCTAGGGCGCCACGGCTGCCACGGAAAGCGGCGGCCGAAGCCGCCCGAATCATTCAGCGGTTTCTACCGGGCGATACTTCCTACCGGCCGGCCCCGGCGGCGCGTGTCGATTCTGAAACCAACCTGTGAGTCTCAATGATGGCGCGCAGGTTGGGCATTACCCCAATCTTGTCGGTAGCGGGCGTTTTTGAAGGCGTGGCTCCATCCAACAGGACATTTCTTAGCGCCTCCGGAGAGAGCGGCGCTCCCGCGGCGCCCTTTGCCGCGCCCTGCACGATCAGACAGGCGCCGGCGACGATGGCGGAAGCTCCGGAAGTCTGCGCGAAGTGGTTGGTATAGCCTGGATCATCCGATGTGACGATCTTCTGGCCCCAGGCATAACAGTCGATCCGGCTGCCATAGCTGGAACTGGTCACTCTCTTATGGGGCGCCGCCGAGCCTCCCGCCGCCACCATGATGGCGCCGGAATCGCGGAAGTCGGGCGAGCCCCGCCGGAAGATGGTTCTTCCCGAGAGATCCTCATAGGAATCAAGTTTGTGTCCGCCATTTCCCGCCGCTTCCACCACAGCGACGCCCGCCGCGACCGCATGCACGATCGCATTGTAGGTCAGATCGGCAATCTCGACCGGCCACCCGTCTCTTTCGCGAACCGGATCGATCTCCTGGGCTTCCAGCAGGAGAATGTCGCCCGGCGCCATTGCCGCCGCAGCGTGCAGGATCGCCCAAGGGACGTCATAGACACTGGCCGTTTTCCAGAGCGACATTGCCCGCGCCACCGCCGACGGAGCGATGCCCACGCCGCCTTTATTGTTGTCCACCATCGAAATGGCGCCCAGGACCCGGGTACCGTGCCAGACAAAACGATAATTTAAGCCGGATAACAGGGCGATGCCGGCGTCTCTCAGATCTTCATGGTGGAAGTTCCACCCCTGCTCGAGGTCGACATAGGCGGCCCCTTCACCCGATAGGCCATGCTGCCAGGCGTAGCGCGCATCGATCCCGGACGGGGCTGCGTCCAGGTAGGCTTGTGAGGCGTTCCAGATATCGTCGCCCGGGCTGACGGGTGGAGGGCTTGGACGGACCAAGTACGCCGTTTCCACCCCGTTGGCCTTGCGAATCTCCTGAACCAGTTCTTCGGCCTTGGCCCCGCGGGGCAGCGCAACCTGAAACCATGTGTCGAGCCTGGGAAGTAGCCGTTCGGGCTGCCTTTCTTTCGCCCTCTTGTTGAGAACTTCGATCGCCTGCTGGCTCTCCTGATCGAAGTAGGGGAGAAGCCGGAGATTGTTCTGGCGCAGGATTGCGTCAAGACCGCCGGGCGCGCCGCTTAGGTTGATCGCGATTCTCGGCCGGACACTGCGGAGTATCTCTTCATCCGTTTTACGCGCCATCGGTTCCTCCCCCGTCGGCCGCTAACATTCAATGATAATCTCCGCGTCCTGTGGAGGACGCATGTCCCGGTCGATATGTAACTCCATGAGGTGCTGCTTCTCGTCGGGAAAGCGGAGATAGAGCTCCTTTTGCAGCGTCAACCGCTGGGAAGTTGAGTCGGCCCACAGCCCGAAGCCTTCGTAGGCGGCCTCCTCGACGAACCCTCGCGGGGGCGGGGCCGTTCCTCCATCGCGCTCCTTGTCGGTGAAGAACACGCGAATGCCGCCCAGTGGCGAATTGCCGTCCTCGCGCTGCAGCTTCACCACGACATTGCGCTGCCTGTTCCGGTCTTTGCTGAACTTGTATTCGTGTTCGCCCGCTTCGTAAACCAGGCTCCCCGCGTCCCCTTTTTCGAAGATTCTGATGGTGTGCATGTTGTTTGCTCCTTAGTCTGTCTGTTACTTGCCGGCTCCGATGCCGGCCGCTTGCGCTACTTCCCTGAGCCGCGGGTTTTCCGCCACCTCATCGGCCGATGCGCCGCTTTCCACCGCCCGCCGCATCCACTGAATGGCTGCCGCCCGCTGGCCCAGATTTTCGTATACTTCCGCGATGCGGACGCAGGAGGACTTGTCGATCTTCGTCGCGGCCACGGCCTTCTCCAGCCAAAACGCCGCCGGCTGGCGATCTTCAATCACGGCGTAGTAGCGGGCCAGGTAGGAGAATGTCTCCGTGCTTTTCGGGTTCACCTTCACGTCGTCCAGGGCCAGTGAGATGGCCTGCTGGTATGCATCGCGCATCCGTTGATCGCCGGACCAGCGGTAAGCGGCCGCCAGGTTGCCCCAAACCTTGTGGCTCTTTGGCGCGTCTTCCGCCGCCAGGCGGAACCGGGCAGAGGCTTCCGCGTATCTTCCCTGCTTAAAGAGCAGCGTCCCCAGGTTGCTGTGCAGGCTGTGGCGCTTCGGATCGATGCGCAGCGCGTCTTCCCACACTTTTCGCGCCCGGTCCAGTTGGCGATCCAGGTAAAGAAAACTCCCCAGATTCACATAGCCCTGGGCGTTGTCGGGAGTAAGCGCCACCACCTGCTCAAACTCTTCGATGGCTTTGCGGACCTGTCCCTGCTGGTAATAAAACAAACCAAGCTGCTTGTGTCCGGTCCAGTCACTGGGGCGCAGTTCCACGGCTTTGCGATAGGTGGCCTCGGCATCCTGAGGTCGCTTGAGATTCAAATACGTCAGCGCCAATCCCTGGTAAGCGGCGGTGTTGCGCGAATCGAGCCTGAGCGCGGCGTCGAACTGGCTGACGGCGTCCTGATAGCGGCCGGTGCCATTCATCACCTGCCCAAGGGCGATACGCGCATCCACTGAGTTGCCGTCTTTGCCCACCCCCTGCCGCGCGTACTCCTCTGCCTTGCGGGCGAGAGCCACGTCGCGCGAACGCTGATACTTTACCCAGTAAGCCTGGGCCAACCCCCCGTAGGCGGCGGCGTATTCGCCATCCATCTCAATGGCCCGCAGAAAGACCGTGACGGCGTTGTCCACATCGCCGGGCCGGTCTTCCCTGCGCAGATACCCCATGCCCTGAAGATAGAAGTCGTAGGCGCCGGGCTTGATGCTGCTGAGCCGGTTCAGATCCGCGGCCTGTCCGGGCTGGACACGAAGTTCCAGCGCGTTGGCCAGCTTCGCCAGCGCTTCGTCCTGCAGGGAGATCGCCCTGGCGCGGCTGCCTTCGACGATGCCCGAGCGAATCTGGCGCATGGTGGAGGTGTCGACGACGCTCATCACCAGCCGCAGCCGGTCCTGCTGCGCATGGAGGCTGCCTTCGACGGCGAATTGAGCGCCAAACTTCGCACGCGCATCGCCCGGGCTGGACACGCTGCCGCGGCGAATTTCGGTAGCCGGCGCCACCACCAGTTGCTGGTGGATCCCTTCGTATTGCGACAGCCGCTGAGTAATCGCTTCCATAAGCCCGTCGGCGAACACCTGCAACTCCGGCTCGCCTGCGCGGAACGGTAATACCGCGACGTGCTGCGCTGAGTTTGTAAGGTGGCTTCGGCCTTCCCGACTGTATAAGCGGTAACTTGCCGCCACGCACGCCAAAATAATCGCGGCGGCGGCGAGCCACATCCAAACCCGCCTTCCCGGTCCGCGCGGAGGGTCAAGCTCGCTCAACACCCAGGCGGCGGTTGGCGGCCGGGCGGCCGGGCTGGCCTCAGTGCAGCGTTCGATCACGCGATTAAGCCCGGCATTCGCGGGAGTTGGCTGATGCTCCTGTCCGGAGCCGGCAAGCATCTCGCGCGCCACCACGCCGAGGGCGTAGATGTCGGCGGCCGGGCCGGGTTCGGCGCCGCGCCACACCTCGGGCGCGATATAGCCGGGCGTTCCCAGGAACTGGCCCGTTTGAGTAAGCTGTTCGCCGTTGGGGACGCCGCCTGTGCTGCGGGCGATGCCAAACTCGGTGACCACAGCGCGTTCCTCACCGTCCTGCCCGGGCACCAGCATCACGTTGCCCGGTTTGAAGTCGCGGTGGATGACGTTTGCCCGGTGCGCCGTCTCCAGCGCGAGCGCCAATTGCCGGATCAGCGGGATTACCACCTGGGCCGGCATCGGCCCGCAACGGTGAAGCCGCTCGGCCAGCGATTCACCTTCGAGAAACTCCATGGTCAGGAAGGCCGTAACGGCGCCGCCCGCCTGATGCTCGCCGATATCGAACACGCGGCAGACGTTGGGATGCGTCACATCGCGCGCCACCGCCACCTCGCGGCGGAAGCGCGCCATGGCGGCGGGGTTGGAGGCCATATCCGAACGCAGCGCCTTCAAAGCGATGCGGCGGTTCAGCGTCCTGTCGAAGGCCTCATACACTTCGCCCATGCCGCCGGACTTGAGAAAGCGCTCAATGCGGTAACGGCCGGCGACAATCTGGCCGCCGGCGAAGACATGCGCGCCGCCGGCACCGGTCCGATCCTGGAGAACAGGGTACTTGAGAAAATCGCCCGCACACTCCTCCAGCCGCAGCAGGCGCAGCGTCTCGGCATGCACTTCCGCCTCGGCGGGAGATTCGCGGACAAACTTCTCCCGTTGCTCCACCGGCAACTCAAGGGCGTCACCATAGAGTTGCTTCACGCGTTCGCGCTGTTGAGTTGTCACGGCCGCCGCTTCCGGGAAAGGGTCGGAAGGATCTTACCACACAGGACCCGGACTATGCGTCGAGGTGATCGGCGAAGTAACGGTCCAATTCCGCCTTGAGCGGCGCCAGTTCGCGCGCCATGCCCAACATCTCTTTCTTAGGCAGCGGCTTAAAATTGCGCGCCACGCCGATGTTCTCATCGATGTATTCGAGCTTCGGCATGCCCAGCACGGCGGCGCTCACCGGAAGTGACAGCGAGTAACGAATCAGTTTTTCGATGGGGGCCTTTTCCACGATGAAGCCCTGGGCGAAGATCTTCATGGCGATGACGCCCATCTTCTTGCGGTTTGCCACGGGCAGCGCGATCGCCTCAAAGCTGGTGGGCATTTCGGGATTCGGCTCCATGCCGCCCTTGCCGTTCTTCATGCCGATGCGCACGGCGTTCAGCGCCATCTGCGTGCAATCGAAGTCGTGCCGTTCCAGGGCGGTTTTTAACACTGTGGGATCGGTATGGCTGGTGATGCCGATGAAGCGGGCCATTTTCTGGTCGCGCACCTTGTAGAGCGTTTCCAGCACGCCGCCCTTGGCTTCAATCGCGGCCAGATCGTCCTTGTCGGTAAGCGAATGGATGTGCAGCAGGTCCACCTGGCTGGTCTGCAAACGCTTCAGGCTGTCTTCGATCACGCGCATGGCCTCGTCGCCGTTGCGTTTGTTGATCTTCGTCGCCAGCCACACTTCCTTGCGGCGGGTCTTCATCACCTTGCCGATGCGCTCCTCGCTCACACCGTTGCCGTAGCCGAACGCCGTGTCGAGATAGGCGATCCCCATATCGATGGCCTTGTTGACCGCCTCCAGCGCCTTGTCCTCTTCCTTGTAGGAAAGAAAGCGGCTGCCGCATCCCATGGCGAGGATCGAAACACGCGCGCCTGTCTTACCCAACACACGGGTAGGCAGCGGCGTCGCCTTGCCTTGCGCGGCTACCGTTCCGGCGGCGGTGGCGCCAAGAAACTTGCGGCGGGAAATGTCCATGATCGGGCTCCTTGTTCCTTACAGGTTGAGCGACTTCAGATAGTCGTAGCTGATTTTCAGGCTATCGAGCGGAGCGCCAGGGGTCTGGTCCTGCTCGACAAAGAAGTGACGGACGCCGGTCTTCATTCCGGCGCGCAATACCGAGGGAATATCGATGGAGCCCGAGCCGGCTTCCTTGAAGGCTTCGCGGGGGACCTTTTCGTGATACTGTTTGGCCGCGCCCCTGGCCAGATCCTTCACGTGCATCAGCATCACGCGGCCCTTGTAGCGGTTGAGCACGCTCACCGGATCCACGCCGGCCACGGCCGACCACATGATGTCCAGTTCCAGGTTCACCAGCTTCCGGTCGGAGTTCTGCATCAGCACGTCCAGCAGGGTGCCCTCGCCAGCCGGTTCGAATTCGAACGCGTGGTTGTGGTAGCAGAGCGTGACGCCGGCGGCTTTCGATCGCTTACCCGCTTCTGTCAGTGTATCGGCCAGGCGCTTGATCACCTCCACGCCGCCGCGATCCTGCGGCGCAATGTAGGGGCACACCACATACTTGAATCCGCGGCTGGCGGCGTCGTCCAGGGCGCGCGGCAGTTCGTCTTTTTTCGCCATGAAAAGCGCCGTGTCAATGTGGATGCTGACCGGCTTCAGTTGCGTGCGCTTCAGGCTGTCCCAGATCGCGTCCATGCTGGCGCGAACCACTTCCACTTCCCGGTAGCCCAACTTTTCGATGGCGCTTAACACTTCCATCGGCTTCTCATTGATGATGCTGCGGACGGTATAGAGCTGGACGCCGATGGCGGGCAGACTCTTTGCCAGGGCGGATGGGACTGCCGCGGCCATGGCGGCAAGGAAGTGCCTGCGATTCATCACCTCTCTATTCTGTCTGATAGAATCGAGCACAGCAAGCTTCATCATCCGGAGGTCTTTTATGAGAGTTTCGGGTATTATTTTTTTACTTCTGACAGCGGCGGCGTTGGCGCAGACACCATCGGCTACCGTGGTCGGGCGCGTCAGCGACGCCAGCGGGGCCGTCGTACCCGGCGCCGCGATCAAGATCACCAGCCTTTCCACCAATATTTCGCGCAGCGCGGTCACCAGCCAGACGGGCGATTTCACCGTGCCCTATCTCAATCCCGGCCGCTATTCGCTCGAAGCCTCGGCCGACGGCTTTCGCCTTTATAAACTGGCCGCCTTCGACCTGGAAGTGGAGCAGGTGCTTCGCGTGAACATTCCGCTCGAAATCGGCGCCACCAGCGAAAGCGTCACGGTGACCGAAACACCTCCTGTGCTCAACACCGAGAATGGGACCCGCGGGCAGGTGATTTCAAAAGAAGAGATCGCCGAGATCCCGCTCGACAGCCGCAATTTTTCCGACCTTGCCTACCTCACCGGTGGCGTGATCCCGAAGGGCGACGGAGGCGATGGTTCCTACGCGGTGAACGGCGCCCGCGCCGACAACACCGGCTTTCTGATGGACGGCATGAACAACACCCAGCGCCGCAACACGGGCGCCGTGATCAACCCGCCGCTGGAAGGCGTGCAGGAATTCAAGATGATCACCTCCGGCTTCTCGGCCGAATACGGGCGCTATGCCGGCGGCGTGCTCACGGTGGTGACCAAAAGCGGCAGCAACCGCTTTCGTGGATCGCTCTACGAATTTATCCGCAACGACGTCTGGGACGCGCGCGGCTACTTCGATGTACAGAAATCGAAGCTGCGGCGCAACCAGTTCGGCGCCACCATCAGCGGACCCGTACTGCTGCCCAAGCTCTATCACGGCCGCGACCGCACCTTCTTCATGGTCACCTGGGAATCGTTGCGGCTCACCGGAGGACAGACCCAGCGCGGCATTGTGCCGCAGCCGGAGATGTTGCGCGGCGATTTCTCGCGCGCTGTAAATGCCTTCGGCCGCCCCATCACGATCAACGACCCGCTGGCCCGGGCGCCGTTTGCCGGCAATCAGATTCCCGCCAGCCGCCTGAATCCGGTATCGCAGAAAATCGCCGCCTACTACCCAACGCCGAATCTTACCGGTTCGGCGAACAACTTCATTGCCCAGGGCAATGGCGAAACCAGTAACAACAACTTCGGCATCAAGGCGGATCACCAGCTCACGCCGAATGACCGGCTGACGCTCAGCACGTTCTGGCGTCCGAACTCGGTGTTCGACCCCGTGGTCAGCAGCCGGTCCCCGCTGCCCATCTTCGGGCTCGCCAACAATACCCTGGACCTGCTTTCCTACGTGCGGTATCTGCGCACCGTATCGCCCTCGATGTTCCTGGAAGTAAGCGCGTCGTTCTCGCGCAAGACGAATAACCAGCTTTGGCCGCTAAGCGGTGAGCGCGATTGGGCGGCTGAAGTGGGCTTCCTCGGAGGGACCCAGAATCCCGTCGCCCGCGGGTTGCCCCAACTCGACGCCAGCGGCTACATTCCATTGGGACCGGCTTACGATTATCCGAAAATCTGGGCCTTCAACAACTATCAGTATGCCGCCACCGCGACGTGGATCAAAGGCTCGCACACGGTCAAGTACGGCGGCGACTTTCTGCGCATGCAGTACTTCTCCAGGCAGTATGGTGATACGCGGGGCCGTGTCTCATTTCTGGGCAGGTTCACGGGACACCCGATGGCCGACGTCATGCTTGGCTGGCCGCAATCCACCCGCCGCCAGTTGGACGCCGCCGGGCCCTATCATCTGATTTCCAATTACTCGGCTTTTCTCCAGGACGACTTCAAGGTAAGTTCCGGCCTTACTCTCAATTTCGGACTGCGCTATGAACTGATGAAACCGCCCCGCGAGAAGTTCGGGAAATGGTCAATGTTCGTTCCCTCCCTGGGAAAGATCGTGATCGCCGGACGGGAGGGTGTGCCGGATTTTGACCAGCGCATCCAGCAGACCAGCCTTTCGCAATTTATCACGCTGGCCGCCGATGCCAATCTGCCCGCCACCATCCGCAACATCGACTATACGGACTTTGCTCCGCGGTTCGGCTTCGCCTGGCGTCCGTTGGGCCGCACCAGCACGGTGATACGCGGCGGCTACGGCATCTTCTATGGATCCAGTTCGCTCTACCGGCTGGATGAGTATAGCGACACCTTTCCGTTTTCCATCAATGAGAGTTACAACGCCGTCACCAACAACCCGCTGATTCTTACCATGTCCGACCCCTACCCGGCGGCGCGGCGTTCGGTAGGCGGGGTAACCAATACCAGCGGCCAGGAATCGAGCCTGCAGAGCCAGTACCTGCAATCCTGGAATCTCACGGTGGAGAAGGAGTTCGCCCAGGGCACGGTGGTGGAAGTAGCTTACGCGGGATCGAAGGGCACCCACCTGCAGCGCCGCTACGACATCAATCAGCCTTACCGCATTCTGGAAATCCGCGATGCGGGCGGCGTATTCCCGCGTCCCTACGCCGGCTTCAACACGATCAATATCGTGAACGACGGATCCAACTCCATCTACAATTCCGGCGCGGTTACCGTACGGCGCCGCTTCAACCGGCAGTTCTTTGTGCGCGCCACCTACACGTTCTCGAAATCGATTGACGAGACGTCCAACACCGGCGGCACCATTCAATATAACTTCCCCGTGGCGCAGGACTCGCGGAATCTGAGGGGCGAGCGCGCCCGGTCGGACTTCGACATCGGCCACGCCTTCGCGGCCAGCTTCATTCTGCAGCCGAAGCTGTCGCGCCACGCGGCGCTGCGGAACTGGCAGATTTCCGGCACCAGCACCATCTACACCGGCCCGCCGTTCACGCCCAAGGTTGCCAACTTCAACTACAACAACGGGGAAGCAAGCCGTCCTGACCGGCTGGCGAAAGGCACGCTTCCCGCACCCACGGTGGACCAGTGGTTTGACCGCACGGTGTTCCCAACCGTTCCCGTAGGCTCGTTCCGCTTTGGAAGTTCGGGCCGCAATATCCTGGATGGTCCGGGAACGTTCAACCTGAATGCCTCGCTCTCACGCCGGTTCAAGTTCGCCGAGGAAAAGGCGGTACAGTTCCGCTCGGAATTTTTCAATCTGCCCAATCACCCGAATCTGAGCCTGCCGGAGAACCGGATCGATATTCTCAGTGGCGGAACGATCAGCCGCGCCAAGGCGAACCGGGTGCTGCAGTTCGGAATGCGCCTGGAGTTTTAGGATCTCACGCGCGCAGCGAGGCTTCGAGGTCGGCGGCAAATTGCCGCAGCATCTCCACCTGTTCGGGGCTGGCTTCCTGTTCAAAGCCGCGCGCCACGAAGACATGCCGCTCACCGCGCCGCATGAGCACCGCCATGCCCGCTTCCGTCAGCAGGCCTGTTGAGCCGATGCCGCCGAAGCCATCCGATTTCGTGCGTTCCACCAGCGTCACGAAGCCGTCGCGCTGGAACACCCAATGCCGCCCCACTTCGGCCAGAGGCAACAGTTCAATGCGGAACGCGACCAGCCGTTCAAGTATCGCCTGCATCGCCCTTACATCTTGTAGCGGCCCAGATCCTCGTCGTTGAGGTTCTCCAGCCACCGCCGCGCTTCCTCGTTGTTGACGCGGTCGCCGAGATTCGCCGTCATCTTCGAGGTCTTCAGCACCGCGTCTTCGACGAAGATGGGGCAATCCAGCCGCAGGGCAAGCGCCAGGGCGTCCGACGGCCGCGAATCCACGGTGATCAGTTCGCCATCCTTCTCCAGCCAGATCAACGCGTAGAACGTGTCGTCCTTCAGTTCGCTCACCACCACCTTCCGCACGTTCGTTTCCAGCCCGTGCAGCAGCGTCTTGATCAAATCGTGCGTCATCGGCCGCGGAGTGGCTACCTTTTCGATCTCCAGCGCAATCGCGTTCGCTTCGTAAATTCCAACCCAAATCGGCAGGATGGTATTTCCGTTGACGTCTTTCAGAATGACGATGGGCATCTGCGTTACCGGATCCATCATCAATCCGCGTATTTTCATTTCTACTTCCATGGGATACCTCCTCCGGCCATGCGTTTAGTTTATGCTCTCGCCCACCAGCGAGTTCGGCCCCGCCCGCAAAACCCTTACCTGCAGATAACGGCCCAACAGCGATTGCTCGCCGGCCCGGGCGAAGTTCAGCGTCTGATTGCGCGACGTCCGGCCGATCCACTGCCCGGTGGCCTGATTGAATCCTTCCACCAGCACTTCCTCCACCACGCCGATCCGCCCGGCATTGCGCCGCAGTTGAATGCCGCGCTGCTTTTCCTGGAGAATGGTCAGCCGCCGGCCTTTTTCCTCTTCGGGGATCTGCGAATTGAGGCCCAGCGCCGGCGTGTTCGGCCGCGGCGAATACTTGAAGCTGAAGATGGAATCGTACTCCACCTCGTCCATCAGCTTCAGCGTATCTTCGAAATCCTGTTCCGTCTCGCCCGGAAATCCGACAATGATGTCGGTGCTCAAGGCAATGCCGCGCGGCGAATTTTTCATCCACTCAATACGCCGCATGTACTCATCGCGGGTGTAGAGCCGCTGCATCGCCGCCAGCATTTTCGTGCTGCCGGACTGCACGGGCAGATGCACCTGGTTGCACAACACGGGATTCTCATCGATGGCGTCGACGATGTCCTTCACGAAATCCCTGGGATGGGACGTGGTGAAACGAACCCGGCGCAGACCGTCCACTTGCGCCACCTGCCGCAGCAGTCCGGCAAAGTCCAGTCCCTGGGGCGAAGGATCGCGGTAGCTGTTCACGTTCTGCCCGAGAAGCTGAATCTCGGTGTAGCCCATCCCCGCCAGCTCGCGCGCTTCGTGGAGAACGCTTTCCGCCGTGCGGCTGCGCTCAGGCCCGCGCGTAAACGGGACCACGCAATAGGCGCAGGACTTGTCGCAGCCCTCAATGATGGTGATGTAGGCGCGGTGTGGATTGTCCCTGCGCGTCATGGGCGTTTCGAACGTTTCGTCGGTATCCAGGCTCAGCCCTGTCACCCGCTTTTCGCCCGATTCGATCTGCACCAGCAGGCCGGGCAGCGCGTTATAACTGGCCGATCCGCACACGAGGCTCACGTGTGGAGCGCGTTCAAAAATTTTCTCGCCTTCCTGCTGCGCCACGCAGCCCAGCACGCCGAACGTCTTGCCCTTGGAGTTGCGCTTAAAATCCTGCAGCCGGCTGAACACCTTTTGCTCCGCCTTGTCGCGGATGCTGCAGGTGTTGTAGAGAACCAGGTCGGCATCCTCAGGAGTCTCCACCTGCGCATAGCCGCGCGCGACGAGCGTACCGATCACCTTTTCGGAATCGTGCACGTTCATCTGGCAGCCGAATGTTTCGATGTAGAACTTCTTCATGGCCCGTTGCTCCTATTATAGGGGCCGCGTCCGCTTCCGTTTTCGTGGCTCCGGATTCCCGCCGCCTGCGCAGTAGAGGTAGAAGGACAATCGCAAACAACTGAAGGAGAGTGGAAATGAGAGATCAGATCTCGTATCGCGGAGTTGCGCCTTGGCTGGCGCCGCTTCTCACCGCCGGGTTTATCACGGCGGCACAACCGGCGGCGGCGCAATCGCTGCTCCCCTTGAAACAGGGCTACGCGGTAGTGACCTGCTCCCCAGGCGCCTCGGCTTCTGACGGCACGGTGGCCGATCCCAACGGTTTCGTCGTCGGCATTATTGACGTGCGGGACAAAGCCGCGCTCACGAACCCCAGGAAAGGTGGCAATTGGCAGCCCCCCATGTATCACGGCGAATTGAGCGGCGGGTGGACCGCCAGCCGCATGGGGATGGTGTTTGGCATCGCCATCGACAAACGCGGCAATATCTTTGTGGGCGCCACCAGCGTCTATGAACGGACGGCGGGTCAGCCGAAGGATGTGTTCGGTCCGGCCGGCTCGGGCGGCATCTATAAGATTGACGGATTCACCGGCCAAGTCACCGATTTCATCAATACCAACAACTCGGGCGCCTACAACAACTCCCCGGCCACCCGCAACCTGATGCCGAACACCGGCGGCGCGGGCCTTGGCAATCTCACCTATGACCCGATTCGCGACCAGTTGTTCGTCACCAACTTCGAGGACGGAAAGATCTACCGGGTGGGGAACTTGCATCAGAACACGGGCTCAATTCTGGGTGCGCCGTTCGATCCCTTCACCGCCGATAACGGCGCACAGGGATACGCGCCGTTGGGGGAACGCCTCTGGGGAATTGGCTACCATAACAACCGCGTCTACTTCGCGACGTGGGCGGAGGATTTCGGCCGCCCGGGGTCCGCGCAGAATCGTATCTATTCGCTTGCTATCAGCGGAGGCACACTTTCCGGCTCACCGCAACTGGAGATCACGCCTTCCAATTTGACGGGCAAGGCTTACAGCAATCCGGTGGCGGATATCGAATTCTCCTCCGACGGGCGCATGTTGCTGGCCGAGCGCACCATGCGCTCCGACACGGTGGCCTGGGCGCACGAATCGCGCGTCCTGATGTACACATACAATCATCCCAACTGGACGGCGCCGGTGATTCCCGAAATCGGCGAGGACAGCGGGCGGCCAGATCCACACGCCAGTTCCTCCGGCGGCGTGGACTTTGCCTATGTCGACATTGACGCGAAATTCAAGGATCTGGGGTTACTCATCGGATGCGAAAAGTTCTTCTGGGCCACCGGCGACTTCCTTCGCCACGTCACCGGCGGCACGATTTACGGCATGCAGGGGAGCGAGTTCGGAAACGACGCTCCCGGTATGGCCGACAACTACTTCACCGACTTCAACGGCACGCTTACCCTGAATGACAAGACGGAAATCGGCGACGTGGACATCGTGCGCGACCCCTGCGGCGAGGACGGCTGCATCAAGTTCACCGATGTCGTCATTGAGTGCAAGGACAAGATCAAGGGCGAATACGAAGTTACCATTAAGTACATCAACGACAACCCGTTCGATCAGGACGCCGCCTATGTCGTCTATGTGGGACCGGACGGAGTGCAGAAGACGCTGCAGTTGAATCCCACGCTGAGTGACGGCAGCGCCGGCACGATCACCCTGCCGGTGTCCGGGTTGCCCGGTGAGACCAAACACTTCGTTCTCCAACTGCACGGCAAGGACTTTCCGGAAGGCTGGTGCTGCCCGCCCCAGGACATCCGCTTCGTGCTGCCGGAATGCCGCTGCTTTGACGCCAAGCTGATCAGCGCCGGTCCCCGCGGGTACCGTCTGCAGATCACGAACTTCAACATTGCGCCCGACGCCACCTACCTGCTGCTCGACGTGAAATCGCCTGCGGGGACCAGCGTGAGCCCGTCGGCAATCACCCTGACGCCGCCGCCGGCGCCCGGCGGCACGTGGCTGAGTCCGGTGCTGACGTTTACTCCCGCCCCGCCCGCGGGTTCGTATGTCAACGTGCTGGCGACGCTGCATGGCAACAAGCTTGCCAACGGCGTGTATGAGAACTGCTGCATCGAGGAATTCGCGCTGCGCGTGCCCAGACGGTTCATTGAAGTCGACTGGAACGTCACCGGCTTCGTGTACAGCGACCTGGACCTTGACCGCGAGTTTAATAATCGCGATCAGCCGCTGGCCAACCAGCCAGTGGAACTGATGCTGCAAAGCGGCCGCGTGCTGCGCGCGGTCACCGATGCGGCGGGCGAGTACTCGTTCGCCGGTCTGGAACCCAACCAACTCGTGGAAGTCCGCCTGGGACCGCTCCCGGCAGGTCCGGCAACCGGGGTGCGCTCGGTCTTCCCGGCGCAAGGCTTCCGCGTACGCCTCGAACGCGGGCGTCCCCTGGCCCTCCATTTCGCGGTGCAGTCACGCACGGCGGTGGCGGCGCCAAACCCGGGCCTCACCCTCAGTTCCACAACGATCGAGCCATACACTTACCCGGCGAAGGTGGCGGGTTACTCCCTGCCCGTTCGCGGATACGCGGCGTTGACAGTGGTAGACGAAAGCGGCAATGAGCGGCTGCGCATATTCGAAGGCGACCACGATGCCGGCGCCTATCTGGTGAACCTGGATCCTGCCGCGCTTTCGCCTGGCCGCTATGCGTTCAGGCTGAGCTACGGCGGAACCGAGTTCACACGGGAGTTCGAAGTAAGGCAATAGAAAAGTGAGGCAATGAGGACACCATGACGATGCGACCTCTGATCGTGGTCATGTTCTGTGCTGCCGCCGCGGGCCAACCGGCCCCTGGCGGCGGCATCGGCCGGGAAGTGGCGGTGCCCGTGCACCTCACCGACGGCCAGGAATTCGAGTTGAGCGTCACCGATCTGGTGGCGCACGGGCGGATGCTGTTCACGGCGAACTGGACCAGTGCCGAAGGCGGCGGACGCCCGCGAACCAAGGGTACAGGCAAGGAACTGGCGGACCTGGCCAGTCCGCTTAAGGGCCGGCGCGGGATGAATCGTATCTCCGGCCCGGACGCCAACTCCTGCGCCGGGTGCCACAACTTGCCGTTTGGGATTCCCGGCGGGGGAGGCGACTTCGTCACCGGCGTCTTCGTGCTGGGGCAGCGCTTTGATTTCGCCACGCTCGACCGGACCGACCGTACGCCCTCGCGGGGTGCAGTGGATGAAACGGGCGCGGATGTGACGTTGCAGACTATCGGCAATTACCGCGCAACCACGGGAATGCACGGGGCGGGTTACCTGGAGTTGCTGGCGCGCCAGATCACCGCGGACCTGCAGGCGATCCGCGACCGGATTCCGCCGGGAGGATCTGCTGAGTTGCGATCGAGCGGAATCGGCTACGGGGTGCTGGCGCGCGATCCGGGCGGAGCCTGGATCACCAGCGGCGTGGAAGGCATCGCTGTTGGGAGCCTGGTGACGGCCGGACCCACAATGCCTCCAAGCCTGGTGATCCGTCCCTGGCACCAGGCCGGCGCGGTGGTATCCCTGCGCGAGTTCACCAACAACGCGTTTAACCATCATCACGGCATCCAAAGTACCGAGCGCTTCGGTGTCGATGTGGATGCCGACGGCGACGGATTCGGCAATGAATTGACGCGCGCCGACGTGACGGCGGCCACGCTGTTCCAGGCCGCTATGGCGCCGCCGGGAAGGGTGATTCCGCGCATCCCGGAGGTGGAAGCTGCCGTTCTGCGCGGCGAACGCGTTTTCGAAAGCATCGGCTGCGCCTCCTGCCATCTGCCGAAGTTGCTCCTGCGATCGGCGCGGTTCACCGAACCAGGCCCTTACAATCCAGCGGGCAACCTGCGGCAGGGTGAAGCGGAAACACTTACACTCGACTTGAGCAGCCTCGCGCTGCCCGGGCCGCGCCTGCCACAAACCGCGCAAGGAATCGAAGTCCCCGCTTTCACTGACTTCAAGATCCACCTGTTGTGCGATGGGCCGGACGATGAGAACTTCGAGCCGTTGAACATGCACCACGCGGCCGGGACGGCGGGCTTTGCGGAAGGCAACGGGCGCTTTCTCACCTACCGGCTGTGGGATTCGGCCAATCAGCCGCCCTATGGCCACCATGGCCGGTTCTCCACAATGCGCGAGGCGGTGGAATCGCATGGCGGCGAAGCGGCGCCGGTGCGCGAAGCCTGGCGCAGGCTACCGGCGGCCGACCGCGATGCGGTGATCGAGTTTCTCAAGACGCTGCAGGTGCTGCCGCCGGGTGTTGCGGTTCGCGTCGTGGATGAGCGCTACCAGCCGAGGGAGTGGCCGGCGCGCGGACCGGTCCAATGATGGGGCCACCGGCCAGGCGCTATGATCGGAACTTGCCCATTGCCCACACCGCTAGTGCCGCTGACGCCGGCGCCCGCCTTGACCATTTCCTCAAACGCCACTATCCCCAACACAGCCGCGCGCTGCTGCAGGAATGGATCAAGGCTGGCAAAGTGCAGGTCGACGGCCAGCCCGCCAAGAGTTCCCAGGTTCTGCACGGCAACGAAATGATCACGGTCGAGCCAGCCCCGCGCCCGCCGCTCCAGGCAGCCGCCGAGGACCTTCCGCTCGAAATCCTTTATGAAGATTCGGCCGTCGTCGCCATCAACAAGTCCGCCGGCATGGTGGTCCATGCGGGAGCGGGCATCCACACCGGCACCCTTGTCAACGCCCTGCTGCACCGCTTTGAGCAGCTCTCGGCGGCAGGGGGCCCGCTGCGCCCCGGCATTGTCCACCGCCTCGATCGCTACACCAGCGGGGTCCTGCTTGTCGCCCGCGACGACGCCGCCCACCGCTGCCTGGCAGAGCAGTTCGCCGCGCGGCAGGTGGAAAAGACTTACGTGGCGTTGGTTCAGGGACAGGTGAAGAATGATACCGGCCGCATCGACACGCCCATCATCCGCGACCCGGACAAGCGCGTGAAGATGACCACCCGCCTCGGCCGCGGCCGTGCCGCTCACACCGAATACCGTGTGCTGCACCGCTACCGGCAACACACGCTGCTGGAGGTGAAGATCGGCACGGGGCGGACACACCAGATCCGGGTCCACTTATGCAGTATCGGCCACCCCGTGGCGGGCGACCGGTTGTATGGCGCTGCGCCCGCCGCCGATCGTTTCTTCCTTCATGCCCAGCGCATCACGTTCGAAAGCCCGGCCAGCGGACAGCGGGTCACCGTGGAGGCGCCGCTTCCACCGGAATTGCAGGGGTGGCTGGATTCTCTCTCCTGAACCTGGTTAGCCGTTCTCCCACGGCACGTCGCGTTGCAGGCGAATTGACAGCCGTTGGTAGGCTGCCTTCAACGAGCCGGGATGACCGGGCTCTTCCTCTTCGACCACTCTTGGCTCACCGTAAGAGTAGTCCGGGACATAGGGTAACATCGCCAGTTCGAAGTGCTTCCTCAGATCACAGGTTTCCAGGCCGTAATCCCGCCGGAACATCTCGGACAAAGAGTCGCGGAAATCGTCCAGCCTCCCGCTCAGGTCCCGGTAAACCAGCGTGTCGATGCGGCTGGGTACTGGAAACACGACCAACGGTCTCTCATCGGGGGACCTGCGACGCTGGCGGATCACACCCGGGATGATTTCCTTTAGCCCCTCCAGGTTTTGGTCGTTGGGAGTGAACATGACCACAAGTTTGTCTGGCAGCAGGACTGTGCAGATGCCGGCGGTGTCGGCCGCGCCCGTCCGGGAGTCTATAAGCACGTACCTGTAATCCCTTGCGAGCGCTGCCTGAAACTCAGCAAAGCACCTCGGCCAACGATCGAAGAGCCCCTGCCAACGGAAAGTGGTTACGCGGCTGGAATAGTTGCCATCAAAGCGTCCCGCTTTGATCAGATCGAGTCCGGGTTCGGGCGTGGGGGTCAGGTAGGGATGGTAGGAGGGCAGTTTTCGGTTCTCGGACCGCTTGAGCGCCAGAGTGAAATATTCGATCACGCCGGGCCTGTCGGGTTGAAGGTTTTGCGCCGGAAGCAGGTAGTGATGCAAGCCGGGCGCTTCCAGGTCCCAGTCCACCGCCAGCACTCTCTCACCGGTCAGATGCGCCTCACGGGCCAGCAGGCGCGCGACACTGGCGAGGGCCATGGTTCGTCCCACTCCCCCTTTGAACGAGTAAAAAGTGAGGATCGTTCCGTTCATGGGAGGACGTTTCATAGCACGGGGAACTTCCAGACTTCCTTAAACCGCCAACCGGGCCGGGAGAGCTTGTGCCCACCGCATCGCGAGGTCTCTGACGGGCCGAGGCGGCCATGAGCTTGCGTGATCCTCTCGTGCGCCTGCTCAACCATCTGGCGGAACCATTTTGTATTGCGCAAGTTCGCAGGTGGCGCCTGGATTTCCTTGCTGATGTCACACAACCACTGGGTGCGGCTGATCTGCGCAGGTGTAGCGCGATAAGGCGCCACCTTGACCGGCAGAATCAACCCGTGCTCCTTTCCCAGCCTGCGGCAACCGAGAACTTCCATGGAATTCCACTCCCGCGAGCAGAACTCGGACCTGTAATAATCCGGGCCGCAGAAAGCCACCATGGTGCAACTGCGGCAGAGCTTTTCCGCGATTTGCGGCTCCCAGGCATCTCCCGCCTCGAGGTCCCGGAAGTCCAGGAATACCGTCTGATGAATGCCCCAGGCATGCAACGCATCGCCCAGAGCATCACGGAACGTCTCCGCCACACGCCGCACGTTTGGGCCGCTCTTGCGCGCCCAACTGATGAAGCAGGCGTACTCGAAACCAGTGACGGACGGTGCCATTCGAAGCTGATCCGCCTAGCGGTGATGCAAGGCGAGTGTGATCTTGTGTTGGAGGAGACGGGTGACATCGACATTGCGGGCGTTCCGGTCGACAAAATCGAATGCCCCCAGTTCCACCGCTCGTCTGCTTCTGGCCGGCGAGGGCCTGCCGGTAACAATGATGACCGGACAATTCTGATCGCGTTCTCGCGCGGCCCGCAAAACGGAGAAGCCCGCCTCGTCATCGTCTTCCATGGCCAGATCCGTTACGATCAGATCGAATTTTTCGCTTAGCAGATCCACGGCTTCTTTGTGATTCTTTACGGCCCGCACTGTGCGGCCCGAGGCCTCGGCAGCCAACTTGAGATCTGCAAGCTGGACCGGATCGTCGTCAACGACAAGGATACTGCTCATTTTCAGCCTCTTCTTTCATATTAACGCCTACGGGCCCGATCCGGCCGCCCCCATGGCGGCGCCGGAGGCGGCGGGCATGCGAATTCGGAATCGCGCGCCGCCACCAGGCTGATTCGCAGCCTCAATGTCGCCACCGTGAGACTTCACGGTCTTGCGGACAAAGAACAGTCCCAGACCTCTTCCCTTTTCCTTCGTAGTATAGTTCGCTTCAAACAATCGGCAGAATGCTTCACTCCTGATGCCGTCCCCATTGTCAGTGACCTCAAGGTTCACGATCTGAATGCCGTCCTCCTGGTCAAGCCCTACTTCGACCCGAACAGCCGGATTGGGGTGGTGAAAGGCAGATTCGGCACCGTTGCGAATCAGCTCAATCACAGCCTCGACGACGGCATCCTCGTCACATGGGACGTGCACGCGAAATCTGGGGGGAGTGAACCTGACCTGGCAGCCCTCGCATTCGAGGGCCGCCTCGTCCACGCTGGTCTGTATGAGGCGGACGAAATCCTTGGTCTCGAATTCGCCGCGCGGTCTGGACAAGCGATGGAGGCGTTCGATCAACTCATCCCAGTCGGACATGCGGGTCTCAATCTGCTGAAACTGCGCCTCGAGCGCCCGTCCTCCCGGCAGTGCCTCCACCTCCCGCCAGAAACGGGACAAACTGGCACGCACGGGCGCCGTGCGATGGTGCAAGCGGTGCATCAGGTCGGAAAGGAACGGAAGGATCTCGGCAGCCCGCTCCTGTTCGGACAACTGTTCCCATGTCAGTTGCTTTTGGAGGGCGGCGCCCGCCAACTCGGCGAAAAGAGTGATCATGGGCAAGTCGGATTCGGTTTGTGTCGTGTCCGGCTGAAACGCGCGGTCGGCAATGAGAATCCCTGCAGGGGAATCGTCTGGAAGGCGGCACGGAACGAGTACGGCCTGCGTGGATCCATCGGAGAATTCCCACGCGGGGTGGCCGGGGGAGATAATCACCGGATCGCCCTGTATCGCGCTCCTGAGCACTTCGTGATCGGCCAGCAGAAGGGAAACTTCGCGTACACGCCGGTTCAGTTCCGTGAGAGCGCCGGGGGAGTGGGCAGCGAGGTACAGAAGCCGCTTCAAAGCGCGGCGTCTTTTTTCCTCCGTATTCGGCGCCAGGCCAAAGCCGCTCCAGTTGCACAAAGCTTCCTCAGCGTTGATCGGACCGACGGCCAGCCGTCCACGCAATTTTCCAGTCTCACGATCGAGCACGAAAAATGCGGCGCGTGTAAACCCGAGGCCTTCCCGGGCAGTGACGCCAGTAAGGACCATACGCAGCACCCCATCCAACGTGCCGCCGGCAAGCTGAACGCTCGCCGCGACGTCACTGAGAGCCCGCAACGAGTTCATGTCGCGGCCGGACTCGGCGCTTCGCGTGGCGATGGCGGCCTGCAACGCGAGTGTCTCCGCCATTACTTGATGCTCGTCAGTGAAATGGTCTTCGGCGGGATGCTCCAGGTTCAGGACACCCCAGGTGCGGTCTTCATCCCAAATCGGAACCGCCATTTCAGACTTGGTGTCATGGGTCCATTCCACGTACTGCCTGTCGTCACCGACGTTCGGAATCCGCTGGGTAATTCGCAGCCTCGCCGCCCTCCCCACGATGCCATGGTCTTTGTGTTGGGCTGAGGGCAGATGATCGACGACTCCGAACGAGCAAACGGGACCTAATGTGCTTCCACCTGATTGAAGCCACATTACCGCGCCGGTGGCGGCTCCGGTCGCGCTGGCTGCTTGCTCCATGATCCTTTGAAGGACCATCTGATAGTCAACGTTGCCGAAGTTGTTGAGGATTTCCCTGTCGACCTCGAGGAGTGCCTGTTGTGTCGCTCCCCGCACGCGCAGACTCTGTTCGGCACGGTCTCTGAGCCTGGCGGACGTGATGGCTACCGAGGCCGATGCGGCGAGGGCCTTCATCGCCTCCTGCTCGCTGCGGGGAAACTCATGCCGCTCACGGTAGTTGATAAACAGCACACCTGTAGGCTCTTTATCACCCGACCGCAACACCAGCGCGGCGCAGGATTGTACGTTCTCTCGCACCGCGAATCGGCCTCGATCCGTACGGGGAGCCGTCCACGCCTGCAGATCCCCGGGTCCGAGGAACCTGGTTTCACCACGTAAAATCTCCCAGGGCAGGGCGTCCCGGCCGAAGGGCGCCTTCACGGTGGCTTCGTCCTCGAAGTGGCCGCTGGTGACAGGTCTCGAGACAAACCGATTCCTGGCGTGATCGTACTGATGGAGAACCACGTTATCGGCATCAAAAAGCGCCTGTGTGCGGTAGGTGATCTCCTGGAGCAGGTTTTCAAGCGGCGCGCTCGAAGCCAGAGATTCCAGTAATTGTTGGAGACTGGCCAGACGCCATGCCAGATCCCGCGCCTCCGCCCCGTCCTCCAACAACTGATGATTGCGGATGGCGACGGAGATCACCGCTGTCAGGCCATTCTCCAGTTCCCGTTCCTGGGACGTGAGTTCGTGCCCGCCGCGGAAGAAGACGTGCAGCACTCCCAAGTGGCCGCCGCCAAGGTTAAGGGAGAACGGCTCGGCACACAGAATTTCGCCGGTTGCGAACGGACCACTCCACCTGGTTGCGGCTTGGCGGGCCTGCATCGCATCTCTGGCGGCTGGCTCGAAGGCGCGTACAAACGCCGGGTCCGCAAGTCCGCAGCCGGCTTCCAGCAGGATTTCCTTATCCTTTCCGAAAATATGAATGGCCGCTCCATCGGCGCCAATGATGCGCGCGGCATGAGTTGCCGCGCGTTCCAATAGCCGGACTGGCCTGCCCCCTTCGAGCGCAGCGGCGATTTGGCTGGCCCGGGCCTCGACTTCCTGGACTTGCTCTTTGCTAAAGGTGGGCGGAACCTGGTTCTTGTCCCGCCCTGTTTCCAGGACTCCGATGATCTGGCCGCCGTGCCGGATCGGCGTCCAGATGCGAGCCAGGCGGGCGTGGCCGTAGCGGCTGTACACGGTGGGATTTAATCTTTTGTCCTCAACTTCGAGAACCTCGGTGACACCACGATTGGCGACATCCGCCAGGATGTCAGGGGCTTCCGCATCGAGATGATAGCGGCACCGCTTGAGCCATCCCTTGGCGACGTTCCGCGCCCGGACCATCTCGATGACACCACGGTTGCGATCCACGGCCGAGACTGTGGCGAAGTCGAAGCCCATCGGTCCGGTCAGATTGGCGAGGATGGCCTCCACTTCTTCGTCGCATTGCTGCATGTGGGCCGTAAGCCGTCCGATCTCGCCGATCAGATTGAGGCGGCTTCCACGAGCCAGAACGCTGCCGGCGATGGAGCATAATGAAACCAGGTAGTCTTGCTCGGCTTCGCCGATTTCCACAACGGTGGAGAAGACCGCCAATAGCGTTCCAAAGCACAACGCCCCGTGCCGGACCGGCGCCACCAGCAACCGCCCATTCCGCGCAGGCTTGCCGCTGGCCATAACCTCCGCCGACAGCTTCCTCCAAGCATCGAGTTCGCCGTCTTCGAGCCAACCCGTACCGTCCAGGGGAATCGGAACCATGTTGCCGCTCTCGATGGGCCGCGGCCATAATCCTGTGCGTGTGACGCCTTCGAGCCGGCGGGCTTTTTCCACAAGCAGGCTCATGACCTCCTCTTCCCCGCCGGCCCGGTCGGCGTCGTACTGGAACTGGTGGATGCCTGCGACTTGCTCCCGGCTGTGCTTCAGTTGTTTCCTTTCGATCTGTTGAAGCCGCGTGAGGACCGTGGCGAGTAAAGTAAGGCAAACCATGTATCCGCAACGCCAATAGAACCACATTTGGACGTGTTCGGCTCCGACCCTGGTATAACTCTGAATGAACGACATCGCGAAATACATCCAGCCGGGTATCCAAACCAGATTAAGAAGGAGGACGGTCCATACCCGCATGTACTCCGCCGCGACAAGAATAGGAAGGGCGTAAAGGAGATACACGTCCGAATTGACATGTTGGGTCAACCAATACACTCCCGAGATGAGAGCGGCATCGACAAAGGCGGCGCATTGCCAGAGGGTGCGGAGGGCGCCGCCGGCGCCGGGCAACCCATGACCACGCTCCTTCTTTTCCGCCCGGATGGCCACCCATAGAAACAATTGAAAGGCAGCGAAGATGACGCAAATGGAGACGGCCTCCAGCCAGCGGAAGTTCTCTTTTTCGAGGTAGAACAGACGGACGATCACCAGGATGGTGACCCCCAGGCGAAGCCACCACAGATACGGCACGGATCCTATCCAGCCCGGATCCCGCTGCGCGTTCCGTAGCAGGAACCGCTTGTAGGAATGCTGAAAGGGAGTGAACAACTCCCCGATCCCGGTGAACATGGTAGTGACCGGGAGTATATCATGCAGGTTTGCCGCCGTCGGCAATCCCGTTCCGCGTCCTGTTCGAGAGGCAGTCCGCTAGCGTGTCCCGATCCCCTACAATAGGACCAGGGTGCTGTCACCATGAAAATTTCCCGCCGCGCGGCCGCAAGCATTATCCTCGGAGCCCCGGTCTGGGCGCAGAACGCCGCCAAGGTCCCGCAACCCGCCGAAGATCCGCAAAACCGCATCTCCATCGACGTCAGCCGCGTCAATATCCTGTTCACCGTCTCCGATAAGCGCGGCCGTTTCGTCACCAACCTCACCAAGGACGACTTCGAGGTCTTCGAAAACAAGAAGCGCCAGCAGGTCCTGGAGTTCACCGCGGAAAGCGATCTGCCTTTGCGCCTCGCGCTGCTGATCGACACCAGCAACAGCGTCCGCGACCGCTTCCGCTTTGAACAGGAAGCGGCGGTGGAATTCCTGAACAGTCTGCTCCGCCCCGGCGCCGACCGCGCCATGATCATGGGCTTCGACACCGCGGCTGAACTCGTCAGCGACCTCACCGACGACCACGAGAAGCTGATTAAAGCGATTCGCGACCTCCGCCCCGGCGGCGGCACCGCCTTCTACGACGCCATCTTCCGCTCCTGCAAGGACAAGCTCATGCAGGACCAACCCCGTCACAAATTCCGCCGCGCCGTGGTGGTGCTCAGCGATGGCGACGA
>JANRLE010000042.1:0-11844 GCA_033762895.1 Bryobacteraceae bacterium | reverse complement strand
GCGAAGGAGAACATCGCCTGGAGGACGCCGTTGAAGGGGCTGGGCACCTCGACGCCCATCGTTTATGGCGATCGCATCTTTCTCACGTCGCAATTGGGCGATGGGCCGTTTGAGCAGCGCGGACGGGATTTTGAGGACGCCGCCGTAGCCAAGAAGACGGGCGAAAGCGGACCCGTACAGTTCGCGGTGCAGGCGTTTTCAAGGCAGGATGGCAGGCCGCTGTGGGAGCACAAGTTCGCCGCCGAAGGACACGTGCATCCGGTACACCTGAAGCACAACCTGGCCAGCCCGAGTTGCGTCACCGACGGGGAAATCGTAATCGCCTGGTTCGGCACCGGCCAGTTGGTGGCGCTGACGCTGGAGGGCAAGCCGCTTTGGAAACGCCATCTGGGGCAGGAGATCGCCCCGTTTGACATTCTGTGGGGGCATGGCAGCTCACCGATGATCCACAACGGCAAAGTGATGCTGCTGGTGGATCACGCGCCGGCCGCTTACCTGCTGGCAGTGGACAGCAGGACAGGGCGCGAGGTGTGGAAGGTGAATCGCGGCAAGCAGCGGCGATCTTACTCCACTCCCTTTGTGGTGCGGGCCAACGGGCGGGATCAGCTTGTGGTGAACTCTGACGAACGGATGGATGTGTACGACCCGGCCAACGGTGAGTTGCTGTGGTTTGTCGGCGAGCATATCCGCGTGCCCATCGCCATGCCGGTGTTCCACAACGGGGTGATCTACAGCTCACGAGGTTATCAGAGCGGCCCTTACTTCGCGGTGAAGCCTGGCGGGTCGGGCGATGTGGGCAAGAGCCATCTGGCGTGGGAAGTGAAGGCGGGCGCTCCCTATGTGTCGTCGCTGCTTTACTACCGGGGGCTGTTGTATATGGCCAATGAGCGAGGTGTGGTTTCATGTGTGGATGCCGCCGATGGAAAGACTCTTTGGAGGGAACGGTTCGGCGGCGTGTTCAGCGCTTCTCCTGTGGGCGCCGGCGGGCGCGTATACCTGGTGAATGAGCAGGGCGAGACGTTCGTGCTGGCGGCGGGGCGTGACTTGAAGATACTGGAGCGGAATAAGCTCGACGAACGGATTCTGGCTTCGCCCGCCATCTCCGGGGGACGAATCTACATGCGGTCCGACAATCATCTGCTGGCGATTGGAAAATGACGCGGCGCCTGTTTCTATCCACCATTCCCGCGGCGTTGGCTGCGGGGGCTCCGAGGCCCAATGTGATCTGGATCTGGGCCGACAACCTGGCCTACGGGGATCTTGCCTGTTACGGGAATGGGGCGGTGAAAACGCCTGCGATTGACCGCCTGGCGGCGGAAGGCGTGCGGTTCTCGCAGTTCTATGTGGCGCACACGGTGTGCAGTCCATCGCGGGCGGCACTGTTGACGGGCCGGCAGCCGTTTCGCACCGGCATTGTGGATGTGCTGCGGCCGGATAGCCCGGTGGGGCTGCCCGAGAGCGAAGTGACCATCGCGGCCGCCCTTGGCAAGGCCGGCTACCGGACGCAGGCCATCGGCAAGTGGCACCTGGGTGACAGGCGGCAATATCTGCCCACCGAACGGGGCTTTGATCAGTACTTCGGGCTTCCTTACAGCATGGATATGGCGCCTACGCTGCTGTATCGTGACCAGAAGATTGTGGAGAACATGGAAGGCGCCAGGGTAGAGACGTATACGCGCCGGCTGACCGATGAGGCGGTGCGATTCTTGGAAGGCACAGCGAAGCGGCCGTTCTTCCTGTACTTTTCACACACGCTGCCCCATCCACCGTTGAATCTGCCGCCCGATGCCCGCTCGCCGGGGCGGCCGGTTTATGACGATGCGATCGAGCATTTGGATATAGAAGTGGGCCGGCTGCTGGAAGCGGTGGACCGGCTGGGGCTGCGCGAGAACACGCTGGTTGTCTTCAGCTCCGACAACGGGCCGATGCACGCCGGCGGAAAGACCGGCGGCTTTCGCGGACGGATCCGCGATGCCTATGAAGGCGGGTTGCGTGTGCCCTTTGCGGCGCGGTGGCCGGGGCGGATTCCAGCCGGGCGTGTGGTGGATGAGCCGGCGATCATGTACGACGTCTTCCCGACGCTGATGAAGCTGTGTGGTGGAACTGTGCCACAGGACCGCACCTACGACGGGCAGGATATCTGGCCACTGCTTTCTGGTGAAGGCGGTGTGCGGCGCGAAAAGCCGTTCGTTTGGGTCTACACGGACAATGTGACCACCGTACGGGACGGGCGCTGGAAGTTGCACCTGGCGCATCGTGATAAGCCGCTACCCGAACCGGAGCTCTATGATCTCGAAACCGATTCGGGCGAGGCTCGCAATGTGGCTGGGGCGCGCGTGGCGGAACTGCGGCGGTTGAAGGAGATTGCCGTGAGGGCGCAGGCCGAAGTGCCAAAGGCCTGGCCGCTTTACTACCCGGTGCTCGATCCGAAAAAACTGCCGAGCGGACCGAGGCGGCAATGAGTGACAGCGCGCTGCCCGAAGCACTGCGCGAATCCGTGCTGCGGCGCCTGGGTTTCCACGCACCGCCGGCGGCGGACCTGGAGGGACTCCGGGCCATCTACGGGGCCTGGTGCGCGAACGTGCCGTTTGACAATGTGCGCAAGGTGATCGCTATTGTCGAGGGCTGGGCACTGCCCGGCCGGGATGCGGGGGATTTCTTCGACAACTGGCTCAGCGCCGGCACGGGCGCCACATGCTGGCCAACCAGCAACGCAATTTGCGAACTGGTTCGATCGCTGGGATTTGAGGCGCGCCGAGTGGCCGGATCGATGCGGGACATCGGGACCGTCAATCACGGCAGCGTAGTGGTGACGCTCGGCGGAGGCGACTGGCTGATCGACACATCGATGCTCACCAACCTGCCGTTGCCGCTCAATCGGGAGAGCTTCTACCAGCACGATGCGGTGTTTGCCGCCTCAGTGGAATACGCCGGCGAAGCCTATGTCGTATGGACTCGCGTCCTGCCGCAGCGGGAGCACATGCCCTGCCGTCTTCATACAGAAGCCGTCACCCGTGATTACTGCATAGCGAAATACGAGGAGTCGCGCAGGGAGAGCCCGTTCAACCGCCGCCTGTATGCCCGCCGCAATCGCCCGGGCGAGTTGATCGTCCTTCACGGCAACATGCGGTTCAGACGTACGGCGGAAGGGACCACCAGCGGCGAACTCAGCCGGGAGGAAATCTGTGAGGCGCTGTGCACCGACATCGGCCTGTCGGCCGGCGCCGTCGAGCAATGGGCCAGGGCCGATACCTCACTCGGGTAGGCGGGGACGGGCGATGTAGGCTGCGGGCAACTCGCCGGTGAGCGACTTCAGCCAGGCCGTGATGCGGCGCACTTCGCTGTCTGTCAGCGGTTTCTCGATCTGAAGCTCGCCCATCAGGCGCACGGTTTCCTCCAGGCCCGCCATCGAGCCATCGTGCAGGTAGGGTCCGGTCTTGTCCACATTGCGCAGCACGGGGACCTTGAAAACCATTTTGTGGTGTTCCTGTTTTGTGACCAGGTAGCGGCCAAGATCGGCCTGATTGGTCCAGGGCCGCGCCATGCCTACCTTGATATAAAACTTGCCGCCCAGGTGCGGGCCGTTGTGGCAGGCGATGCAGCCGGCCTTGTGGAAGGCGATGAAGCCGGCTTTCTCTTCCGGGGAAAGGGCATTGGCGTCGCCTTCGAGGAAACGGTCCCAGCGGCCGCGCGTCACCAGTTTGCGCTCAAAGGCGGCGATGGCGAGGGCGGCGTTATCGAAGGTGACGGGCTCCTTTTCTTTGGGGAACGCTTGGCGGAAGGCGGTGACGTATTCCGGCTTGCCGCTGAGGATGGTTTCAACGGCACGCGCATCGGGCATGGCCATTTCCACCGGATTCAGAATCGGACCTTTCGCCTGCTCTTCGACATCCGCCGCGCGGCCGTCCCAGAACTGCACCACCTGCGCGGCGGCGTGATAAGTGGTGGGGGCGTTACGGGTTCCCTTCCGGCCTTTGTGCCCGGTGGAGACGGGCAGGTGGTCGACGCCATAGGCGTCCAGGGGGTGGCAGGAGTTGCAGGACAGATCTCCGGCCGCCGAAAGCCGGGGCTCATAGTAGAGCATGCGGCCCAGTTTCACCTTGGCTTCGGTGATGGGATTTTTCGGGTTTTCCATCACTTCCGGGGAGGGCTGGAAGTCTTTCAGCAGGTCGGCATCGATTTCGACGTCACCAGGCGGGGTTTCCTGAGGCTGCGAACAGCCGGCGAGCATCATTAGACCAGCAATAAACAGGGCGCGAAACATTTCCTGATTCCATCGTAGCGAAAGCCGCTACAATGAACGGTTTCTCATGCACGAACCGCACCGCTTCAAGTACCTGGACTACCTGATCAACATTTTCGTGGTCACGCTGATCATTTCCAACCTGGTGGCTCCGAAGTTGTGCATGATCGGGCCGTTCAAGGTGAGCGCGGCGCTGCTGCTGTTTCCCTTTACCTATATTTTCGGCGATATTTTCACCGAGGTCTACGGCTATGGCGCATCGCGGCGGGCGATCTGGACTGGCTTTTCGGCGTCGGTACTGATGTCGGTGATTTCGATCATCGTGGTGAATCTGCCGCCGGCGCCGGACTGGGGCAACCAGCAGGCCTACGCGATGGTGCTGGGGTTCGTTCCGCGAATTGTGGCGTCGAGCCTGGTGGCCTACTGGTGTGGTGAATTCGCCAACGCCTTTGTGATGGCGCGTTTGAAGGTGGTGACCAAGGGGCGGATGTTGTGGGTGCGGACGATCGGCTCGACGGCGGCCGGACAACTGGTGGACACGGTGATCGTCACCACGCTGGTTTTCCTGGGGTCGGAGAGCCTGAGCACGATCGGGGTGCTGATCGTGAACGGCTACGGGTTCAAGGTCCTTTATGAAGCGGCGATGACGCCGGTAACCTATTGGGTGGTCAACGCGTTGAAGAAGGCAGAGGGCGTTGACGTCTATGACGTGGATACGGATTTTAATCCATTCCACTCAGCGCTGCGGTGAATCGGTGACGCGCGTTTGCTTCTAGTGTCATCCAAAAGTTAAACTGGACAATTCTACATGGCTTTCCTGAGCAGGCTGGGGCAGTCGCTGACGGCAAAGGAGATCTTCGACCTCGTCAAAGACGACCTGCGGCGTGTCGAGCATGAGCTGAGCGTCGAATCGGTTGCCGGCGTGGAGTCGGTGAGCGCGATTGCGGCCTACCTGCATGAGAGCGGAGGCAAGCGGCTGCGTCCGATTCTGTTGTTGCTGGCGGGGCGGATGGCGGGCCCGGCGACGCCGATGGTGATCCGGATGGGCGCGATCGTGGAACTGATCCACGCGGCCACGCTCATCCACGATGATGTCATCGACATGGCCGAGACGCGGCGGGGGCGCCCGTCGAGCAACGTGATCTGGGGCAATCACACGGCGGTGCTGGCCGGCGACTGGCTCTACATGCAGGCTTTTCAGATCGCGCTGCGGGAGCGGAACTTCCACGTTCTGGATATGCTGATCAACCTCACCCAGATGATGGTGGAGGGCGAACTGCTGCAACTGGAGCGTTTAGGCAAGATCGAGGTGTCCGAAGCCGACTACATGCAGCTTGTGGACCGCAAGACGGCGTGTCTTTTCTCGGTGTGCGCCAAGCTTGGGTCGCATGTTTCCGGCGCCGATGAGACGCGGGAGAACATGCTGGGCGAATTCGCCTGGAATCTCGGCATCGCCTTCCAACTGGTGGACGACGTGCTGGACTTCACGTCGCGGGAAAAGGTGCTGGGCAAGCCCGTGGGTGGCGATCTTCGCGAAGGCAAGGTGACCTTGCCGCTGATCTACGCCTTGCAGTCAGCCAGCGCGGAAGAGCGTGCGCAGGTTGCGCAGGTGCTGGCCGACCGCAACTATGAGCGTGTGTCGTTTGAGCGAATTCTGGAGATTATCCGGCGGCATCGGGGAGTGGAACGTGTGCGCGAGCGGGCGCAGCAGTTCACTGAGCGCGCCCGGACCATCATCACTTCGTTCCCGGACTCTCCCTACCAGCGGGCTCTGCTTGCGGTAACCGATTTGGTTACTGAGCGCGACCGGTAGCTTCGTAGGGGATTTCGCGATCCCCGCCTTCAGCCCCAATGATTTTGATCACGCGCCTGGGCGCGGCAGCCAGGGATACCGCCGCCGGCACGGGCTTTTGGGCAATGGCGGCCACTGCCTGCGAGGGCATCGGCGTTTGCACGGGCGGCCCGGCGGCTAGCGTCTGCGGACTGCCGGAGTGACGCAATTCGGCGAGACTCTGATCGAGCAGTTTGGCCTCCAAGGCCACGCCCATGCGCAGATACTGCCTGTCGCGGGTGACCTTCAGCCGCTTTGCCACCTGGGACAGGTAAGGCTGATCGGCATAGGTCAGGGCCGCCATCTGCAGAAGCGCCGGAAGTCCGCCGGCAAGCGTCTGGATCGATTCTTCGTTGACGGCCCGGATGGTGAGATTGGCCTCCAGAGTTTCTCCGGTGCGGATACCAAGGTCGATCTGTTCGACATCCTCGGCGAGCGCGGTACCCTGCAGGCCCAGGCTGGCCAGTGACATCGCGGGATCCTCCACCGCTGCCCAAATGTCCTGCGCCGCGCTTAAGGCTTCGGCCCGCGGAAACAGCGGATTGCGCCCGTACCAGTTGCCGGGGCGCTGCCATCGGTCGATGGCGCCTTTCACTGAGAGTCCATCGCCGAAGAGAATGGTGTTGCCGTCAAGCAGGGCAAAGTGCAGGTCATCATTGGTGGCGTCGGGTGGAACCAGCATCTCCACGCCGTTGTAGCGGCGGGTCACGGCGCCGTCGGAGACCGCGCTGGCGCGAATCTTCGACAGGACGAAGCGGCCGTCAGCGACCACGAGCAGCGGCTTACGCCCTGCCTTTTCGCCAGGCGAGGAAACCAGCAGACGTTCCACGCCATCGATCGATTCCAGGAAAGTGAGCAGGGGGTGACCGCCGAGGTGAACCTGTTTCACCAGCACCGGGGCCAGAGGGGAAGCGATGGCTTTCTGCCAGTCCACTCCGATCAGCATTTTTGCGTTGGGGTGCGCCAGTGACAGGACGCTCCACTTTTTGTCGCGGGGGATCTCCGCGAGGGTTGTCAGCGGGAGCATAAGAACAGTCCAAGCGGCGAAAGTGCTTCGCATACCTCTTTATCGGAGGAATGCCCCAAGAACCTTATGGGGAAGCGCGTAGAAGGTGCGTCAGTTGCGGGCAGCCCGGCGAATCGCGGCGATGGCCGCCTCCCGCCCGGTGTCCGGCGGAGAACACTCCATCAGCAGGTTTTCAAGGACGGAAGCGTCGGCGATCCGGTCAAATTCGCCGGGGATCTCCAGATCGGGGAACCGGCTTTCCAGATACCGGCGCAGCAGGGCTCTGGCCTCCTGGATGCGTCCTTCCTGGCGCCCCTCCTGGCGCCCTTCCTGACGCCCTTCCTGACGCCCCTCCTGCAGCCCTTCCTGCCGACTGTCTTCCATTACTTCCCGCACTGCCCAGGAATGCTTCAGAATCTCTTTCGTGAACATCGGGTGATCTCCGAATATCGCTTTGATCTGTTCTCTATCATATCGGATGGCCAGCAGCGCCAACAGTTGCGCCGTGCGCTCGGGATCGCCGGCCAGACGCCTGCGTATCTGAAGAACCTGATCGTTGGTGGAGGCCATGATCGCCGCTACCGGCAGCAGTTCCTCATCGATTCCGGTCAGCACTCCATTGGGATCCAGTTCCCAGAGCCGCACGATACGGTATCGAATCTCGGTCACCGGCGAGTACGCGCCTTCCTGGTGTGTGTAGTCGCCAGCCAACGGGCAACCATCCGGACGCAGCACAAAGACCACGCTGTTCACCTCCACACCTGGATATTCCAGCGTGATCACCTTCTGGTAGCGGGTGAGGCGTTCCGGCATGATTGCGCGCCACAACGCTTCGAACTCAAAATGGACGGTCCACTCGTGAACATCCTGGTAGTGAAAGAGCTGGTCGGTTCTCAGCGCCGGCCCGGCTACTTCGCGTTCCAGCGGCCGCAGAACGACGGGCGTCTGCTCGGGCAGGATGCCTGCGATGTCCAGCAGTTTCCGGGCCGCCTTTGTGGTGACTTTTTTCAGAATCCGGTCGTAGGGCTGGTCCACAAAAGAATAGTGGCGGCCGGGCCCAAAAATTCTCAGGGTTTTTCTAACCCCAACAGCGCGGCGATCCTGTCGGCGTCGTTCGGCACCACCACTGGCCGGTTCCCGTAGGTGGACTCAATCGTCCTTCCGTGCGGATCCTTCAACTGGCCGGTGTGATACTTGTAAATGTAATCCGGGTCCTTCAGCACGTTACCGGTCAGTACGGCCACGACATCTTCCGAGGGACCGATGGTGCCAGCCTCCACCAGTTTTCGAATTCCGGCAAGTGTTGCCGCCGAGGCCGGTTCGCAACCGATGCCGCACAGTCCAATCTGCGCCTTGGCGTCGGCGATCTGCTGTTCGCTCACCTTTTCCACGACGCCGCCGCTGGTGGTAACCTCGTGCAGCGCCTTCGGCCAGGAGACCGGGTCGCCGATCCTGATGGCGGTGGCAAGGGTCTCGGGATGCTCCACCGGTTGCAGCGTAGCGCCGGCCGCCTGATGCATCAGGTCGGCGAAAGGGGCGGCGCCTTCGGCCTGGATTACGGCAAGCTTGGGAAGACGATCGATCAGCCCGGCAGCTTTCATCTCGCGCAGAGCCTTTCCGAAGGCCGAGGTGTTTCCGAGATTGCCGCCGGGGAGCACCACCCAATCGGGCACGAGCCAATCCCGTTGATCCATCAGCTCGATCATGATGCTCTTCTGACCCTCGATGCGGAAAGGGTTGATCGAGTTCAGCAGATAGATGCCGAGGCGTTCGGCCAGCACCCGCACCAGCGCGAGAATCTGATCGAAGTTCGCCTCCACCTGCAGTGTCTTTGCGCCATATTCCAGCGCCTGGGCGAGCTTTCCATAAGAGATGTTGCCGTGTGGGATGAAGATCACAGGCTGCAAACCGGCCGCGCTGGCATAGGCTGCCATTGACGCCGAGGTATTGCCGGTGGAGACGCAGGCAACACGGTTCATCCCCAGCCGCACGGCCTGGCTGGCGCCGCAGGTCATACCGTTGTCCTTAAATGACCCGGTGGGGTTGAATCCCTGATGTTTGAAGGCCAGCCTGTCCATGCCCGCGTAGCGCGCGGCCACGGGAGCATCGAGGACGGGGGTGTTGCCTTCGCGCAGTGTGACCACGTGGCGCGGATCATCGAGAAAAGGGTACATCTCCCGGTAGCGCCAGACGCCGCTTTGCTCGATCGGCAGGTTATCCATCCTGCGCTGGCGCCAGGTGCGTTTCAGATCGGCGGGATCGGGCAGCGTACCGCCATAGGAGGCTTCGAGCAATCCTCCGCACTTCGGGCAGTTGTACAGGACATCGGTGATGGCATACCGCGTCCGGCATCCCGGTTCGAAGCAGACAAGTTCGGCAGACATGAAAACAACCAGTATGCCATTGCCGGTTTTCTGATACCGTCGGATAGACCGGCGGCATGTAACGAAACGCGTCGCGGCGGCACTATCCCTGGGAGGAAAGGGAGATCCGATGGGAAAGTTTTTCGGCTCGAAGATTTACGTGCAAGGGGGAGCGCAGAAGGAGCGGCAGAACCTCAGTCCGCTGCTCGCTGCTGCCTCGGGCTGCGCCAACGAGGGGCAGCTATTCGAACGAACGGTGATGGAACTGCTGGGTGAAATCAACAAGAACCGGGTGGGCCGGATCCTGCTGGAAGCGATCGACCGCTACCGCCCGACGTTCACGCGCTACATTCGCATCCGGCCGGATACGGGCGAATTGGCGTTTGCCAAACCCGTTTCCCCGGCTGGTGCGTCCCCGCAAGGCCACCCCATCAAGGTGGACGGCGCCGCGGCATCCGGAACGGGCACCGGCAGCAGCACGGACGTGCTGTTCAATCCCGGCGCGTTTTCCATTGCCGGCTCAGAGGACACGTTTCGCCCCGACGACGTGCTGTTTCACGAACTGGTGCATGCCTATCGTTACCTTGTGGGCCGGCTGAAACCCGATCAGCGAAGCGACGGGTTCGATGACGATGAAGAATTCCTGGCCATCATGCTGACCAACATCTACACTTCCGATGCGGGGCGCAAGAACGCTCTGCGCGGTTCGCACAAGCTGGATTTTGAGACACTCGGCCAGACGCAGAGCTCCTTTGGCGCCCACCCCCACGTCTTTTACATCGTCAACCGCCAGGAGATTGACAGGTTCTGCATCGAAGAGCCGGACATTGCCAATCCGATCGCCAACCTGAAGGATCCTGTCGCGGCGTGGAACCCGATCCGCGAACGGGCCAAGGTTTTAGCCGGACCATTCGCCGCCAACCCTTCGGGCACTTCGATCGAGGATCGCGCGGGTGGACTGCGGCTGAGCCGGTAACATAGAGCGATGCTGGCGGTACACCTGGAGAATGGGATTGTGTCCGTGCGGGAGGCGCCACTGCCGCAGCCTCCCGGGGGCCACGCTTTGATAGAGATGCTCACAGCCGGCATCTGCAGCACGGACCTGCACCTGCAGCGCGGTTACTACCGATTCGCGGGGCGGCCGGGCCATGAGTTTGTGGGACGCGTGGTAGAGGCGGAGGATCCACACTGGCGCGGCAAAAGGGTGGTGGGCGAAATCAACCTCGCCTGCCATCAATGCGACTGGTGCCGCCGCGGTCTGGCGCGGCATTGCCCGAATCGTACGGTGCTGGGCATTGTCAAACATCCCGGTGCGTTCGCCGGATTTCTGGAACTGCCGCTGGTGAATCTGCACGAGGTTCCACCGGGCGTGACCGACGACATGGCGGTATTTGCCGAGCCTGTCGCCGCGGCCTGCGAGATTCTGGATCAGGTTGTGTTTCCCGAAGGCGTGGAGGTGGCCGTGCTGGGCGATGGCAAGCTGGGCCTGCTGATCGCCGAGGTGCTGCAGCTTCACCGTCTGCAGGTTCACCTGTACGGACGGCACCGGCACAAGTTGGCGATTGTGGAGCCGTTGGGAGTGAAGGGCCATGTTGCGGGCGAAGGTGAAGCGGCCGCCTATGAGTACGTGGTGGACGCCACGGGTTCGGAGTCGGGGCTGGAGGCGGCGATCCGCATGACACGGCCGCGCGGAACCCTGATCATGAAATCGACAGTGGCGGCTAAAGTGGCGATTGACACAGCGCCGATCATTGTCAATGAGATCACGATGGTTGGCTCGCGTTGCGGGCGGTTTGAGGCGGCGCTGGCGATGCTGGTTTCGGGAAAGCTGATTTTAGAACCTTTGATTGAAGCGCGGTATCCCCTTGCCCGGGCGCCGCAGGCCTTTGAGCGGGCGGCGCAAAAGGGCGCGTTGAAGGTGCTGTTGCACGGTTGAGTTTCTCACTATGGAATGGGTGGTCCTGCTGGGTCTCATCTTTGTGTGGCGGTCGCACGCCTCGAGGATCAACAAGCTGGAGCGGGAACGCGCATTTCAGGAGAACGTGATCCGCGAGTTGACGCGGCGGGTGTATGCGCTCGAGCGGGGGCCGGTTGTGGAACCCCTTGCCGCTCCTGAACCTGCCAGTGAACCTGCTCCTGAACCTGCTCCCCAACTGTCAATTCCCATTGAACCGGCGATTGAGACGGCCACTGAGCCTTTGCCTGAGCCGGTTGCACCGGGCGGGCTACTGCCTGCGCAGGACTTCCGTCCGCGCCCCGTTCCCTGGGAGGGGGTGGTAGGGAAGCTTCGGGGCCAGGATTGGGAGGCGATCGTCGGCGGAAGCTGGCTGAACGCGGCGGGCGTGCTGCTGGTGGTGGTAGGGATTTCGCTGCTGCTGGGCTATGGCGTCACGCAGTTCGG
>JANRLE010000041.1:0-13644 GCA_033762895.1 Bryobacteraceae bacterium | reverse complement strand
TGAACTGCAACGGCACTTCGGTGGACCAGGTGGCTGCGCAGCGCACCGCCGGCGCCACTCCGCTGCCCTCGCTGGAATTGGGGACCGCGCCGGTGACCACGGGGGTTGACCGCAACGTCGGCTACACGCGCGTCTATGGATAGCACATCGCCTGGGCCGGCCCCTCACGCCCGCTGGCGCGCGAGATCAATCCGATGTATGTGTATGAGCGGCTGTTCCGCGCCACGCGGCCGGCAGGCGAGTCCCTGAAGCGGGACGCGGCGCTGCTGGACACGGTGCTGGACGACGCCACCCAGTTGAAAGGCCGCCTGGGCAGGGCGGACCAGTTGCGCCTGGAAGAGTATCTCGGCATCGTCCGGTCATTGGAGCAAAGGCTGGAAGCGGCGAACCTGCCGGGCCGCTCCAACTGGCAGGCGCGATATCCCATCGGCGAGGCGTCCAGGCCCGCGCCGCAACCCAAAGACTTCGCCGACTGCACACGTCTGATGATGGACATGATCGCGCTGGCGTTTCAGACCGACACCACGCGTATCGCCACGTTCATGTTCGGCAACGAGGTGACCAACCAGAATTTCTCGTTCGTGGAAGGCGTCGGCAGTGGCCATCACGACATCAGCCATCACCAGAAAGACCCCGAAAAGCAGCGCCAGTACCAACTCATCGGGCAGTGGCACATTGAGCAGTATGCTTACCTGCTTTCCAGGCTGCGCGGTATCAAGGAGGGGGATTCGAACGTTCTGGATCAGTCGATGATCCTGTTCGGCGCCGGCATCCGCGATGGGGACAAGCACGATCCGCACAATCTGCCGATCGTGGTGGCGGGCAAGGCGGGTGGGCGGCTGGCCACCGGGCAGCACCTGAGTTACGCAGAGGATACGCCGCTTGCGAATCTGTATTTAGCGATGCTGGAGGCGTTCGATACTCCGGTGGAGCGGTTTGCCGATTCCACGGGGAAGTTGAGTGGGGTTCTGGCGTAGACCAGCAGGCTGGCCGGCGCGATCGGCTTCGGCGCGAAGGAGTTCTGCCGGTCTGGGATCCGCCGTAGGTGGCGGATCCCATCCGGCAAACTTCGATGGCGCGCCGGTGCAGCCGGTACTTACTGAACCGGGATCCGCACGGCAGTTCCACCGATCCAGGCGGCGCTCAACTCCACGGAAGCCATTCCGGCCGCCATGCCCGACGGAACCCGAAAGTCCACGCGATACGTATCCACTAGCCCCGGCCATCCGACACCGGCGACCACTTCCGCATCCTGACCATTCACCTTGACGGACAGAGGGGAATTGACCGGCAGATTGGCGTCAATTGGAAACGGCTGGCCCGGATCGACACTTGGAACGGTGGGGCCAAGGCCCGTGGCCTGCACGATCAACATCTCGCCGGACCTGGCAGGCCGGGCCGTGGTAACCGGTGAGAAGTCCGAATGGAACACAGCCGGCCCGGTGGCGCTGGTCACAACCTGAGGCGTTGACATGGGGATCAAGTGAGCTGTCCACCGCCAGGTTCCGGACACGCCATTACGGCGGCGGTTCGCGGGGTCCTCCGTGATAGACGCTATCCGTGCAACGGGCGGCGCTGCCCCGAGTTGCCCACGAACGCCGAGAAATGCTCCCGTCCCGCCTGTAATCGCGAGATTGTGGCCACCTTGCAGAATCGCCGACACCGGCACCGGCGATCCTGGAGGCGGAGGGCCGCTGACCAATCCGTGGGCAATAATGGTCCCGATCGCGGTGCCGTCGCCTTTCAAGATTTCGATGGTTACCGCTCCTATGTTATTCCGGTAGCTGTCAGCGATTGCCTGACCGGGCGGGGGAGCCGGTCGTAAAGCGATCACTCGGTTCAAGCTCGCGAAATTCCCCTTCACCTGCTGGCCATTGACGGCGACCACGTCGGCGAGGTGCGTGCTCAGGTAGAAGTTTCGCCCACTGTTTGCCGTGGTAGCGTTGGGATCCGCTGCATACTTGGCGAGGTCGGTTGTATCTTGCGAATAGATAACGTAATTGGCCATGTCTATCTGCAGGATCGAATGCGGCGTGACTTGGGCCAAACTGTGTTGAGCGCACGCGGCGGCCAATAGAGCCATCGCAAGAGCTGTTTTCCCTCTTCGCAGGGTGTGAAGATTCATGACGAAGTTCCTTTTGGTTGGTGGATCAAGCGGCAAGCCGAATTCGGCTCACCTGCCACGAATAAGGAATCGCGGGTGTAGAGGTTACGGCGGCCGGAGTGAAAAGTATAGAATAACCGCTGAGACTCTGGTCCAGATGCCAATCTGCCCTCAGTGCGGAGCGCAATTGGGTTCCGGCGATCCCGCTGGACTGTGCCCGAAGTGTCTGATCCTTGGCGCCCTCGATAGTTTGGACGGCGCTGAAGAGCCCGAAACTGCGACCCTCGAAACAGCAACCGCCGGCGCCGCTGACGACGATTTCGGACGGTATCGAATCGTTCGTCCGCTGGGGGAAGGCGGCATGGGCACGGTGTATCTGGCCGAGCAGCGCGAACCAATTCGCCGGCATGTGGCCCTTAAAGTTGTAAAGCCTGGCATGGATACCGCCCAGGTGTTGGCCCGCTTCAGCAACGAGCGCCAGTCGCTGGCGATGATGGACCACCCTGGTATTGCACGGATCTTCGATGCCGGCGCCACCGGCAGAGGGCGTCCGTACTTCGTGATGGAGTACATCGACGGACTGTCGATCACCGAATTTTGCGATCGCAAGCGCATGACCACCAGGGGGCGGCTAACGTTATTTCTTGCGGTTTGCCGTGCGGTGCAACATGCGCACGAGAAGGGAGTGATCCACCGCGACCTGAAGCCATCGAACGTGCTTGTCACCGAACAGGATGGCGCGCCAGTCCCCAAGGTAATCGACTTTGGCATCGCCAAGGCCACCGACAAATGGGCAGTGGAGAACACGCTGGTTACGCAGTTCGGCCAGATCGTGGGAACGCCTGAGTACGCCAGCCCGGAGCAAGCGGACACGATGACCGGAGCCATCGACGAACTCTCGGATGTATATTCGCTCGGCGTAGTGCTGTACGAGTTGATGATCGGAGCTGTACCGTTCGACACGGCCACGCTGCGCGGCGCCGGTTTGGCCGAGATGCTGCGAATCATCCGCGAGGACGAACCGCCGCCGCTGACGCGCAAGCTTACCTCAATGGGAGCGGCGGTGAGCGACATCGCCGCGCGCCGCCAGACCGACCCGGCTTCGCTTCGCCGCCTTGTGGATGGCGATTTGAATGCGATCGCGATGAAGGCGCTGGAGAAAGATCGAAAGCGGCGCTATGCTTCGGTGTCCCATCTGGCGGCCGATATCCAGAGGCATCTGGAGGACCGGCCCGTGCTGGCCGCGCGTCCAGGCCGGATCTATCGAACGCGCAAGTTTCTCCGCAGGCACCGGCTGGCCGCCTTGGGCACAGCCGCTGGAGCCGCATTGCTATTGTTGGGCGGTATGACGATCTGGTCCCTGGCGCGCGATTCCGCGGCGAGACCCAGGCTGACCGCGAAAGATACCATCGTCCTCGCCGATTTCGACAATAAGACGGGCGATCCGGTGTTTGACGACACGCTCCGCCAAGGACTGTCCGTGGAGCTTCAACAGTCGCCGTACCTCGCCCTGATTTCGGACAGAACCGTCCAGCAGACGCTGACGCTGATGGGACAGCCCAAAGACGCCAGGCTGACGCCGGAAATCGCTCAGCAGGTCTGCGAGCGAACGGGCAGCGCCGCTGTTCTGGAAGGTTCGATTGCATCGGTGGGAAGCCAATACGTCCTGGGATTTCGCGCGAAGGACTGCAACACGGGAAATACCCTGGATCAGCAGCAGGTGGCCGTCACGCGGAAGGAAGAAGTCCTGGATGCTCTCAGCGAGATGTCGCGAAAATTTCGCACGAGAGCGGGCGAGTCGCTGGCCACCGTGGAGAAGTACTCGATGCCGATCTCCGAAGCCACTACGCCGTCGTTTGAAGCCTTGAAAGCCTACAGCTCCGCATTGAAGGCGACATTCTCCTCCGGGAGCAATGAGCGGTCTATCCCCCTTTTACGCCGGGCGATCGAGATCGATCCCAACTTCGCGATGGCTTACGCGCACTTGGGTTTTGATTATGGAGGCACCGACTCGGCGCTGTCCGCCGAGTACACGACAAAAGCGTGGCGGCTCCGTGATCGCGTCACCGACCGGGAGAGGTTCTACATCGACTTTGTCTATTACCGCCAGGTGACCGGCGATCTGGAAAAGGCGTACAAAACCCTGGAGATGTGGAGTCAGACGTATCCCAGGCGAGGAGCGATGTTCGCCAATGCCCAGGATCTGCTCGGCGGAGTTTCCTCGCTGGGAACGGGCCGCTTCGAAAAAACGATCGAAGCGACGCTGGAAGGAATCGCGACGCAGCCCGACCTTCCATATCCGTACATTAATCTTGCACTGGCCCAATTTTACACAGACCGCTTTCCGGCGGCAGAGGACACGATTCAGCGCGCCACCGCGCGCAAGGTGCAAGTGCCATACCTGCTCATGCTGCAATACAACCTCGCCGCGTTAAGCGCAGACCGGGAGCGGATGGACCGGATTGCCGGTTCAGCCAAAGGAAAGCGTGCGGCGGGACACAGGATCGCTCACGCGGAGGCGCTCGCTCTGGCCCGTTCCGGCCGGCTTCAGGATGCGCGCCGGTCGTCAAGGCGCGCTGTCGACCTGGCCCTGCAGGAAGGGGAACGCGAATTGGCCGCGATTTACACAGCCGCCCGCGCCGTGTGGGAAGCCCTTTGCGGGAATTCCGCGGAAGCGCGAACGGGCGCGATGGCGGCGCTCGAACTCTCCACCGACCGGGATGCGAAATACGCCGCCGGTCTGGCGTTGGGGCTCTCGGGAAATTCGGCAAGATCCGAGGCTCTCGCCGGCGATTTGGTGAATCGGCTCCCGGAAGATACCTTTGTGAAGTTTACCTACGCGCCGGTCCTGCGCGCGTTAGCCTCACAGGGAAAAGGCAAGTTCGCGGAGAGTGTAGAGGGGCTGGAAATCGCGCGTTCGTACGAACTCGCTGTGAATGGCCTCAACTTTCCGTATCTCATGATTGGCGGTTTGCACTCGGCCTATGTGCGAGGCCAGGCGTTCCTGGCTGTGCGCAGGAACGGTGAAGCAGTGGCGGAGTTTCAGAAGATCCTCAATCATCGTGGGCTGGTGGGCTTGGATTCGATCGGCGCATTGGCGCACCTGCAACTCGGGAGAGTGTTCGTCTCGTCAGGAGACAAAACCAGGGCAAAGGCCGGATATGAGGCGTTCCTCGCGGTCTGGAGGGAAGCAGATCCTGATGTCCCGATCCTGAGAAGCGCCAAAGCGGAGTACGCGAAGCTGTAGCGCGCGCTGTAACCTTTTGGCGTCCGATTCCTTATGTTGTGCAGAGCAAAATGAACGACCGAACCATGCACACACTGCCAGGATCATCCCAATTTCCGACCACCCGGTGGACCATAGTGATCGCCGCCGGCGATCCCAATCGGAAGGAAGCGCGATCGGCTCTGGTCGCCTTGTGTGAGAACTACTGGTATCCGTTGTACGCCTATCTGCGACGCCGCGGCTATGCTGCCGATCGGGCCCAGGACCTCACGCAGGACTTCTTTATCCGGATATTAGAAGGGCGATATCTTGATCGCGCGGATCCGGAAAAGGGCCGGTTCCGGTCGTTCCTCTTGACCTCCTTAAAGTTTTTTGTCGCTGACGAAGAGGATCGCCAGCGCGCGCAGAAACGGGGCGGCGGAGCGGTTGTCTCGCCGGAATTCTCTTCTGGCGAAGAGCGCTACCAACGCGAACCTGCGCACGATGAAACGCCCGAGCGACTCTTCGAGCGGCGCTGGGCGCTTTCGGTACTCGATCGGGTCGTAGAGAAACTGCGGGACGAGTTTGTGCGCCACGGTCGCGCGGAGCATTTTGAGCGTCTGAAGGGGTTTCTTATCGGACATTCCGATGCGCCTTATGCCGCGCTGGCAAGCGAAATGAACACTTCAGAGGGCGCGCTCAAAGTGGCGATTCATCGGCTTCGCAAGAGGTATCGGGAACTCTTTCGCCAGGAAATTGCGGACACGGTGGCCGATCCCGCCGACGTGGAGTCTGAACTCCGATTTCTGGCTGCCGTGCTGACGGGCTCTGGTAGCAGCGGCCCTTAGGTGGACCTCCGACGCGCAAGCATCGCGGATGCGCGCCCAAAAGGTCGCCCAGGCGCTGGCAACGCACCGGATTCTTCCGGACGGAAAAAGCGAAGCAGGTTAGGGGAACCGTCCGGTAATCGATAGCGGCAGCCGCCCGGAGATTCAAGGGTGGGCGGGTGGCCGTTTGGCTACCGGGCAGCACCTCAGTTACACCGAGGACACTCCGCTTGCGAATCTGTATTTGGCGATGCTGGAGGCGTTCGATACTCCGGTGGAGCGTTTGCCGATTCCACGGGGAAGTTGAGTGGGGTTCTGGCGTAGACCGCCGCGGGCGAGGGGCCGCTTCGCGATAGAATCATGCAGATGAACCGCAGAACCTTCCTCGCCTCCAGCGTTTGCGCGGCCGCCGCGGCGCAGGCTCCCCCGATCCCCATCATCGATACCCACATCCACCTCTACGATCCCACAAGGCCCGAAGGCGTGCCGTGGCCGCCCAAAACCAGCAGCATCCATGTGAAGACGCTGCCTTCCCGCCTGCGCGAGGTGACCAGGGGCCTGGGCATCCTCGGCGCCGTGGAAGTGGAATGCAGCCCGTGGCTCGAAGACAACCAATGGGTGCTTGACGTGGCCGCGAAGGATTCCATCATCGTCGGCATGGTGGGCAACCTCGAACCCGACAAACCGGATTTCAAGAAGCAGCTTGACCGGTTCACGAAGAACCCGCTCTACCGCGGCATCCGCTACGGATACCTCTGGGACCGCGACCTGGGCGCCGCCACCAGGAAACCGGAGTTCATCGCCGGATTGAAGGAACTGTCGCGCGCGAATCTGTCGCTGGACACGGCAAACCCTTCTGTGAAGATGCTGGGCGACGTGATCCGCATCTCCGATCAGGTCCCCGATCTGCGCGTCGTCATTGACCATCTGCCGGCGCTGTATGAACCGAAAGAAGCCAAGGACCGCGCCCTGTTCCATGCGCACCTGAAAGAGTTGCACGGCCGCGCCAATGTCTACGTGAAGCTTTCCGCCGTGCTGCGCATGATCGGCGACAGGAAGGTCTCCTACGAACTGAAGGCTCACAAGGCAAGGCTGGACCTGCTGTTTGAAACCTTTGGCGCTGACCGTGTGCTGTATGGCTCCGATTGGCCGAACTCCGATCCTTCCGCGCCCTACGCCGCGGTATTGAAAGTGGTGCAGGACTACTTCCAGACCAAGGGCCGCGAGGCTGCGGAGAAGTACTTCTGGAAGAACTCCGTGAAGGCTTACCGCTGGGTGAAGCGGGACAAGAGCCAGCCGAATCCCGCCTAGTCCCAATACTGTTCACCTACGAATCTCAAGACGGCCAACGTCCGCCGGCTCGCCGCATCCTGACCGCGACTCGATTCCTTGAGCGAAGGAGATTTCGGGACAGGCATGGTGTGGGCGGCGTGCATGCTTCCCCCGAAGCGCCGGCCGGGGGCCATTCTCCGAGTGGCCGACGATGCGGACGTGGGGAGGAGGCGGGCAGATCGAACGTTAAGAGCGTTCATCAGCAAAAGGGGTTGCTTCCAAGTCCTGCGCTCCGGGCAAAACCCAAGGTGGGGTTCAGCGACCGCACATCCGTCACCTTGGCTCTGCCATCTCTTTCGAACGTACTCGCGCGTGGTAAGTGATAGCGGCGAGATATCCAGTATGCGAGAAGGGGCTTGCGGGCCGCCATTCTCACGTACGTTTGCCTCCACGTACCCGAAAACTTTCCTCCATGATCTTGGGCGCAGAACCTATTTTTCAAAGCCCCGAATATATGGGACAACCGGCGGCCGCGGCCCGGTGCTAAATTGCGGTCCCCGTGTCGAGCGGTAGCTTATGTTCATGACTGGCGTCTCGATGCGGCGTCCGACGGCAGAGTAACGGCCGTTGTTCCAGTTTGACTCCATGTAGTGGTTCGTGATCCCAGTTGACAACAGCAGCCGTTCTGCATTGAATGGTTCCTTCTTGGTCACCATCATTTCGGTAATCCAGTGCGGTTGGGCGTTTGAGGCGTGATACTGCGCATAAGGGCCGGGCCAGCCAAGCATCGAGATGATCGTCGGCTCTTTTTGTCCCTCTATTTCGCCGGCATAGGTCCAGCCCACCTTCTGGCCCGCAATTACTGCCGCTTTCGTCCCATCGCTATATTCCACGATGCACACATTTGCGTCGGCGTTCTCCTGAAAGATTCCCCGCTTCAAGTTGAAATTTGCCGCCACTGAATCAAGCAGCTTGCCGGCCCAGGGATTGCGTTCGGCCCACTTCCAGGTCTCAGGTCCTCTAATGGACTGTACCGCCGTGACGCCTGTCTCACCGCCCTTGCGGCGTTCTACGAAGGCCTGGAGCACGTCAATGCAATGGAAGATCCCTCCCTCATCCGAGGCGCCTCCAAGCACGATCGAGTTCCTTATTGGCGTATCGATAGCGATCTCTATCTCGGGCTTGCGGAAATAGACCGGTATAGACGAACCTCCGGTTAAAGGAAAGTTCAGTTCGCGAGACTTGTCAAACATCCACTTGGCGTCGTCCCAACTGTAGGAGAGGTGCTTGTCGTTAAAGACCGGCACCGAGCGGTTGCTCTGCTCGAAAACTCGGATGACCTGCTGATATATCCACCACCGCGGCAAGAGCCAGTGGCCCTTGAGATCGGTTGGATAATCCCCGTGTTCTCCGACGATGACAACACCATCTACCGCAAGTTCCCTCCCACCGAGTGTGACAGCCTCTCCCACTGTCCTATAGATGGGAATCTTTTTCGCTTTGCACACTTTCCGACCCAGTCCGCTTGTGTCAAACTGATGAATGTAAGCTGATACAATGTCCACCCTTGACGGAGTGTGGGTGCCCTGCCACCAATAGCCGTCCATCAGCTTGCAAATGATCCAGTCCGCATGTGATCCTGGAGCACCCCAATAGCTGACGCAACAGGCGATACGAGGTCGTGTTTGCGGAGTCGGCGGAACCGCACCTGCGGCGCCGCTGGGCAAACCCGTCAAGGCGGCCATTCCGGTTTTGCCCAGTATTTCACGCCGGGTAACGAGCGGGTTCGACCTCATTGGGTGATTGTCAGTCATGTGAAAGCTCCCTTTGCTGCGGTTTGGCAGCCGTTGAAGGATCGATTGTACCGCCGGACAATAGCTGTCGCGAAATCCCGCTCTCAGGGGCCAAGGCGCCGCTCCGGCTGGATCACGCGCAATTCGGACACTGGTCGCGCGCGGGCAACTCGGCCGACGCCGCGTGTCCGGAGCCTTGCCGACGGCGACAGGTGGCGGTAAGAGCCTTCCCGCCGGCGATCGATCGGCACCTCGATCGTGCTGCCGCCTGTAGACCGTATGCCTGTTCGGCGATCTGCACGCGCTGTTGCCGGCGGTGCTCGATCCGTTACCTGCACAGCACCGCGCCTAATCCAGGAACGCGATCTGCCTGGCATGCGGAGCGAAGCGCTCGCGATTGAGAAACACCCGGTGCCAGCCATCCAGCCACACGGTCCTGTGATCGGGGTGGCGTACGCGGCCGCGGGCGAACACAGCCGCGTCGCGCATCATCTGACGCCAGCTCAGCCGTCCGGCGGAAGGATCCTCCGCCAGGAGGCGCCAATACTCCTCCATGGTGATTCCCGCCGGAGCGCGGCGCGAAACCATCACGGCGACGCCGTCGCGGCGGGCGGCTTCGTCACAAACGTGCGGCTTGCTGCGGCCGCCACGGCTCAGCGGCTCAAAGCGGTGAATCACCGCCCGGGAGACCACCAGGCCGGGCGCGGGAACGAAGAACCACTCGCCCTGCCGGATCACGCCATCGCCGGCGGCCTCCTCCGGCCGCAGGCTGGCTACAGCCGTGGCGACATCGCGGACATGGCCGCCGGGGGCCGCGGCGGCAAACCAATGACGTTCGTCATGTCCCAGCAGGTACTTGTTCTTCATGGGCCCGTCGCGGACCATCAGTAACAGGTGACGGGCCGACGGACGGACATCGATTACTTCGGGCTCAACGCCATCAAGGCATCGGATGTCATAGAATTCGCCCGCGTTGTCCCGGGCGACATCGATACGGACCTTTTCCGCCAGGCGGGAAGCCGGCACGCCAAGGCCGAGTTTCAGGCGCGCGCCAATCCTGGCGAAGTGACGGTGCAAGACCTCCTGGGCCGGCATACACCACTCCTTCGTTATTAATTGATTGCTGTTGACTTGTGGGACGCGTGCGGGACTAACGGTAAGCAGGCCGGATAAGAGACGTCCCGCGGCGCATCTGATTCAAGCATGATTCGTTTTCTGATCGCAAGGCGTCTCCTTTCTCTTAGTAGATTGACTGACTTAGTCAGACTACCACCTCCGGGTGGTGCTGTCAACGGAATTCTTCCTGTTCGATTCGCCCGGCGCCGGCGGCCCTCCGGACGATGCGGCAACTCGCGGACGGCCCACCAGGCCAGTGGTTCGGATACAATATCAATTCCATGCCGAATACGACAGATCTCATCCTGAAAGCCTTGGCAAAGAACGAAGGCATCCTGCGACTGGCCCCCTGCTGGGTGCCCCGGTCGTTCCTCATGCCGGGTGGGCGCCTGAAACTGGACCCGCGCGACCTCTACGCACTGGGCGCGCACCGCGGTGGCATCGATGAACGGTGGTTTTCCTCCACCACCAATGCCGACAACGGCCCCGGCACGCCGCAGGACGAGGGCTTGAGCTACTTCGATCTCAACGGCAAGCGCGTGCTGATGAAGACCGCCATCGACGAAATCGGCGATGAATTTCTGGGCTCGGACGTCATGAGCAGGGAAGGCGGCTGGAATCTTCTGTGCAAGTTCTTCGACAACCTGGGCCCCATTCCGCACCACATGCACCAGAGCGAAGAAGACGCCGCGCGAGTGGGACGCCGGGGCAAGCCCGAGGCCTACTACTTCCCACCGCAGTACAACTTCAAAGAGAACAACTTCCCTTACACGTTCATGGGCCTGGAGCCAGGCACCACCAAGGACGACGTGCGGCGCTGCCTGGAGCGGTGGAATGAAGGGGACAACGGCATCCTCTATTTGTCCAAGGCCTACAAGCTGAAGCCCGGTTCGGGCTGGCAGATCGACGCCGGCATTCTGCACGCGCCCGGCTCGCTGGTGACCTATGAGCCGCAGGTGAATTCCGATGTCTTCGGCATGTTCCAGTCGCTGGTGGAGGGCCGTTATGTGCCGTGGGAACTGCTGGTGAAGGACGTGCCCGCCGAGTATCACCATGACCTGGACTACATCATCGGCATGCTGGACTGGGATGCCAACGTGGATCCCCAGTACGCCAGCCACCGGCTGTTTGAACCCCGCCCGGTGCGTGATGATGCCGAAATGGCCGACGCCGGCTATTCCGAAAAGTGGGTGGTGTTCTCCACGCCCTGGTATTCGGCCAAGGAACTTACCGTGCTGCCGGGACGTACCGTCACAATCACCGACGCCGCTGCTTATGGGCTGATCGTAACGCAGGGTTTCGGCAAAATCGGCAAGATGGACGTGGAGACGCCCACCCTCATCCGCTACGGGCAGATGACCAAGGATGAACTGTTCGTCACGGCGTCGGCCGCCTCGCGCGGCGTGGTGATCAGAAACACTTCAGATAAGGAAAACCTGGTCATGCTGAAGCATTTCGGACCAGGGAACCCGGACGCCGAAGGGCTGATCAACCCCAAGTACCGCGCCGCGAAAAAGACCAGGAAGAAAAGCAGGTAACTCCGGCGGGCGCCTCCCCGGGCGCCCGGGATTTCTACCGGTTCCCGCTAAACGATCCTGCGTCCCTGCACCAGCCGGATGACCACCATCGCGAGCGCGATGACAAGCAACAGATGGATCATTCCACCCGCTGTATAGGATGTAACCAGGCCTAGCGCCCACAGCACCACCAGAATCAGGAAGATTGTCCAAAGCATGTTCGTATCTCCTTTCCAAGAGCTGCTTCGACTGTTCTTCTTGCAAGCGCAAGTCCAAACCTGAGACTTGTGTGGGCGAACCCGCGCAGTGTCCCCCAACTTCGCCCGCTTCCCTCCGCTATGCGGCACGGCAAAAGGATTGGCACTGCCCGTGCAAGCAGCCAAGGGTAGCCGCCCTCGGTTCCTGTGACAGGGGAACACGGGCGGCGGGAAGAGGTGAAACATGAGACTCATCATGGTGGCCGCATTGGCGCTCACACCGTTGCTGGCCAAGGACAACGAGCCCGTGGAGCGACTGGATGACGCCGCAGCCATATTCTCAGAGATTATGACCGCGCCCGATCAAGGCATTCCCCAGGATCTCCTCGAGACCGCACACTGCATCGTCATTGTCCCGGACCTTAAGACGGCGGCTTTCGGATTTGGCGGGAAATACGGCAAAGGGTACCTCCTGTGCCGCAAGAAAGGCGGCAAGGGCTGGTCTGCGCCCGGCACCGTCCGCATCGAAGGCGGGAGTATCGGCTTCCAGATCGGTGGATCTTCCACCGATCTCATCATGTTGATCATGAATGAGCGGGGAGCGGACAAATTGCTCTCCAGCAAGTTCACGCTGGGGGTGGAAGGCTCGGTTGCCGCGGGCCCGGTGGGACGCACGGCGACTGCGCAAACCGACGCCCAGATGCACGCTGATATTCTCTCCTGGTCGCGAACGCAGGGCTTGTTCGCCGGTATCGCCCTGGAGGGCGCAACGCTGCGGCAGGACCTCGACGATAACGCTACCCTTTACGGCAGAAAACTGGAGAACAGGGAAATCGTGACGAAGGGCGTCCGTGCGCCTGCGGCGGCCGCAAGGCTGATTGCCCTGCTGAACAAGTATTCCGCCCGGGAGCGCAAAAACTAGTTGTACTCGGCCTTCGGAACGGAACTTCGCGGCCTCTTACGGTCAGCGTGACCGAATAAGGCCACCAGGATCAGGCATCGCCAAAAGAAAGGCTTGCAGTGAACAAAACACTTGGATTGGTTTTGATTGTTCTTGGTTTGTTCGGCCTTGCGTGGGGAGGTTTCACGTACACGACCAGGGAAAAGGTCGTCGACATCGGACCGATTCACGCTACTCGAGAACAAACGCATCGGGTTCCGTTGCCTCCTATCGCCGGCGCGCTTGCCCTCATCGGCGGCGTCATTCTCCTGGTGACGGCAAAGAAGGGATGACTTCCTTAAGGCCGGGTTACGGGGCTTGAAACAGAAAGGAGTTTGACGACAATGCTACTACTCATCATCGTTCTGGTGTTGGTCTTCGGCGTGGGCGGGGGCTACTACGGCCATACTCGCTGGGGTCCGGGTGGCGGTGCTGGCGCCGGTTTGGGGACGATTCTGCTGATTCTCCTCATCGCTTACATGCTTGGCTTGGTCCGTTGAAATGCATTCCCAAATGAGAAGGGGCTCCTTTCGGAGCCCCTTCGTCGGGTGAATCGAAACCTACCCTGGATTTGGAACGATCTGGTCCCCTTCGCATCGGGGCAGCTTTGATTATATCACCAGCCCGAATCCTACCGACACCTCCAGTTGCCCGATCAGCCCGCTGCGCCCCT